>JAFSKY010000231.1 GCA_017448685.1 Synergistaceae bacterium
ATGTGGATATGACAAGTTCGGCCATCAAGAGGAGAATGTATGTTGTATCTGTCATCGAGATGACTCTCGTCATTGCGTTGCTTGTGTGTCCTCGCTTGCTGAAATGGGCGGAAGGTTTGACGCTTCACCCGGATTTCGACTCGCTAACGGTTCAGGAAAGACGCAAATTCTTCCTGCGGACATGGCTTTATGTGTTTCTGGCGTTCCTTGTGTTTTACATTGTTTTTTACCCGGGCTGCTTCAACGCTGACAATGTAGATCAGTACAGACAAGCAGTGAGAGGTGCTTATGCGGATCATCACCCAGTATCACACACGCTATTTTCATTCACGCTCCCTCTTAAGCTGACAGGCGGCTGGCCGGGGTCAATAGTTTTGTTCCAGATAATAATATTCTCGTTCTCATTGTCATACACGGTGTATACGCTGTATGAATACGGTAGCTTTGCTTTTGCGAGGTGCTTCCTACTTTTTACGCTGCTGAATCCCATAACGCACGCTTTCTGCATAAGCCCATTGAAGGATGTTACGTTCGCAATTGCATCTATGCTCATGATGACGTTTGCCGTGAGAGTTCATTTCACGGGCGGGGAATGGATGAAGGGTGCAAGCCACACGGTAATATTTGTACTTGTAGCTGTTGCAGGGACTCTTTTCCGGCATAACGCAATTCTGTTCACGCTTCCTCTGTTTTTGGCCATGTTCTTTTGCGCTGACTGGAAAAAGGTTCTGGCTATGTTGCTGTGTTTTGCCGGGCTGATATATGCCGTGAGAGGCCCAATGTATGACGCGCTGAAAGTTGGGAGGGCGGATGGTAACAGGCAGATAGAAGCCTGCGGATTGCCCCTTACGATAATAGGGAATGCGGTCAAGGAAGCCCCAGAGCGTCTCGACAATGAGATACTTGAATTTGCATACACGATTGCGCACAAAGATATATGGGAAAAACATTTCAATGTGTTCCGCGGCTGGGATGACATGAAATTTCTCGCCGGGAGAGCGCGAGAAAATAATAGGCAGGCTTTGCATTTTCTAGATTTGTCGGATGAGGATTTTCAGGTAGCCAAGAAAATGGATATTCAAGCTGTTGAACGCGTTGGCTGGAAAAAAATTGTGTTGATGGCTCTACGCTGTTTCAAGGAAGCTCCGTATGAAGCTCTGAGGGGTGCGCTGGGGATTACAGCTACAAACTATGCTATTTTGGGGAAAATACCAAGTTTCAACTCTCTGCTAGGTTCGCCGGAAGAGCCTGATCTGTCGCGCAATGAATTTTTCCGGCTTGATTTTCTGACTGGTCTCTTCAATAAAATCCTGCCTTCTGGACTTAACATAAGTTTTCAGAAGGTACTGAGCGGAGATATAAGCCTCCAGTCGATTTTGGCTCTAGCTGAAATAGGCATAGCTATTCTACTCAAGCCGTTTTCCCTGCTTGTGGGGTTTATAAACCTCGCAATAATAATCTTCATCCTCGCTAGGCTAAAATTCAACCGCGCTTATGACTGGAAAAGATTATGCCTCGTATTACCCTTGCTCATTCACAATTTCGGGACAATGTTGCTACTTATGGGGCCTGTATTCAGATATTTCTACGTCTCATACCTTGTATTCCCTCTGATAATCCTCGTGCTTATGCGTGGGAAGGAAAGCAATTGAGCCACATGGACAAAATAGCTGTTCTCATACCATGCTTCAATGAGGCTTTATCCGTGAAGAAAGTCATTACCGACTGGAAACATGAATTGCCTGACGCGAAAATTTACGTCTACGATAACAACTCAACAGACGGAACTGCGCAGCTTGCCCATGATGCCGGAGCTACCGTGAGGAATGAATACAGGCAGGGAAAAGGCAACGTAATACGCTCAATGTTCAGGGACATAGACGCAGAATGCTACATCATGGTTGATGGCGATGATACATATTCAGCGGGCGGAGGGCGTGAAATGGCTGAAGCGGTGTTGTCTGGCAAGGCAGATATGGTTATAGGCGACAGGCTGTCTTCAACATATTTCCAGGAAAACAAGAGGCCGTTTCATAATTTCGGAAATTCGCTCGTGAGGACGCTGATAAACCTGATATTTCACAGCAATGTGCGCGATGTCATGACGGGCTGCCGTGCTATGAGTTGGCGTTTCGTGAAGTCATTTCCGCTAGTGTCTCAGGGCTTCGAGATTGAAACGGAGATGACAATTCACGCAATCGATAAGAACATGTTGCTGATGAATCAGATTATAGGCTACTCAGACAGGCATGACGGAAGCAGCTCAAAGCTCAGCACATTTTCCGATGGGATGAAGGTCATTCGCACGATATTTCACCTTTTCTGCGATTACAGGCCATTCATGTTTTTCGGGATAATCGCGGCTATTCTTGCGCTAGTGTCAGGGCTTGTGTTCATTCCCGTGCTGAATGAGTATCTTGCTACAGGGCTTGTGAGGAGATTTCCAACGCTTATAGCTTGTGGGTTCGGAATGATTGCGGCTATAATTTCGTTCTTCTCAGGAGTAATCCTACAGACCATAAAGAACAATGAGAGACGAGAATTTGAGTTCAGGCTCAATGAAGTAAGCGAATGGTATAAATCAGCAAGGTAAATTTTCAGTAAGCGGGAGTCTTTTCGTAAGGCTTCCGCTTTTTTTATTGCCTCATGAAAAGTTTGCGGATATAATTTTTCCATTCACATTAATTTTTCACTCACACACGAATTTTTTGCGGAGGAGCTTGTCTGCCCTATGGCTGATGAAACTATCATCATTAACCAGGAACAAGAAGACCCGTACAGCTATGACGCTATGTGGAAGGAGTTTGTCATGAGGTTCTGGCGGGAAATACTGAGAGACTTCATGCCAGATTTTTACGAGGCTGCTGACACAAATCGTGAAGCCGAATCCCTCGACAAAGAGCTTCATGAGATTCTCGCGGATGAAACTGGGCAGGAAACCCGGAAATCCTCAAAGAGATATGTCGATTGCCTGCTGAAAATCTACCTCAAGGACGGCGGAGAAGAATGGGTTTTGTTCCACATAGAAATTCAAGGTAGGGGCGGCGAGGCTATATCGCTGAGAATGTTCAGGTATTTGTGCCTGCTGTTTCTGAAATACAAACGTCATCCCGTAGCTATGGCAATACTCACGGCAAAACGTCCCGCGAAGGAAGGCGACCCGGGAATATACCGCGCTGATATTTTCGGGACAAAGACCGAGTACAAGTATCACACGATAAAAGCCTATGAGTATGATGATGATGAACTGTTATCCAGTGGAAGCCCCGTTAAGCTGTTCATTTACGCCGTGAAGATAGCTGCAAAATTCCGCAAGTCTGACAGCCAGAAATTTGAATACATGCGGAGAATTGTTGAAATCTTGAGGGAAAAAGGCTGGAGCGAAATACAGCGCAGGAATTTCCTGATAATGCTTGAGTACACTATGAGCCTCGACGATAAGGAATACAGGACGCGCTTCGTGGATGAGGCTCTTTCAGCACTTGGATGGGAGGTAGGAGAGAACATGAGACCAAAGACCATAACGGAAGAAATATTTGATGAGGGCATAGCCCAGGGCATAGCTCAGAAATGTGATGAAGATATACGCTCCCTCATAGGGCTTGGTTGGCTCACGGATGAACAAATAGCAATAGCCATGAAGCAGACCCCAGAATACGTAGCCAAATTGCGCAAGGAATTGGAAGCATGAGACCCAAGACTGTAACGGAAGAAATTTTTGAAGATGGCGTAAATCATGGCATAGCTCAGGGCATAGCTCAGGTGCGCAACCAAACTGCACGTAACCTCATAGGGCTTGGCCTGCTTACGGACGAACAAATAGCAAGTGTTACGGAGTATTCCCCTGAACACATAGCCGCACTACGCATTGAGCTTGAGGCAACACAAAACTAGAACGCATACACAAATCACACAAGGAGGCACAAACATTGAAGCTGATATTTCTGGACATTGACGGAACACTCACATCACCCGGCGAAAACATCCCCCCTCAGAGTGCCATTGACGCAATCGCAAAAGCCCGCTCGAATGGCCACAAAGTATTTCTCTGCACAGGACGAAATCCCGACATGCTCAAACCGTTATTGCGCTGGCAGTTTGACGGCTATATCTCATGCGCAGGGGGATATGTCGCTGTAGGTGAGGACTACTCCGAAATACTCTACGACAACCCCATGACGGACGAACAGCGCGACACAGCCCTTAAAGCGTTACACAATCATGGAGTATTCTGCACGATTGAGGCGGAAAAAGGCTCTTGGGGCGATGAGAACCTCGGCGACTTCCTCAGCTCACAGGGTGAAGGCAACAGCGAAATTGAGCGCTGGAGAAAAGCATTATCCGCGAACCTCGGCATTAAGCCTATGAGCCAGTATGACGGCTCGCCAGTCTATAAGGTCGTCATAATGTGCATGGACATGAAGCAGCTTGACGAGGCAAAAGCGGCATTAGGCGATGAGTTCAACTTTGTCATGCAGGAAGTGAAAGTTGGCGGCTCATCATCAACTTGCGTAAACGGTGAAATCATCAACAAAGCCTTCAACAAGGGGCTTGGCGTTGAGATTATATGCAGGCGTTTCAATGTCCCTGTGTCAGAAACAATAGGCTTCGGGGACAGCATGAATGACCTTGAGATGATTCAGACGGTTGGTTACAGCGTCTGTATGGCGAACGGCTCCGAAAAACTGAAATCTCTCTCTGATATGGTATGTCCCTCAGTGAGTGATGACGGATTAGCGAAGGCGTTTGCTGAATTAAAGCTCATCTAACAATTTCAGGGAGGTAATATCATTATGGCACTGGATTACAGGAAATGTGCGGAAGAAATCGTTTCCCACATCGGCGGACGTGAAAATATCGTCCAAGCTGCCCACTGCGCTACACGTTTGCGCCTAGTCATCAAGGACAACAGCAAAGTCCAGAAGAGCGCGCTCGAAAACGTTGACGGCGTAAAAGGCATGTTCGAGAACAACGGACAGCTTCAGCTCATCATAGGTACAGGCACGGTCAACAAGGTTTACGCGGAATTTCTCAGCGTTACGGGAATGACAGAGGCCACGAAGGATGACGTTAAAGCGGCGGCGGCAGCAGGTCAACCAATCTGGAAGAGAATGCTCAAGGCAATAGGCGACGTGTTCGTACCTATTTTGCCCGCGATTGTCGCTTCAGGTCTCATGATGGGATTCGTTGAGGCGATGGGCAAAGTTTACCCTGAGTTCGCTTCAACATCATGGTATGACTTCCTCGACATGGTAGCGAATACGGCGTTTGCATATCTGCCTGTCATAGTCGCAATTTCAGCGGCTCGCGTTTTCGGCGGAAATACATTCCTCGGCGCGGTAATCGGTCTTGCCATGATTCACGCTAACCTCGTCAATGCGTGGGTTGTCGGTACTCTTGAGACGATTCCGGCGTGGAACTTCAACATTCTGAATTTCATCATCAGCGTTCAAAAAGTCGGCTATCAGGGGCATGTTATCCCGGTAATCATTGCTGTGTGGCTGATGTGCGCAATTGAGAAGTGGCTTCACAAGCACACGCCTGAAATGATTGACTTGTTTGTTGTCCCATTCACAACAGTTCTTCTCACAACATTCATCACATTCACAGTAATAGGGCCGATATTCTCACAGCTTGAAACATGGGTGCTTGAGGGCGCAAAAATCCTCGTGAAGAACCCGCTCGGCTCTGCTGTAATGGGCGCAATCTATCCTTGGACGGTCGTCATGGGACTTCACCACATGTACAACGTTATTGAGGCCGGAATGCTCTCGGTTGAAGGCGGACTCAATACATGGATGCCAATAGCTTCAGCCGCAAACTTCGCGCAGTTCGGTGCATGTCTGGCAATAGGCTTCAAGGCTCGCAACGCACGCACAAAGGTTGTTGCAGTCCCTTCATCAATCTCAGCTGCTCTCGGAATCACTGAGCCTGCAATTTTCGGTATCAACCTTCGTTTCTTCAAGCCCATAATCGCTGGTATGATTGGCGGCACTGTCGGAGCGTTCTACGGCGCATTCTCCGGGATTGGCGCAAAGGCTTATGGCGTTACAGGAATCCCCGGCTACCTCACAATCGCTCAGCCCTTGCAGTATACGATACTCCTTGCGATTTCCGGCGGTATTGCGTTCGTTCTCGCGTGGGTAATGTGGCATGAGGATGAACCAGCAGAGGCAGCTCCTGCACCCGCAGCCGATTCAGCACCTGAAGCGACTCTTGAGTTTGGCACGGTCATAACGTCATCAGCAGGCGAGATTGCACAGTGCACAGCCGGAAAAGTCATCCCCTACACCGATATACCCGATCCAACATTCGCAGCAGGGACGCTCGGTCAGGGAGTTGGCATTGTGCCTGAAGATGAGTATGTGTATGCACCCATTGACGGCGAAATTTCATCGGTAGCTGAGAGCAAACACGCTATAGGCATTTCGGGTGAGAATGACATGGAAGTTCTGATACATGTCGGAGTTGACACTGTCGAAATGAAAGGCGACGGCTTCGAGGACTATGTGAAGGAAGGCGACAAGGTCAAGAAGGGTCAGCGCATAATGAAGTTTGACCGCGAGAAAATCAAAAAGGCCGGCCATCCTGATACAGTTGTTCTCCTCCTCACAAACAGCGATGACTATGAAGGCGTGAAATTCGGCGCAGACGTGTAATATATCCTGAAAACATAGGGCCCTCCGTTTAAGGCGGGGGGTCTTTTTTCATGCGCAAAAACTTGACACACCTGCCATAATGGAATCATCACAAATCAAAAGGAGACTCACACCACAATGCTAAAAGATTTAGGCTCAATCCCGGCAGTATTTCCCATGCCTGTGCTTATGGTCGCGACATATGGCGAGGACGGAAAAATCGATGTCATGAACGTAGCTTGGGGCGGTATATGCGGAATGGACAAAATAGCACTCAACCTCGCGCCAGACCGCAAGACACTCAAAAACATTCAGGCTCGCAAAGCCTTCACCGTTGCCCTTGCTGATGAGGCACACATCAAAGAAGCTGACTTCTTCGGCACAGCAAGCGGAAATGTCATGCCCGACAAATTTAAACGCTCAGGGCTTCATGCCGTCAAAAGCTCACATGTTGATGCGCCCGTGATTGAAGAGTTCCCCGTAACTATGGAATGCAGGCTTGAGGAAGTCCGCGAATGCTTCGGGGAAATGAGAGTCGTGGGGACAATCGTTAATGTCATGGCCGATGAGAAAACGCTTGATGACAAAGGCAAGGTTGATGCTTCAAAGCTGAACGCGATAATGTTTGACCAGTTCAGAAACACTTACTACACCGCCGGGAAAGAAATCGCTCATGCTTGGAGAGTCGGCGCGGAATACATGAAGAAATAGCAAAAAATATCCCCCTTCACGCAAAACATGAGGGGGGATTTTCATTCACATTCCCCGCTTTGACCCGTTAAACCTCCTCAACTCTCTCTCCTCATGCATCATCTTTTCTGCCTCCTCAATCAATCCTGAGATTGTCTCCGTCCTGCTATAAGGCTCATATTTCGCCCAACCTATATTCACTCTCACACGACAAGGAAGCCCCGCTGTCATGGCCGCGTTACTGACATAGTTCCGTATATGCTCGGCAAAAAGCTCCCTCTCGTCAGCATCAGAAATATCCGCCGTCAATATGAACTCATCGCCGTAATACCTCGACACCTGGCACGGATGCTCTTCAGCCTGAAACTTTTTCAGTGCCTCAGCAACAGTAACAAGCACTCTGTCTCCTTCCTGCCTGCCGTAACGCGAGTTTACATCGTCAAGCCTGTCAATATCTGCCGCAAAAATGTGAAGCGACTCAAGCTCCCCTTGCTTCATTCTCTCAGCAAGGACTCGTATAAGCTCGTTCCTGTTGGGAATCTTCGTGAGTGGGTCAACTGAAACGAGGCTATCAGCATATGATATGTATACGAATATGTCAGAGATTACGATTACATAGCACAGGAACGGGACTCGCCACTCTATATCTTGAAGCGGCCCGCATATCATGAAGAATGCCGGGTATATCGCCATCACCGGGACTGTGTCGCGCTCGTAACGAGTCATACGGCTTCTACGTCTCACTGACAGAATCACGGCGGCTACAGGGTATGCGAAATTCAGAAACATCATAAAGGGGTAAAGAGTCCCGTGAATCATCTCGCGCCCGGAAAAATCAACGAACATTCCCGGGAAAAATGCTGATATTGCTATCATGGCCGTGTTGAACCAAAACGGAAGGGAGATCATCATTCTTTTTGCGCGGGAAGCCATGAGATTTGAACTCTGATACAGCTCAATGTACTCGAACACAAGCCAGCACATAGCCCCAAAAAGCCAGAATGTTCCAGCCGTTACGAGCCATTGTGATATGTAGGCACGAGGGATTATTTCAACATCAACCAGAACACGAAAGACTCCCGCTATGCAGTAAAGTATCTGAATGAACAGCAGTTTGCTCCAAGCTAGTCGGGCTTCTGTTTGGTCGGAGGAGTTTTGCTGACGGCAGAATAGTATTATCAGCACAGCCGCGCATACTACATGAGCTTCTATCTTCAACAATGCATATCCCGAATTTGTGAACACCGCAAGTGTATCACTCCATATTGATGACAATGGCAACATTCAATCCCTCTTTCATTTGTCCGCGCCGCCAGGAATGCCCAAGGCTGATATTTTCCCGGCGACATCATCAAGTGTAGCTCTGGCTTCTCTTGAGGACTTGCGGAGATTCCCGGCGATAATGTCAGCGTTTTCCGGCGAGTCTTCAATCATGCTTATGTACCTGTACGCCTCATCCATTAGCCCGGCAGTTTTCTTGAGGCCGTAATAGATTTCGCTGACGGATTCAACTTTTGCGACTGATTCAGCTTCTCGCCTCCGTGATTCTTCAAGCTCATTCCTGATTCCCCCGGCGTAAAACATCCCGCATAATGACGCAATCAGAATCCCTGCCATGAACACAGCAACGATTTTCGGCCATGAAAGACTCAAACGTTCCGGCATTTTCATGTTGACCCGGAAATTTCCCGCGCCTGAACCTTTAAGCCATTCCGTGAACCTCACGCAGTCAAACGAGATTTCCCCGCGCCTGAATGACTCAGCATCAACGCATGACGACATTAACGCGGTAGCCTCATCCCATTTTGACGCAATGAGGGAAAAAGCATTGAGGGCGTTTTGTTGTTCGTGGCTGGGAAATTCAAGGCAGAATGTGAATCTAACGGGGCGGCCTTCACGATCTTTGCTGCCTGTCTTCATCCCGCCCGCTATGAGGTATAACGCGCTGTCATGTTCTGTGAGGACGGCAAAAGGATTCTCCGTTCCGTTTACGCCGGAGGATTTGAGGAGGCCGGAAAAAAATTGCTCGTCATCATATCCGGCAGCCTCCCCAGAATCAGAAAACAACCTGTAATCCTTATCCCTTGTGCGCGTCATGAAAAGGAAGCGGCTATTCATCTCCTTCACCGCCGGGAATGCCAATAAGCTCCTGCCCCGCTATGATTTCCGCACCCGGTGTGTTTACGCGAATCCCTTGGCGTATGTCATCAAGTATGCCGTCAAGATTACCGCTCCCGAACATGAAATCATACATTGAGCTGAGATTTGACTTTGCCCGCGATTTCTTGTACTCCTCAAGCAAAAAGCTCATGGCGTACCTTAACGGCTGGTCGGTGTATTCCGGCATGAAAGGTGAGTCAGTTATCCTCCTGAAGAATAGCGCTGGATTCCCGTCCCTAGCATCAAAGCGACTCAGCTCTACATTGCCCATAGTTTTCACAGGGAGAAGGGCAACGGCGATTTTTCCGTGATATGGCGAGGCTTCACCCGCAAGGCTTATCGTGTGATTGAAGCATGATTTTACGGTCGTTTTGAGTTCGTCAGCGTCATTTGGTGAGGCGAGGTACCTCTCACATTTCACAGGCACAAGGAGTATCAGCTTGTCGGAGTCGGGAGTGAGACTGCGCTCTATGATGTATTCTGCCTCATCGATTCCGGCGTAATCTTTGTATTTGCCGCTGTACTGCATGAGATACGGCGAATTTATGACGGCGATAATGACAGATGAACGGGCAATCTTTGCTGAAACGTCAGAGAAATGCGCGGATTGTTCCGGGTCTCTAGGATTGAGCCAGCCTCCGGGGAAGTCAAAGAATCTCATGTGAACGTCCCGCCTACCTCCTTTGAGGACAAAAGGATATTGGTGTTCCGTGTCAGTGCCTTCAACGCCGCCGCTGAATATGATTTCGTGGCTGTCATCTTCGGCCTCATGCCTGAGTTTGTCGTATGCCTCACTGAGTCTGTTGAATGTCGCAGGATTTTCCGGCTCAAACGCACCTGGCATTACTCGCGAAAAATATTCGTTCATGCAGGCGAGCAATGTCGTTTTCCCGCAGCCTGAAGGCCCAAGCACCGTAAAATACAGTTCGTTGTTCATTGCCTTCACACCTCACTTAAAAGGATTGGGGATTCGTATGATGCTGTCATTGAGTTTCTGCGTAAGGCGTTCAACTTCAGCTTTGAGTTGCTTATTCTCGGCTTTGAGGTCGTCAATTTGCTTCTTGTATTTCCCAGCCATTTCAACAGCGCGTTCTTTTTCCTCGCGGAGTATTTTTGCTTCTTCCCTTGCCTTGTTGCGCTCAAAAACTGCGTGGGTATACGCTTCTTGAGCCTCTGAGATTTCCTGATCCGCCCGTGCGTTTGCCTCAGTTATTGCTTCCTCTGTACGTCTGGCGTTCTCATCTAGGGCGGCTTTTGCTGTGCTGTCTATCTTCTTGAGGGCGTAATATCCTGCACCCGCCAACCCAATAATGATTATCGCGATGATTGCAACCTTGATGAAGCTCATTAAGGCGCGTGGCTTCTTGGAGTGTGATTTTGCCGCGTCAGGGTCAAACAGTTCATGCCCCGTGAGAATCTCAAACATTTTCCCGTCATCAGGCTTCAATTTGAGGGGTTGCGCTATGAGCTTGTCATATCCCGTGAAATTGCAGGCTAGGAATGTCAGAATAATCCTCATGACTTGGGCGGCGTTTTCGGGTGAAAAATTTGTGTTCTTGTCGCGCCTGAATATCTCGCCTGTGATTTTTCCGTCAGACTTCGCGAAATCATAGAATGACGCTCCCCCCATTGTGTTAACCGGGAGAATCACGATAGATGAACGGCCTTTGTGTTTGCCCTGTGAAAGCTCCGTTAGAGTGCTGAATGATGACGCGATTTTTTCCGTGAGGGCGTTAATGTCTGAACGCGTATATGCCTCGCATTTAACCGGGACGACAATTAGCAGCTTATTTCTGTCAGAGCCTTCAAGGGCTTGCGAGAAAACTCCTTGCGCCTCCTTAACGCCGGATAAATCCTCATGGCCTCCCATCAATAATGGAGCGTCAATCACCGCGATGAAAATATCAGTGCCGCTTATGGTTTCAGGGTTCTCCTGAAAACTCATGTCCAGATTCCCGCCTGACCCTTTGAGCCTGAATATGTATGACCATGACTCAATCTCACGTGGTGCGAAATCAACTGTGAAATCCTGCCTCGTTGATTCAGCTTTTGCTTTGAGTTCCCTGAATGACTTGTCGAGAGCGTCAAAGTCTTGTGCTTCTGGCAGTGAGAAATACCCGGGCATTTCGATTCTTGCTGACTCGTAGATGCTGGCGATGAGTGATGTTTTGCCGGAGCTTTTGCGCCCTGTTACAGCTATATTGATGTTCATGGATTACGCCTCCCCCGAAAAACTGAAGTTCATGTTGTCGCAAAGAGTGAGAGCCGTTGAGAGAGGTCCGCGAATTTTCCCGAATGCCTCAGATTTTGCTTGCGAGTTCCCAAATTCTTCCGGCCATATGTCCCCGCGTATATATCTGTACAACGCCCGCCATTGTGATTCGAGCTTGATAGTCCCGGATGATATGTACCTGTCGCGCCGTATGAGGTCGTCAACGAATGTATTTGCCGCCGAAAATGCAAACTCGTTAGGCTCAGAGTATATTTCCTCGCGGTCAAGATTCTCACGGAGCGTTGAAAGCGTATCACGGTATATCTCAATGAGTGAGGCATATATAGCTTCTGTGCCTGTGAAGATTGCGCGCCTTCTCCGGGATTCTTCCTTCATTGGGTCAAGGAGATTCAATGCCTCGCGGATTAATGGCTGTATTCTGTTCTGGCAGCTTATTGCGGCGTTGTCGAGCTTGCGAAGGCCGTCAAAAACTGTTGGCATAATGTCGATTTTCCCGTCCTCAATAAACGCTATGACTTCCGGGAGAATCTTTGCGCCCTCAGATTTGAATCTCATGCTCAAGCGTCCATTTTCAGCGAGGACTCTGCACAGTTCCTGCTTCATTGGAATCAGCACAACACGCTCTAATGTCTCGTCAAGATCCTGCTGCATTTTCCCGCCCAAATCCGTGCGCAATTGGTGCATAAGCTCTGTATATGCGGCTTCGGGACTACCTGCCCTGCGAATCATGCGCCTTACTATTTCGGGGGTAATGTTGTCGAGTTTGCCATCATCAGCTGATTTCTCTTCACGCTCTAATGTCCTGTTGAACTGGTCGCGCAATTCCGTGCAAGGCTCATTCTGCTTCTTACCCAGAAATGACTCAGGCTCTACAGCTTCAGCGAGTCCATCAGTCAAATCATCCCACAACACATCAAATAGCCTGTCCAAAAGCTCGCTGTCCCTCTCAAAGCTCTTTTCATCGGCAAAAATATTCCTCGCCTCCGTCAGAACGTCATGAAGATTCTTCACTGTGTCATTCATCAAATCTTGCAAGCTCTTGGCATATTCCCTGTCATTACGCTCAATGTTCGCTTCAAGGAAAGCCAGCGCGGAATCAATGAGGCTTGTTGACACTTCAGACTCGCTCTTGCAGTCGGCTATGATTGTGCTTGCAACGTGAATATCTTTGTTCCTGAGAGTCTGCGCGAAATCACTGCACTGTTTTATGTTCTCATCGCGTGTGTTGTGGTTGATGACCCAGAACGACCAACGCTCAATAGGTAGCTTCCTGCCCAAAGCCCTCCTTGCTTGGCTGTAAAGGTTAATGTCGCGGTCAAAGACATCATCACCCGTGCTGCGTGGCATAGTAACGAAAAACACGAGGTCAACCTGATCCGCCAATGCCGCAATCATTCTCTCAGTGTCGCCTATTCTCGTATCACCGAGTCCGGGAAGGTCAATCAGCCTCAATGCGCCCGCCTCAGCATTGGGGAACTTGCAATGAATCTCTACGCTCTCAACGGCCATGTGCCTGAAATATTCCTCGCCCGTCTCAGCGTCATTCTGTACAACGTAACGCCGTATTTCGCTCTCAGGAATCTTTGCGCTTCTCCCAGTCCCCAAATACCCCTGATATTCGAGCAAATGAGCCTGAAGTTTTCTCAGCTCGCCGATATAGTTGCGCATTCTCGTTTCATCCTCAATATTTGTTGTGGTGAATGTGTCTCTGTCAGGCAAAACGCAATGCCTAAACTCCGTCAACGTTTCAGGAATGGCGATGCCGGGCTTGTGCCTCTGCAACTCCCTGAAGTAACGCCCCACAGTGTTGGCGATGAAATCCTCCTCACTGAGGAAGCTGACGTATGCAAAAGTCTCTGAGGCTTCCGGGTCATTGATGATGTCTGAGCGGACTCCAGTGCAAACTGACCTGTCGCTGTCGGGGATAACATCCGAGCTGAGTCCTGTTATGGTTTGAAGGAGGCGTGATTTCCCCTGACGTGCGAGTCCAATCACGGCGATGTTGAGGGTGTCGCGTGAGAGTCGCCTGTGAATGTTGAGGAGTCCGGCTTGAAGCTCATCGGCCTGACGTGCGTTGAAGCCCCTGAAGATTTCGCTGACAGTTTCGCGTTCATTGGCGAGTGAGTCATCTGAGAGTGCTGAAGCGCATATACCTTTGAGGCGTATGAATTGCTCCAGAGTTTTATCGAGGCTGTTTTTTGCGTCAATGATATTTTTTGCGAAGGGTTTACGGCGTTGAATGATGCCGCTGATTTTTTCCCTGCTCAAAGTTTAACCTCCGTATGTGTGTGAAATTGTTTGTATGGATTATGAGATTATATTACATAGAATGTAAAGAATATGTGATTGCGGCGCATTATGGCATTGCATGTCCTTGTGTGTGTTTCATGGCCGATTAAACAGCCTTCCTCATGTGCAAGAATCAAAACTCAACCTGCCTCCCTCAATATGAATTTTCGTACATGAGGTAATTATTATGCCCCGTTGGTTTTCTGGATTGAACGCAAAACTTTTTTGGGTATAATTTACTTCCGTTCAGACTGTTTCACACAACTCAATATATTTTCACTCAGACTGGAGGTGAGCTTTTACAATGGCGGACAACCCTACAATAGCTGAGATAAAGACCGCTGAGTCCCAAGCGGCCGCCGCTGTGCAGAAAGCCAAAGAGGATGCCGCGAAAAAACTCAACCGGGCAACGGCTGATGCGGAAAATTCCCTCAAGGACGCTAGGCAGTCAGCAGCAAGGCAGTACCGCGACAAGATTCGCAGGGCTGAAGAGGCTGCGGAAGCAAAAGCCAAGTCGGTATTGTCAAAGCGCGAATCAGATGCCAAGGCTTTCTACGCAAAACACAAGGACAAAATCCCGGCAGCTGCTTCATTCATAATGGAAGAGGTGATGAAAAAATATGGGAGTAGCCAGGCTTAAGAAGGCAGAACTGTATTATCACAAATCCGTTCATGAGCAGATTGCGGCGGCGATTCAGGAAACGGGAGCATGTCAGATAATCTCATCCGATGAGGAAAACCATCCGCGTCCCTCCTGCACCGAGACTCTTATTTCCGACATTGACGAAAAACTGTCCGATGTTCGCTACCTAACCAGGACTCTAACGCCCCATTATGTTGACCCCGTTCCGGCTCTCGACAGAATGTTGGGTGAGCGTCCTGAAGTTACCATGTCTGAACTTGGGGAGCTTGCATCACGCACAGATCTCAAGGCGATTTGCGACAATACACGCGCATTAGAACGTGAGACGGCTGAAGTCAGGCAGAAGCTCTCAGAGGCAAGGCAGAACATCATTACTCTGTCCTCGCTGGAATTTTTCCCGTACCCCCTCGAAGCCATAACGGAAGGCACAAAGACATTAACCGGCCTCGTTGGAACGTTGAAGCCCGTGAATGTCAGTAAGTTCAAGGCGGCATTGGGAGATTTCTCGAAGTTCGCACAGGACTCAGAGCTTGTTATAGCTCCTTATGACGAGAAAACGCAGGATATATACGTTGCGTTGATATATTCCCGTGCAATTGAGGAAGAAATCCGCGATGTTTGCGCCAAGAACGGACTCTCAGTTATCGATGTCCCTTCAGCGTTTAAGGCTACAGCTGATGAGGAAAAAGAGAAATACGCTGGAGCAGTCTCAGCACTTGAGGCAAAAGAGAATGAGCTTGCCGCGAAAATGTCAGAGCTTGCGCAGGAGAATGTTCCAATAGTGCAGAAGCTCTCAGACTACTACAACAGCCTATCAGCCCGCTACAACGGAACAGCCATGAGCGATGAGACGGACTCGGCCATGTTCACGCGTTTTTGGATGCCGTCAGACAAAGCGGAAGAGATACGCGCCAAAATCGAGGCCATAAGCACGGACATTGAGCTTGTACTCTCAGACCCTGCGCCGGATGAGGAGCCGCCTTCGCTCCTGAACAACGGCGATATGGTCAGGCCGTATAACATTCTGACGGAGCTTTATTCCTCCCCGAAATACAGGGGCATTGATCCTACACCGTTACTTGCGCCGTTTTTCTGGATATTCTTCGGAAT
>JAFSKY010000232.1 GCA_017448685.1 Synergistaceae bacterium
AATCGCGTAAATTCAGCATAAGGAGTGTAGACAAAGTGAAATTAGGCGGCTATAATCAAGCCACAAGCCACAAGCCACAAGCCACAAGCCACAAGCCACAAGCCACAAGCCACAAGCCACAAGCCATAATTATCCCTTAACGCCTGACAACATAACAGGAAAATTCCCGCTCTCATGTCGTTATGATGTGAGGGCGTTTTTGTTGTGTGTTTGCTGGGAGGCGGGGACATGCTGAAGGAAATCGCCAAGGCTGTAGGCAAAAAAATAGCGGGCGACAATATCATTCTCAGAGATATTGCAGGGGGCTATTACAGGGACGGAAAATATCTCAGGGCAGCTCTTCTCATGCTCTACGCTATGCCGATAAGGAATACCCTTAAGGTTCATGAGAATGTGAAGAGATATGACTTCATCACCTCGCCAGAATACTACGATGAGCTTCAAGAGTTATTGCAGGTCGAAAAAGCTGAGGGCTTTGGGCTTGTGAGAATCGGACGCGACAATGACGGCGGATATATTATGCTTGATGATTTAGGCGGGGGAATTGCATACTCATTCGGGATTGCGAGCGATGTGTCATGGGATAAGGATATGGCTTCGCGTGGCTACGATGTGTACATGTATGATCACACAATAGACGGTCTCCCGGAAAATAACCCGCGCTTTCACTGGTCAAAGCTCGGAATTGCGGACGGAATGACTCAGGATGACAGATTGAAATCCCTTGAGGAACTCATAGCGTCAAACGGCCATGAAGGGAAGCGTAACATGATTCTGAAGATGGATGTTGAAGGGGCTGAATGGGGCTTCCTTGAGGCGGTGAAGCCTGAGACTCTTGCGCAGTTTGGGCAAATAGTGTTTGAGTTTCACGGCATGAATTATCCTGATTTGTGTGTGAAAATCCCTGAAGCACTCCGCAAAATAAACCGCACCCATCAATTAGTTCACCTTCACGGCCAAAATCACGGCTTCTACGTCTGCACAGGAGGAAAGACCTTCTGCAATCAGATTGAAGTAACTTACGTGCTAAGAGGCAAATACAGCTTCATTGAAGACTATGATGTGAACCTCCCGATTGATATAGACATGCCCGCGCATTCATATATTCCTGAAGTCGAATTAGGACATTGGAATCGCAAAGTCGAAGCTAGCGGTAAAGATATGTCTCTCATAACGATTATGGCGTAAAAATTTTCGATGGCCTCCTGAAAATTAGGGGGCTGTTTTTTTTCCCCATCACTTAACTTTTCACAGCAAAATATTCACCTCTTGACACACAAAAATTTTTTTCCCGGCGTGATATACTAACCTGCGTTTCAAATCTCACACGCTCATGTTAACTTTAAAGGTGTCATGTTACTTTGCATGATTGAGTTTGAGCGCAAGACTTTAACCTTTAGGAGGTATTATTCTTTATGGCAGTAGCAAGCATGAAACAGCTGCTCGAATGCGGAGTCCACTTCGGACATCAAACACGCCGCTGGAACCCCAAAATGAAGCCCTACATTTTCACAGAGCGCAACGGAGTCTACATCATCGACCTTCAGAAAACAGTGAAAGGTCTTGACCGCGCATATGACTTCATACGCGAAACAGCCGCAACAGGAGGCCATGTGCTTTTTGTCGGCACGAAAAGACAGGCTCAGGACACAATCCGCGATGAGGCGACAAGGTGCGGGCAGTACTACATCAATCAGAGATGGCTCGGCGGACTCATGACCAACTTCCCGACAATTCGCAGACGCATATCACGTATGCTTGAGCTTAGGCGTTACGATGAGGAAGGAACGTGGGAGGAGTTCACCAAGAAGGAAATAGCCGCCCTCAAGAAAGAGCAGCTCAAACTTGAGAAATATCTCGGCGGAATCGCGAACATGGCCGCAACCCCTGATGCAATATTCCTCATTGACCCACGCCGCGAGGAAAACGCAATTGCTGAGGCTCGCAAACTTCATATCCCGGTCGTCTCAATCGTTGATACAAACTGCGACCCCGAAGTCATCGATTACCCCATACCCGGCAATGATGACGCTATCAGGGCAATCAAGCTCATCACAGGACTGATGGCAAATGCTGTAATCGAGGGCAGGCAGGGTGAAGACGCTGTAATTATCCCCGTGCAGGAACTCAGCGAACCTGAAGCGGTCAGCAACGAGGAATTTATCACCGAAAGTGAAAGGCTCTACGAGAAATACGAGGGCAATATCGACGACGAAACCAGAGAGGACTAATACGACAATGGCAGAAATTACAGCCGCAAAAGTGAAAGAACTCCGCGAGCGTACAGGCTCCGGGATGATGGACTGCAAAAAAGCCCTCGCCGAAACAAATGGCGACATGGAGAAAGCTATAGACTACCTGCGCGAAAAAGGACTCGCAAAAGCCGCGAAGAAAGCTGAACGCACAGCCGCTGACGGAAGAATCTTCCATATTGTGAGCGATGACGGCAAATTAGGCGTGATGATTGAGCTGAACAGTGAGACGGATTTTGTCGCCAAAACAGACGAGTTCAACGGACTGGGCAACAAAATTGTAACCCACCTCGCCGCAAAATCATTTGACGATGTACCCTCACTCCTTGCCAGCGCACACGAGTCAGGCGGAACGGTGAATGACCTCGTTACGGCAATAATAGCCAAACTCGGCGAAAATATCGTGCTTAAACGTTTTGCCCGTTATGACGCTTCAAACGGTAGAGCCTTCTGCTACATTCACAGCAATTACAAGGTAGGAGCGTTGCTTGAGCTTGATGCGGAGGATAAATCAGCCCTCACGAAAGATGAGTTTGCTGAACTCGGACATGAGATTTGTATGCAGATTGCCGCCGCCGCCCCTGCATATCTCGTTCCTGATGATGTGCCTGAAGACGTGTTAGAGCGCGAAAAAGCAGTTTACCGTCAGCAGCTTATTGATGAGGGGAAGCCGGAGAAAAAGATTGAGTTCATCATTCCGGGTAAACTCAGGAAATACTATGAAACAGTATGCCTTCTTGAACAGGAATATATCCGTGATACAGACAAAAAGGTTAAGGACGTTATCGCGGAAGCCGGGAAAAAGCTCGGCACAAAAATTACTGTGAGGCGTTTTGAGCGTTTCGCAATAGGCGAGTAACTGAAAGCTGAAAATCCCCGGTGTGAATGAAAGATTCTGCGCCGGGGATTTTGTCATAAAAGGGAGGCGATAATTTATGCCCAAATACAAGCGCATACTTCTGAAACTTTCAGGCGAGGTTTTAGCTGGCGAGAATCATACGGGAATAGATTTCCGGGTTGTTCAGGATTTCGCCGGGAAATTAGCCGATATACGGAACGCAGGCGTTGAGCTTTCACTCGTTATAGGTGGCGGGAACATGCTCAGAGGAAGGGACGCGCAAGAGCTTGGGTTTGACCGCGTCAGCCTTGACGGTATCGGCATGTTAGGTACAGTGATGAATGCCCTCGCAGTGAAATCCGCCCTCGAAAATCTCAATGTCCCCGCAAAAGTGTTATCCGCTGTAGGAATGCCCCCCATCGCTGAATTGTACAGGCGCGAGCTTGCACGGGATTACCTGAAGGCCGGAAATGTCGTGTTTTTCGCCGCCGGAACAGGACACCCATTTTTCTCGACAGACACAGCCGCCGCTTTGAGAGCCGCCGAGTTAGGTCTTGACTGCATTGTGAAAGGGACGAAAGTTGACGGCATATATGACCGCGACCCCAACAAATTCCCGGACGCAGTGTTTTTCCCGGAGCTGACATACAGCGAGGCTATCAGGCGTAATCTTGCTGTCATGGATACGGCTGCTTTTGCCCTTTGCCGTGAGAGCCGTATTCCCTTGTGGGTAATGAGCGTTCAGACACCGGGATGGGAGAAGAATATCATTGAGGGCAGCAACATAGGAACAACCGTAAAGGAGGATTGAGCGCAAATGCCGAAAGATGTACTTGCTGAACTCCGCGCCAACATGGATAAGGCCGTAATGTTTTTGCAGAACGAATTTCTCTCAATACGCACAGGCAGGGCGCACCCCGGACTCGTCAGCGACATAAAGGTTGACTATTACGGAACGCCAACGCCGATAAAGAACCTCGCGAACGTTACAATCCCTGAAAGCCGCTCGATACAGATTGCGCCGTTCGACAA
>JAFSKY010000233.1 GCA_017448685.1 Synergistaceae bacterium
CTCCCAATGACCCACGCAACGACAATAGAGCCTTCTGGAATTTCTGCGCGTCAATTGATGACATTGCGAACAGCAGTATGAAGAAGCACAATATGAGCGTAACCATGTCGCCATATGTACCCATGTAGAATGGTGCTGAGAGTCCTGGCTCTTCAGGTTTTTTCTGCCTGGCCATGATTTAGCCCTCCTCCTGATTGAACGCCTCACGCATTGCAGGAGGAAGATACACTTTCAGCTTCTCCTCAACGATTCGAGGGTTCTCGCCTGCCTGTATTGCAAGTATGCCCTCAACCATGAGTTCCATTGATTTCACTTCTTGGGCGGAACGAGCTGCGAGCTTTTTGCTGACGGGTGAGCCGAACATGTTTGCCATCATTGAGCCGTACATTGTTGTGATGAGGGCAACTGCCATTCCGGGACCGAGGGCGTTAACGTCCTGCAAGTTTCCCAACATGGCTATGAGTCCTATGAGCGTTCCTATCATCCCGAATGACGGCGCAAACTCTGTTAAGTTATCGAACACCGCTTTGTTGGCACTGTGCCTGTCCTCAAAGTTTCCTATCTCAGTGTCAAGTATTGCCCGCACTAATTCCGGGTCTGTTCCGTCAACTACAAGCTGTATTGCCTTGCGCATGAAATCGCTCTCAACCTCTGCAACGTCAGCTTCAAGCGACAAGAGTCCCTCACGCCTTGCCTTTTCCGCAAAGCTCACAATCATTTGCACCATTCCGACAAGGTCAGGCTCTTTGAACGTAAATACATTCTTCATGCATCCACCTATAGCTTTGAGCCTGTCGCCGGGATTGGAGATTATTGTTGCGCCGATTGCGCCTCCTATTGTGATCATTAGGGAAGGAACATCGAAATATGCGCCTATGTTGCCACCTGAAGCCATTGACGCAATGACAAGAATCCATGTCGCAAGAAATCCGATAAGACTTGTTAAATCCAATGTATATGCACCTCTGCCGTTTTATGATTCGTCCGCAGTGTTCGCGATTATGCAGGTATACCCCGCTGATTTCCTGAAGGCTATTATCTTCCTGTATACGTCCTTCACTTTTTCGCGCACAACATATCTGTGTCCGTTCAGAAGGCGCAGAACAGTATCCGGCGTTACGTCAATCGTTTCAATCATGTCTGAGTTGAGGAGGAACGCCTCGCCGTTAAGACGGTGCAGCTCAATCATTATGTGTACAACGCCAGCCCTTCGCTTTGAGTTTATTCAATGATGCAAAATAGATTATGGGATAATCAGCCTAATATTATACGATTTTGAAGGCAAAAAGCGATAAAATAATCCCACCGAAAAATTTTCAGGAGGCAATAACATGCCAGAAAATATTAATGAACTGTACAACCGCATAGACTTTCTCATTAGCGGAGGTGCTGTGAAAGTTCTCGCTGATTTTCTCGCGGGGGAAGGCGTTAAGGCTGTAATTGCTGAGGCAGGGACTCCCGGAGTCCTCAACGTGATTGACGCTGCCGGGGTCGTTCCTTCATCGCTTACACTCAATGACGAGACAGCCGGACTCTTCACTCAGACTCCCGCAAAGGAAGCGTACAGCCTCGAATATGCAGAAGGCTCTAAGACATGGCCGGGCATAATACGAATCCGTGGCTTTCATTGGGAGATATTCATACTGCTGACGGAGAAGCCCTCGAACCCTGAAGCCCTCATGAAGAGCCTTGAACCTTACGCGGGACTCGTTCGTTTGTGGGAGTCGTCAAGGAGGATTTCTGACGCGGAGAAAAAGTTATCGCGTTTGTCCTACATGATTCTTGCCACAAAAAACACACTCGCTTCAATTTTCGAGCCTATGCCACTTCAGTATTTCGCATCGTTCCTCGCAGATGTGATTCAGGAGAGCCTTTTCCCGAAATCAGCCGCAATTCTCAAGGATGAGGGAAGCTACCTGACTGTGTTCAACGGAAAAGCTGACAGCATTCCAGAACGCAAAGGAATATACGCCGCTCAGATATTGCCGCCTGCGCCCGTTGTGGTGAAGAATGATTCCCCCGTTGAAGTCGTTTTGCCTGTTGCTGAAGGTGAATGCAGGCTGTTCTGCCTCATGCAGTGGGATAACCTCCCGGATGAACAGACGATGAACTTCCTCGAACTGTTAGGGAGTCTCGCTGTTAGGGCGATTGCGATAAACAATCTCCGTGTGCAGTCAATGCGGGCTGAAGCAAATATTTCCGCCGGGGAATTTACGGTGCTTTCACTCTCGAACGTGCTGAAAGTTTTGCGCGGAGCTGGCGATAAAGAACGCTTCTTCTCATTGCTTGTTGATATATTCTTGGAACAATCGAGAATGCCTAACTGTGTGCTTGCCTCATGGAATGCCCCTCGCAAAGGCTACACTCTCTCAGAACATCGCAGTGGACATATCCGCGCCGATGTTGACCCGACATTACTCCCCTCCCCTGAAGGAAAAGTCCAATCCGCGAAAATCTCCGGGAGCGTCTATGACCTCGCCGAGAAAACACCTGATGATATATTCAAGTCATGGGGGCTTGCTGGCTGTCCGTGGAAGAATCTGCTGAAAGAGGGCGGAGCAAGATACATATTCCCTGTGTGCGATGACAATTCGCTTGCCGGGATAATAGTTCTTGGTGCTGGGAGTGAGGGAAGAATCGCGCTTGACCGTTCACAGCTTGCATCGTTGCAACTTATTGCACAGTTTGCGGCGTATGAGTTCCGGCGGTTTGAGTGATTACCCGACTGGGTGAGGCGTGATACACGGGGGGGCGTATTATCATGAAAAGGGAGGGCGGCTGATATGGAGCTGCTGAAGCCTGGTTTCACCCATGAAGATTTTATGCGCGTAGATGATGAGAAGCTGCCCTTGCTTGCTGATGAGGTGAGGGCAGTTATTGTAGACACGGTGCGGAAAAATGGCGGGCATTTAGGCTCATCACTTGGAGTCGTTGAGCTTACTATAGCAATGCTACGTGTGTTTGACCCATTCAATGACAGGATTATATTTGACGTTGGACATCAATCTTACCCCTACAAGATTCTCACAGACAGATTCGACCGCTTTGACACACTCAGGATGAAGGACGGAATATCAGGTTTTCCACGAAGGAGCGAATCACCAGCTGACCATTTCAACACAGGCCACAGTAGCACATCAATATCTGCGGCATTGGGATATGCAAAGGCGCGTGATTTGCTCGGCGAAAAACGTAGCGTTATAGCCTTTATCGGGGATGCGTCATTGATTAACGGACTGGCGTTTGAGGCATTGAATTACGTCCAGGAGACTCAGACTCGGCTAATCATCATCCTAAACGACAACAAGCACTCAATCTCAAGCCGTGTCGGAGGGTTCTCGAACATGCTCGCGGGATTATCGGCCAATACGTTTTATCGCAGGGGGAAGAATTTTGCGCGTAGAGTACTAGGGCCGAAATGGGCGGGAAGGTTTGAACGTTGTCGAGATATGCTCAAGATGATAGTCAAGCCACGTAATATTTTCGACCAAATCGGCATAAACTACTGGGGACCTTTTGACGGCCATGACATAACCAACGCGGTAAAGATTCTTGAGCTAGCCAAAAACTACTACAAGCCCGTAATACTCCACTTCAACACGGTGAAAGGTAAAGGACTTCCCGAAGCCGAATCCAATCCAACGAAATATCACCAAGTTTCCCCGGCTGGCGAGGCAAAAGCAAAAACATGGAGCGAGTCAGCCTCTGCAATAGCTGAGGAATTAGCCATGAGGGATGACAGAATAGTCTGCTTCACTGCGGCCATGTCAACAGGCGTAAAGCTGGAGAATTTTTCCCGGACATTTCCGCGAAGGTTCTTTGACGTTGGCATAGCTGAGTCTCACATGCTCACAATGGCGGCAGGACTTGCGGCGGGTGGAATGCGTCCTTGGGTGTTCATATACTCGACATTCCTACAGAGGGCTATGGATCAGCTAATGCATGACATTGCGCTACAGAATCTTCCTGTCGTGATTATGGTTGACCGTGCTGGTCTGTCAGGCTCTGACGGTGATACACATCAAGGCATGCTAGATATTCCGTGGGGAAGGCCAGTGCCTAACCTCGAAATTTACGCTCCCTGCGATGAAGACTCATTGCGTCATGCCATGCTAAAAGCCTCAAAGCGTGAAGGCCCTACGCTGATACGTTACCCACGCGGGAAAATCCCTCCCAAAAAACTTAGCGTTGATGCTCGTGATGAGGGTATAGCCATGATTCATGATGGGGCAGAATGGGCGTTATTGGGACATGGTGCGAGCGTAAGTACTATGCTTGACATTAGGGACATGGCCGGGCGTAAGGGGATTAATGTTCCAGCAGTGTATGACGTTCTGAGGGTTAAGCCACTGGATATGGATATTCTGCGCGAAATATTGAGGCGTTACAGGGCTGTAGCAACGCTTGAGGAGAATTACATTGCCGGGGGAATTGGCGAGGCTGTTGGAGCTGTGATAGCTGAGGGAGGGTATAATGTGCGCTTAATGCGTTTTGGAGTGCCTGATGTCTGTGTCAAACACGCAACACAATCCGAACAACGCGAATTATACGGCCTCACAGCGGAGAATGTCATAGCATGTTACATGAAGAATGAAGAATAAAGAGCGTTTAGACAAATTATTGCCTGAACTCGGACTTACTGAAACACGAAGCCGCGCTCAGGCTTTAATTATGGCCGGAAAAGTGAGGGTGAACGGTCAGACAATCACGAAGGCGGGCGCAATGTTCACACGTGAAGACGCAATAACCCTCGATGAGATTCCGAAATGGGCGGGGCGTGGAGCGTATAAATTGCTCCGAGCGTTTGAGGTTTTCGGAATTGACGTTAGGGACAAGACATGTGCGGATTTCGGAGCGTCAACAGGAGGCTTCACGGACGTAATGCTTCATCATGGTGCGCGAAAAGTCTACGCTGTTGATGTCGGTTACGGCCAATTGATATGGAGGCTGGCGAGTGATTCGCGTGTTGTTGTGATGGACAGGACAAACGCCCGGAATCTTACGCGTTCAGATTTCCCGGAAGAAATACAGTTTGCGGGGTGTGATGTTTCATTCATATCATTACGGCTGATACTCCCTGTGCTTGATGATGTTGCGAGTGAGGGAGCTGTGATTCTCATCAAGCCGCAATTTGAGGCAGGGCGTGGGAGGATTTCACGCGGCGTTGTGAGGGATAAATCTGTGCATGTTGAAGTGATAGAAGGTATACTGCAATTCATTCACGACAAAACGAATTTCACGGTGAAAGGTCTGACATATTCGCCTGTTCGAGGGGCTGAAGGGAACATAGAGTTTTTGTGTTATGTCGGGCGCGGAGGTAATGACGCATATTTTGATGTAAATGATATAGTGAATGAGGCGCATGAAAAAACAGAGAGGTGATAAACGCTTAATGACACAGAAGGAATTTTTGAGGTTGTGCGCAATTGGGAATCGTGAAGAGATTGAAGCCGCGCTTGATTCTGGTGCTGATGTCCGCAAGCCCGCCTACATGCATGGGGCAAAAGTGCCGCCGCTTTTTGTCGCGGTAATGGAAGAGAACGTTGATGCCGTAAGAGTATTAATTGAGCGTGGTGCTGATAGCGGAGATGGATTTATCGCCGCAGTTGTGAGAGGGAAAAAGAAGCTGCTGAAAATGCTCATTGATTGCGGAGCTGACGTGAACGCCTCCGACAAAAACAGCCGTAACCCTTTGCTTTTCGCCGTAACAGCCGACAAGCCCAAAGTCGTGAAATGGCTGATACAGTTGGGGGCTGACGTGAATCAGAAATCAGAAGCAGGATATACAGCCCTAACTTACGCCGTTTTAATGCATATGACAGAGGACAATTCCGCCAAGCATCCCAGAAGCATACATCCCGACATAATAGCCGCCCTCATGAAGGCAGGAGCTGATTATGACGAGGCCATGATAATAGCGATAAAGACAGGGAATATTGACTTTGTGCGCTTGATACTGGAGAACGGAGCTGACATAAACAGGCTGTGTGAAGGTGAGCAAAGCCCCCTTGCCGCGGCGATATTCACGGGCGACAGAGAAATCAACGCTGAAATGGTAGAGTTCCTAGCGTCAAATGGTGCAGATGTCAATGAAGTGTTCGAGCTTGGCGAAAATGCCATAACAACCGCCCTCAATGTGTCAGTAACCATGAATCGCCCCGACATAGCCGAGATACTTCTAGCGCACGGAGCAAACCCAGATTTCCGCGATGCAACAGGGCGTTCCGCACTCGTGTATGCTGTGCTGACGGGTGAAGAGATATTGCGGACTATTCTTGCGCATGGAGCTGACCCGAATTTGCCTGACAGGGAAGGCAGGACTCCTCTTATGCTTGCCGCGCTTGATGTTGGAGCTGAGCCGGGAATCTCTGAGGCTCTAATCGAGTATGGCGCAAACGTCAACGCACAGGACAATGACGGAATGACCGCGCTTATATGGACAGTTGCGGGTAAGGACAGGACACCCGGCTTTTTGTTCTCGGCACTCGTTAGAACTGGGGCATTCAGGGCTGAAGGTTGGAGTGAATGGTTCATGCTTGCGGTAGTGTACACGGCATTGAAACGTGAGGCGCAATTAGACAGCGTGAGGCTTCTGGTGAGGCATGGTGCAGACGTTAGCATGATGGACAGAAACGGAATGAATGCACTTTCATGCGCGATGATGAATTTTGATGACGAAATGATAGCCCTTCTGACAGAGGGTGAAAATGTAAAGGAGGAATAAAATTTTATGTGGCGCAGTCTTCTCAAGAAATGGCTCACCCCCGCTAAACTTGGGGAATTTGATCTCATCATTGAGCCAAACAAAACAACATCCGATTTTCTGTTTGAGCTTGTGCAATTCCGTGAATTATTCGTGTTCATGGCCTTGCGCGATATTCTCGTGAGGTACAAGCAAACGGTTATCGGCGTGGCATGGAGCGTTATACGTCCGCTTCTGAGCATGGTGATATTCACGGTCATATTCGGGCGTGTGGCCAAACTTCCCAGCGATGGAGTCCCATATCCCATAATGGTATTCTCTGCGTTATTGCCCTGGCAGTATTTCGCTAACTCAATGTCGAGTAGCTCAGAGTCATTCATCAGGGCTTCAAGCATGATAAGCAAGATATATTTCCCCCGTCTAATTCTGCCAACATCATCAGTTCTCGTGAGTGCTGTTGACTTCGCAATATCGTTCGCACTTCTGTGTATCCTCATGGTGATATACAGGTTCGCCCCTTCTGCGAGAATGCTACTTATCCCCGTATTTTTCATCCCTGTAACTGTTACAGCACTAGGAGTCGGCTATCTTTTCTCGGCAATCGGCGTAAGGTATAGGGATTTCCGGCACATAATGCCCTTCATGGTGCAGTTTGGGCTGTATGTCTCTCCTGTTGGATTCTCAAGCTCGGTTATCCCGGACAGATGGCGGCTTCTGTACAGTCTGAATCCTATGGTCGGAGTCATTGACGGCTTCAGATGGTGCATACAGGGAACACCGCTTTACTTCCCCGGCTTCGTAATATCGCTAGTTGTGGCGGTACTAATTTTCTGGGCAGGGTTAAAGTACTTCAGGAAAACGGAACGCACATTTGCAGACTACATTTAGGAGGGAGGGAACAACATGCTTGCGCTTAAAGTTGAGAATTTGGGAAAAAGATATGTCATCAGGCACAAGACAAATGACAGACTATATGACGTTCTCGGTAATCTTGTTGCCCGCGCCGTGAGAAGAATCAAGCATCCTTTTGCGGAACGTTCAAGGCCACAAGATGCTGAAGATTTCTGGGCGTTGCGCAACCTCACATTCAACGTTGAGCAGGGTGAAAGGCTCGCCATTGTCGGCCACAACGGAGCAGGCAAATCAACCCTCCTCAAAGTATTGAGCCGCATAACTGACCCCACAGAAGGCAAAATTTCCATCAAGGGCAGAGTCTCTAGCCTCCTTGAAGTAGGGACTGGCTTCCATCCAGATCTTTCAGGTCGCGAGAATATCTACCTCAACGCCGCCATTCTCGGAATGAAGACACGCGAGATACGCCGTAACTTTGATGACATTGTAGACTTCGCCGGGGTCGAAAAGTTCCTTGACACGCCGGTAAAGCGTTACTCATCGGGAATGTATGTGCGTCTTGCATTTGCGATTGCCGCGCATTTGAACTCGGAGATTCTGATTATCGATGAAGTTCTTGCTGTCGGTGATATGGAGTTCCAGAAGAAATGCATGGGCAAAATGGACGAAATCAGCCACAAGGAAGGACGCACGATTCTTTTCGTCAGTCATAACATGGGAGCGGTTATGCAACTCTGTAACAGGGTAATTTGCCTCGACCAGGGCAGAATGATTCTTGATACGCCAGATGTGAACGAGGGAGTCCAGAAATACATGAACATGTCCCAGCTACAGACAACTGACGCGGAATGGAAGAACACCGGTAATGATTTCGCCAATGACTATTTCACGCCGCTCAGATTTGGATTGTATAACGCTGACGGAGAAATCAACCTCGCCTCAGTGAAGCCGGATGATGAATTGTACGTTGAAATTGAAGGCATCGTGAAAAATCCAAAGCACGAACTCGGAGTAGGTTACAGCCTCTTCAGTCAGGAAGGAACATTGCTCTACAGGACATATCAAGCTGACCAAGTAGACACACCCGAAGAAATCCCAACACTTGAAGGCCGTGTAAAGCTGAGAGCGAGAATACCTCTTGAGTCGCTCAATATGGGGCAG
The DNA here is from genome assembly GCA_017448685.1 of Synergistaceae bacterium. Taxonomy (GTDB): domain Bacteria; phylum Synergistota; class Synergistia; order Synergistales; family Aminobacteriaceae; genus JAFUXM01. The sequence goes on from JAFSKY010000233.1 coordinate 8,717, forward strand.
AAGAGATTAGATTTGTCCGTAGTCATGAACAATATGAACTGGATAATACAGCCCGGCAAAAAGGGTACTCCGTCTGTGTCATTCAACCTTGAGCCTCATCTTAACAGTGCCTCGCCTTACAGGACAATGAAGAAACCCGGCTTTATGATAGCAAATGCAGCTTGGACACTTGAAGGAGAATGATGCATGAAGAAAGCACTTATCACTGGCGTAACAGGGCAGGACGGAGCATATCTGACTTCATTCCTGCTCAAAAAAGGCTATGAGGTTCACGGCCTCAAACGGAGAAGCTCAATCTTCAACACTGCGAGGATTGATGAGTTCTACAAGGATTTACACGAGGAAGGGCATAAATTCTTCCTGCATTACGGAGACCTCACAGACTCTTCAAACCTGATACACATGGTGCAGATGATTCAGCCTGATGAGATCTACAACCTAGCCGCGCAAAGTCATGTAAGCGTTTCATTCGAGACACCTGAATACACAGCTGACTCTGACGGAATCGGAACATTGAGACTACTTGAGGCGATAAGAATCTTGGGGCTTGAGGGTCATACGAAATTCTATCAGGCATCAACGAGTGAGCTTTATGGAAAAGTCCGTGAAACACCTCAGAAAGAAACAACTCCCTTTTACCCCCGTAGCCCTTATGCCGCCGCGAAATTATATGCCTACTGGATAACCGTCAATTACCGCGAGGCCTATAACATTTTCGCCTGCAATGGAATACTCTTCAACCATGAGTCAGAATTACGCGGAGAAACGTTTGTTACCCGGAAAATCACACGAGCCGCCGCAAGAATCGCTTTAGGGCTTCAGGATAAGACATATCTCGGCAACCTCAACTCTAAACGCGATTGGGGACACTCTGAAGATTACGTCCGGGCAATGTGGCTGATATTACAGCAGGAGAAGCCTGAAGATTTCGTGATTGCCACAGGTGAGACTCATTCGGTGCGTGAGTTCGCAGAGCTTGCATTTCGTGAGGCGGGAATAAATATCGAGTGGCGCGGTGATGGACTCAATGAGAAAGGCATAAACTCTGAAACAGGGCAAATTGTGATTGAGGTTGACCCGCGTTATTTCCGGCCTACTGAGGTTGATTTGTTGCTTGGCGATCCGTCAAAGGCTGAGAGGGTTTTGGGGTGGAAACGCAAAGTAACGTTCCCTGAGCTTGTGAAGCGTATGGTGAAATATGACATGGAGCTTTTCAGGAAGGATATACTCATCAGGGACGCAGGTTATAACCTTACGAGCGCATTGGAAGAAGTGTAAAAACTAGTGGCTAGTGGGTAGTGAGTAGTGAGTAGTGGCTAGGGGTCAACAAAAGATACAGCCCCTAACCGCTATTCATTCAATCATTCATCACCGTCAGAATCTGAATCAGCAAAATCTCCCTTAAATTCACCCTTCCTGCACAAACTCTTTATCCGGCAATTACGGCACATTGAAGCGTCATATTCCGGCGCAAATTCTCCAGCATCCAATATTCTCACAGCACATTGCATAGCGTATTTCCCTTCACTGATTCGCCCGGGAATGTCCTTGCTTGGTGCTATGAGTTTGCCCTTGTCATCATACGGGAAATGTTCAGCAAAAATCTCTGATACATCATCCGTGAACGTCCCGAAAATTTTCCCATCCTCATGGCCAAGTATGTACACTCCAGACAAATCGCAATCATGACTCTCCGCGAACATGGCCGCATACATTGAGAGTTGCAATCCGTATTTGAACGCCGCAATCTGTTCCGTGTTCCACGTGCGAGACTCAATCTTCTTCATTCCGTCATCGTAGCTCTTACTGCCCTTCCTGCCCTCTTTGTAGTCGGCAATGAACGCAAATCGACTCCCGTCACGGCCTCGCAAAATCTCTATCCTGTCGCATTGCCCCGAAAACTGTACTCCCTCAGTGCTGAGACTCATCTGTGCTTCATCCTCAAGCAGTATCTCTTCATGCGCGTATTTCTCGTGCAAAGCATCAAGGATTTCTGCCTGCGTACCTGCTAGCCTGCATGCACGGAATTTTATCGCTTCAAGCCTGCGTGATAACCGAGGGTCTTTCAACGTGCTGGAATGCTCCGCGTAAACACCTTCAGCGGCCTCTAGCTTGTCCCATTCCGATGTTGCAATACGCTCAAACGTTTTTCCCGGCGCGGCCATGTCATTACGGTATGACTTCCACACAGATTCCCAGAACGCATGAAGTATGTTGCCAAGCTCTGACGCTGAAACGAGTTGCGAGTCAGGCTGAAAGAGTTTTGCCTTCCTTTTCTGCCACCACAAAAACGGACATGCTAAAAGCTCCTGAATATCACTCGCACCAACATTACGCAATTCAGCCTTCATGCGTGGGGTGAAACGCACAATCTTTTCGCCAGCGTCAATTTCTGGGAACGTGAAGCCGTCAGAGCCAAGAAGGATTCTTATCCCGGCGGAGTCGATTTTATCCATCTTCCAGCCGTGCATGTCGTCAACAAATCTCTTCATGAACGGAGACTCGCTTACTGGCCTTCCCTCATCATCAAGCAACGGGCGCGATATTATCGTGAGCTTCTCGCCAGTCATGACAAGGCGGCGGAATAATGCCTCGCGCTGTTCAGCCTTCTCCTTTGTGCGCGGCAAATACGCTTCATTCTCACGGAGCTTCTCGCGTTCCTCATTGCCCAGAAGGGGGGAACTTTTGATGTTCGGCGACCATGATTTTTGGGTTATTCCCGTCATTATCCACACTGGGAATGATGACAGTACCGGGGGTTGACCTGTGTATATGCTCACGGAATCTGAGAGCTTTATGGGGGGGCGTATGTGGGAGTTCCTGCACCAATCTTCGAGAAATTCATACGCATCATCACGGCTCATTTTCTCATCCTGCACCTTGCCCAAATCGGGCATAAGCTCATCAAGTGCTAAAACTTTCTCCCCTACTGTCTGAATTGCGCTTGCAGTAATACGCCTGCTCTCGTCAAGCTCAGGGTAAGGGGCTATATCATCCTCATCACGGTTAAGCCATAATCCTTGGGCGTTAAGCAGCTCATTGAACGCAGTCATAATTTTTGCGGGGGTATGACCTTTGTCCATGAAATCACAGAATGCTTTTATCGCCTCAACCGCTTTCAATGCCCGCTGAAACACGTCATGCAGTTTTTCGTCAGGGTCATTCACTCTTTCACCGAGATATTGTTCCCACGCGTCAAGCCCTGAACGCCCAGCCTTATACGCCCTCATTACGGGAAATTCCGAACCCGCGAAACATGGTTGCGTCAGGAGCATAGCCGTATCATATGCGGGGAAATCCTTTGCCTTGAGGTGGCGCAATGACGCAAGAACACGCCCCGGCAATGTGTGGTTAATCGTTATGCCTTCCATGAGGTTATACGGGATTCCGTAGCGCGTGAATGAATCCGTGAAGGCTTCCTGCCTGCCCTCGTCAATCATGAGTCCGATTGCACCGAATCCGGGAAATTCCCCGCCAGCGTTCCATTCACCAGCAGACCACAACGCAAGAGTCCTCGCTATGATTTCCGATTCAAGGCCGGGTTCAGCTGATGAGATTTCGACTATATGCCCGGATGATTCTTGCGCGGGAGTCTCATCGGCTATAATGCGATATTCCTCGCGAATCTGGACGCATGAGTCGTGAAAGTCTTTCATGTGCGGTTCAGGCTTGAGGATTCTAACGTCCCGGCATCTGTCATGAATTGCCTTCACTAGTTCGAGCTGGCCATGATTGAACGACATGAATCCCGCAAACACAATCACGAGTCCTTTTCCCCATTCCTGATTGTTGTGGATTTCCTCATATGCCGCCGTGTAAACTTGTGCGCTGTCCAGCAGGCTGTAGCGTTCAAGGTATTCAAGGTAGCGCGAATATATATCGGGCAAAAGAAATTCTGCGGGGTTGTCGCTCTCAGTGTTGGAGGTGAGTTTGTTGGGACTCACGGCTTCATTCATCAGTTCGCGCATGTCATCTGATAGCACAGATAAGAATCCTGAACGTTTCAGCCCGGGAAGGGATTTGATTTTGTCTTTGTGTTCTTCGAGTGCCTCCGCAAGTATCGATTTCAGTATGAGTATATGATCAGGGGGGGACAAAACACGCCTGCGCTTGTCGGTGATAATGTCCTCGTATATTTCTTGCCACGTCCAGAGATTCACGCCGTCATTGAGGGATTTTTCTGGCCAGAGATATTTGTCCTTCCTTGAGGGAATCACGAAGCGCAGAGATTTTTCCTGCCCGGCAAATTCCTTCACTATGTCGCCGATTATCCGCGCAAAGTCTGAGCTTGTGTTGTATGAGAGAGTCTTCAAGGTATGTCCTACTTTCACATTATGGGATGACGTGAATTATATCAGCGTGGAAAATGACTGTTGACTATTGCGGCCATGATATAAATTTCTCGTGGTAAAGCCTTATGCATGGCAAGCAGGGAATTTTTTTGTTGTGGCGCGATTCGATTCGTGATAATCTTTGCACATCCTCATATACAAAGGAGATAACATGTTTCTAGACGGCATCAAAAAATTTCTCGGATTAGATCCGAATGACAGGGCATTGCAGAAATATTCCGGCCTTGTCGATATAGTCAACTCATATTCGGATGGCATTAACGCAATGTCCGATGACGAAATCAAATCACGTTTCAGCGAATTACGCTCACAGGTTCAGGAAGGCACAACCACACTTGATGACATACTCCCGGAAGTGTTCGCGATTGTCCGTGAAGCCAGTGAACGCACAATAGGACTCAGGCATTATGACGTTCAACTTATCGGAGGAATGGCACTACATGACGGGCGTATAGCTGAGATGAAGACAGGTGAAGGCAAAACCCTTGTCGCCCCGCTCGCTGTGATTCTGAACGCGATGAAAGGTGAAGGAGTACACCTCGTTACGGTGAATGATTACCTCGCCAAGCGCGATGCTGAATGGATGTCCCCGCTCTATAACTTCTTGGGACTCACAGCTGGCGTGATATATCCCTACATGCCCAATGAAGAGAGAATTTCCGCGTACATGGCCGATGTAACTTACGGCACAAATTCCGAGTTTGGGTTCGATTACCTTCGCGACAACATGGTATTGGGAGCGTCTGAGATGGTGCAGAGGGGTCATAACTTCTGCATTGTCGATGAGGTTGACTCGATTCTCATTGACGAGGCAAGAACGCCACTCATCATTTCCGGGCCGAGCGATGATGATGCAGGATTGTACGTTAAAGCCGATTCAGCCGCGAGGAATCTCAAAGAAGGCACTGACTATGAGACGGACGAAAAAGAAAAAAGCGTAAGCATGACCGAATCAGGCATCCAGAAATGCGAGGATTTCCTCAAAATGCCGGGGCTATTCTCTGATGCGGCTCATTCTGATTTGGCGCATAGAATCGTTCAAGCTCTCAAGGCTCATAAGCTCTACAAGCGTGATATTGATTACGTGGTCAAGGACGGGGAAGTGATAATCGTTGACGAGTTCACCGGGCGTTTGATGATAGGGCGCAGGTATTCAGACGGACTTCACCAAGCAATCGAGGCAAAAGAACGCGTAAAGGTTGGGCGGGAATCTCAGACGCTCGCAACAATAACCCTGCAAAACTATTTCCGCATGTA
>JAFSKY010000234.1 GCA_017448685.1 Synergistaceae bacterium
AAAGTTCAGGCAACCGCAAAAATGGAAGGCTTCATTTCTTCCGTAGGTATCGTCAACATAGAAGCATTCCTCGCAAACAATGATGATATGGCACTCGGCGCAATCGAGGCTCTAAAGGCTGAGGGCTATAACTTGGGCGATCCAGAAAAGTATATTCCCGTTGTCGGAGTTGACGCTACAGCCCCCGCGCTTGAATCAATGAGCAAGGGTGAAATGCTCGGAACAGTTCTGAATGACGCGGACAACCAGGGTATTGCCTCAGTCAAAATCGCAATCGTTGCGGCAGATGACAAGCCTGTTACGGATGAGTCAATCGGCTACACCATCACTGACGGCAAATACATCTGGATACCCTACAGGCCGGTTACAGCTGAGAACTACAAAGAGTTCATGAAATAAGCAAGTGAAGAATCATTGCCCCCGTTTGTGTTTGTCGGCGGGGGCTTGCTTTTATTGATGAAAGAGGTGATTTTGTTGCGCAAAGTTTTTGTTACAGCATTAGTGCTTGTGCTTGCGGTCGCTTCGTGTTCTTTTGCGGACGGCGTGAAAATAGGCTCATGCATATACCGTTTCAATGATGCGTTCATGCTTCGTTTCAGAAACGCAATGACGGCTGAGAGTGAGAAACTCGGCGCGGAAATCAGCATGTCAGACGGCCAGGATGACCAGAATATACAGAATGGGCAGATTGAGGAGTTTTTGTCGTCTGATGTCAATGTGCTGATAGTGAATCCTGTTGACCGAATGTCCTCACAGGGGATTATCGACAAAGTGAAGGCCGCAAATATTCCCGTAGTGTTCATCAACAGAGAACCTACTCCCGAAATGTTAGCGACTTACGACAAGGCATATTACGTTGGTGCAAAGGCAGAAGAGTCCGGGACAGAAGCCGGAAATCTCATCGCCGATTACTTCAAGTCCCACCCGGAAGCGGACAAGAATCATGACGGTAAATTGCAGTTCGTACTTCTCAGAGGTCAGAACGGGCATCAAGATATGATTCTGCGCTCGAAGTATTCAGTTGAGGCCATAAGGAACGCAGGAATTGAGCCTGTAGAGGTTGCTGGAGCTATAGCCAACTGGGACAAAGTGCAGGCCATGAACATAATGAACGCGTTTATCATGTCAATAGGCCCGGAAAATATCGAAGCCGTAATAGCAAATAATGATGAGATGGCTTTGGGAGCTATTGAGGCTCTGAAGGCCAATGACTACAACAAAGGCGACCCGGCTATGTACATTCCCGTTGTGGGAGTTGACGCAAACGCCTCAGCACTTGATGCCATGACTCGCGGCGAAATGCTCGGAACTGTCCTGAATGATGCTGACGGTCAGGGAAGTGCGGCGGTCAAACTGGCTGTCATGCTCGCTGAAGGTAAAGACGTTAGCGGGGAAGTTACAGACGGAAAATATATCTGGGTGCCGTACCAGAAAGTTACGAGAGGTGAGAGCAAGTGAGCGAATACCTGCTTGAAATGAAGGGAATCACTAAGACATTCCCCGGCGTTAAAGCCCTCGATAATGTCAATCTCAATGTCCGCAAAGGTACTGTACATGCCCTCATGGGTGAAAACGGAGCTGGCAAATCCACGCTCATGAAGTGCCTTTTCGGAATCTATGAGCCTGACGGAGGAGAAATCTACCTTGAAGGCAAGAAGGCCGAAATACATTCAGCACGTCAAGCAATGGACAAAGGAATCGCGATGGTTCATCAGGAGCTTCACCCCATAAGATTCCGCTCCGTCATGGAGAATGTGTATCTCGGCAGATTCCCCGGCCATATGGGAGTCGTTGACCACAAAGCTATGTACGAGAAAACGAAGGCTCTCTTTGAGGATCTCGAGCTTGATGTTGACCCCTTGGCGCTTGCTGGTGAACAGTCTGCTGCTATATTGCAGATGATGGAAATTGCCCGTGCTGTTGACATGAAAGCGAAAATCATAATCCTTGACGAGCCAACAAGCTCATTGTCCGACAGGGAAGTTGATCACCTGTTCAAGATAATCAACCGTCTAAGGGAGCAAGGAGTCGCGTTCGTGTACATCTCCCACAAGATGAAGGAGATACTCGAAATTTCAGACGAGATTACAGTCATGCGTGATGGAACATACGTAGGCACATGGCCTGTTACTGATGAGAAGGGCGACAAACTGACGATTGACTTCATCATAAAGCAGATGGTTGGCCGCGAAATGACAAACCAGTTCCCACCGCGTGAAGGCAAGCCATCAAATGAAGTTGTGCTGAAAGTGGAGAATGTCTGCTCAACGTCGCGCAAGTCATTCCAGAATGTGAGCTTTGAGCTTCACCGCCAAGAAATTTTAGGCATCGGCGGTCTTGTTGGTGCGCAAAGGACTGAATTTGTCGAGGCGTTATTCGGCTTGAGGGGAATCGCATCAGGAGAAATCATGCTCAACAACGCAACGTATTCGGCAAAATCTCCGGGCTTCGCAAAATCCCGCGGGCTTGCATTGTTGACGGAAGAACGCCGCGCAACTGGCATATTCGGGATTCTCTCAATTCTCGAAAATACCGTTATCGCTCATCAGAAGCATTACGCCCACCTCGGAATACTCAATGACTCAAAGAGACGCACTGACGCTGATACGGAATGCAAGAAGCTCAACGTCAAAACGCCCTCATTGAACACGCTGATACAGAATCTCTCAGGCGGTAACCAGCAGAAAGTTCTCATAGCTCGCTGGCTTCTCACGAACTCCGACATACTCATACTTGATGAGCCTACACGCGGAATTGACGTAGGAGCGAAATACGAGATCTACAACATAATGCTGGAACAAATAGCGCAGGGGAAATCTATAATCATGATTTCGTCCGAAATGCCCGAATTAATGGGAATGTCTGACAGAATCATGGTCATGTGTGAAGGCCGCGTAACAGGCTTCCTCAACAAGGGAGAATACACGCAGGAAAAAATCATGGCACTTGCGACTCAGTTTGCCGGGCGCAAAGACAATCCAGCCGCATAACATAAAGGAGGAGACAAAATAATCATGGCGGAAAATAAATCACGTTCAAAGAGCCTCATGACAACCGGGGGAATAATATTCCTCGTGCTTGGCATCGCGCTTTACTTCCTGAAGGAACCCATGGGCCTCAACCGCAAAATCTATGACCTTCCCATATTCCTCATCATCATAGGACTCTGCGCCGCGCTCAAAGGCTTCATGGCAAAAGACAAAACAGAGGAAGAAGCCGCCCTCGCCGGAAAAACTTTCTCCGAGTTCCTGACCAATAACGCAATACTTCTCGCAATGCTTGTGCTTGTTGTGGTGATATGCATACTTCAGCCCAGATTCATGCAGATACGTGTTGCGCTTGACATTCTCACACAGTCATCAACCAAGCTCATTATGGCTCTGGGGATATGCTTCACGCTGTTGATTGCAGGCACAGACCTTTCAGCCGGACGCATGGTAGGACTCGCGGCGGTCATTTCAGCCTCAATGATGCAGACAGCCACATACGCCAACAGATTTTTCCCGGATTTACCGCAAGTCGCTGTGTGGATGCCCATAATCGTGGCGATAATTGCATGTATGGTTTTCGGAGCGTTAAACGGCTTCTTAGTCGCAAAGTATGACATGCACCCGTTCATTGCGACTCTTGCCGTCCAAGTCATAATATATGGAGCTTGCTCGCTGTATTTCGACATGCCCCCGAAC
>JAFSKY010000235.1 GCA_017448685.1 Synergistaceae bacterium
CAAGAGTCATTCTCAGAGCGTCAGCACCGTATTTATCAATCATAACGAGAGGGTCAATGACGTTGCCTTTCGTCTTGCTCATTTTTTTGCCGTGTTCGTCTCGTATCAGAGAGTGAATGTAAACGTCCCTGAACGGTACATCGTCCATAAATTCGAGCCCCATCATTATCATTCTTGCGACCCAGAAGAAAATTATGTCGAAACCCGTTACCATGAGCGAAGTCGGGTAAAAATATTTCAGTTCCGGCTTATCGTCAGGCCAGCCCATTGTCGAGAAAGGCCACAATCCCGAACTGAACCACGTGTCAAGAACATCGCTCTCCTGTTCGATGTTTTTGCTGTGGCAGTGTTCGCATTCAGCCGGGTCAATTTCGGCGACCGTAATATGTCCGCAATCTTTGCATTCCCACGCAGGAATCCTATGTCCCCACCAAAGTTGGCGAGATATGCACCAATCGCGTATATTCTCCATCCAGTTAAAGTATGTCTTCTCCCATTGTGATGGAGTCCATTTGATTCGGCCATCCTTCACGGCCTGAACTCCACGCTCGGCAAGGGGCTTCGTCTTCACGAACCACTGTTCCGACAAATACGGCTCAACAGTCGTTCCACAACGCTGGCAATGTCCTACAGAGTGTGTGATTTGCTCAGTTTTCACCAAAAGGCCGAGGGATTCGAGGTCTTTCACGGATTCTTCGCGAGCTTGCTCAATCGTCATGCCCTGATATTTTCCGGCGTTCTCATTCATTATGCCGCGTGAGTCGATGACCTGTATTTGTTCGAGATTGTGATTCAGTCCCACAAGAAAATCATTCGGGTCATGGGCGGGCGTAATCTTCACACATCCCGTGCCAAACTCAGGATCAACCATATTGTCCTCAATTATGGGTATGATTCTGTCGGTCAATGGGACTCTGACATGCTTCCCGATTAAGTGCTTGTATTTCTCTGAGCGTGGGTGAACGGCTATAGCTACATCGCCTATGATTGTCTCAGGGCGTGTTGTTGCCACGAGGATATATCCTTCTGCATCTGTGAGAGGGTACTGAACGTAGTAGAAATTTCCGGGCTGATCTTCGTATTCGACTTCAAGGTCGGAGATTGCTGTTGCGCAACGTGGACACCAATTGACGATGTATTTACCGCGATAAATCAGACCTTTCTCGTACAGCCTCACAAACACAGCTCTGACTGCCCGCGAGAGTCCCTCATCAAGCGTAAACCTTTCACGCCTCCAATCGCAAGAATTTCCGAGCCTCTTCATTTGCTCGATTATCCGCGAACCGTATACCTTCTTCCATTCCCACACCTTTTTGACGAACTCATCGCGCCCCAAATCGTAACGGGATATTCCCTTCTTGGCGAGGTCTTTTTCCACGACGTTTTGAGTCGCTATTCCGGCATGGTCAGTTCCAGGAAGCCACAACACGCTGTAACCTTCCATGCGCTTTGTACGGCACATAATATCCTGAAACGTGTGGTCAAATGCGTGTCCAACATGCAATGAGCCTGTTACATTCGGCGGGGGGATTACGATTGAGAATGCTTTTGCGTCTGGGGTGATTTCGGCGTTGAAGAGGCCATGTGAGACCCATTCAGCGTACCATTTTTGCTCGATGTGGTCAGGGGAATAGCTTTTATCCAAGTCCCTTATGCGTTTTCTTGTAGTCATGATTTCTCCTTTATGGTAAGTGTTGAATTTCCTGTATTAGCGCGTCAATTGCTTCGTCAGTTGTTGCCCAACTCGCGCAGAATCTCACGGCTATACGTCCATCATTCATGGGTTGCCACATCTCATAGCTGAATTTCTCCGATAAGGCTTCGTGCTGATTGGGCGTAAGTATGGGGAATTGCTGGTTTGTCGGCGAGTCTATCAGGAATGGTATATTGCGCTCCGTGAATGCACGTTTGATTTTCATGGCCTGTGAGTTTGCGTGCTTGGCGTTGCGGTAAAACAATCCGTCCCCAAACAATACTTCAAACTGAATCCCTAAGTGCCGTCCTTTTGCGAGGAGGCCTCCCTGCTGTTTGATGAGCGTGGTGAACTGCTTGAGGTTTAGCGTTTCAGGTTCAGGGAACACGACAGCTTCCCCGAATAACGCACCGTTTTTTGTCCCGCCAATATAGAACGCATCGCACAGCCCAGCAATATCACTCATACTCATATCAGACTCATCAGACATCAACCCAGCACCCAATCTCGCGCCGTCAACAAACAGCTTCAATCCGTAATCAGCGCAAACAGTGTTGATTGTCGCAAGCTGTGATTTCGTGTAGAGAGTCCCAAGTTCTGACGAGTAAGACACGTACACCATTCCGGGCTGAACCATATGCTCATTTGTCGGATCAGCCGTGAAAGCCTCCATGTATGAGCGTAGTTCCTCCGCGTCAATGAGTCCGTTATGGCCTTCAAGCGTCAAAACTTTGTGGCCTGTCGATTCGATTGCGCCGGATTCGTGGACGTTGATATGACCTGTCGAGGCTGATATGACTCCCTCGCAAGGTGTGAGAAGGTGCTTGATGATTGTCGTGTTTGTCTGAGTCCCTCCGGCCATGAAGTATATTGCCGCGTTGGGTCTGTGAATTTCTTGGCGGATTAGCTCCTTTGCTCGTGTGCAGTGAGAGTCATACCCGTAGCCTGATGTTTGTTCGAGATTGGTGGAGATTAGACGCTCTAATATTTCAGGCGATGCTCCTTCTTGGTAGTCGGTCTCGAATTTTACCTTCTGCAAAGAATACTGCCTTCCTTCGTTGTTGTGGGAATGTTTCAGGTATTGTACTACGTTTTCCGCGAACACAGAAAAGAGCCGTCCCCAAAAACTGAAGGGGCTTCCTCATGTCTCACATTTCTTGCGTGAACGGCGATTTTCCTTCGTGAACGTCATCACCTCCCCTTGAATTTCCCGGCAGGACTGGCGATAATTCACCCATGAATCCCAACAAGAAAGGACTTGACACGTTTTGAGCGAACTCAGTATAATGGCTCACGG
>JAFSKY010000236.1 GCA_017448685.1 Synergistaceae bacterium
AAGCGGGAACGTTTAATTTCACGGTAAAAGCCAAGGATAAGAACGGTGCAGCAGGCTCTAAGGCTTATACCGTTAAGGTGACGCAAACGGCGGTCAAGGGGGATATTCCTACCACAATCACGCGCAGAGCATCATACACAGGCACTCCCAAAGCTACAGGCGGAGCAGGTGCTTACACATGGAGTATCAGTGCAGGCAAACTCCCTGACGGCCTCAAAATCAATAGCAAGACGGGAAAAATCACAGGCACTGCAACGAAGGCAGGCACATTCTCATTTACGGTCAAAGCCAAGGACAAAAACGGTGCTGCGGCAACCAAGAAATTCACCGTCAAAGTTACGCAAACCAAAGTTACAGGAACAATCCCCGGTGTAACAAAAGGTAGCTCCTACACTGCAACACCAAAAGCATCAGGCGGCGCAAGCCCTTACACATGGTCAATCAGTGCAGGCAAGCTCCCCAATGGCCTCAAGATTAACAGCAAGACGGGCAAAATCACAGGTACTCCCACACAAGCGGGAACGTTTAAAATTACAGTCAAGGCCAAGGACAAGAACGGTGCAGCGGGAACAAAGCAATACACCCTCAAGGTTACAGCTTCCACAACGACAAAATCCGCAACTCCTTATACCAAGCGTGAAACGAAGAATGACGCAGCCACTTCAGCCCACGAACATAACACCGCCTCAGCATTACCCGTAACCCCTGAGCCAACCCCAACCCCAGAAGACCATACCGTAGCAGCTCATACTCCCTCAATACGCGTAATCAGTGATGACATTCTCGAAGCTCACGAGGACAGGGACAATGACATCTTCACCGTTAAGGCCGGGCAACCTCTTACGTTCATTCTTGACGGCAAAATCTCAGGCGCAATCGTCTACATTGATGATGAGCCTATAGAGGGTATTACGATTTCGGATGATGGAACGTTCACACTTCCAGCCGAATTTGTCAGCGGAGATTTCAAAGTGCAAGTGAAATCCTCTGACGGCAAAATTGAATCGCAAGAAGCCTTCATCATCTCAGAATAACTCAAGCGCATTAACATTCGTCCCTCTGGTCTTTCATGGCCAGGGGGATTTTTTGTTGAGTTTTTTGCCGTGATAACATATCCTCATATCACATCAAGGAGACTCATATGCCCGCAATATCTCTTTTGCCCGAAAATGTCTGGTCAAGAATCGCTGCCGGTGAAGTCGTTGAACGCCCAGCCTCAGCCCTAAAGGAACTCACAGAAAACTCCCTCGACGCTGGCGCAAAACACATACATGCTATGCTCTATGACGGAGGAAGATTGCGCATAATCATTGAGGATGACGGAAGCGGGATTGCGTTTGACGAACTGCCTTACGCCCTCATGTATCACGCCACAAGCAAATTACGCACAGTCTCAGACTTGGAGAACATAAGCACATTGGGTTACAGAGGTGAAGCACTCGCTAGCCTCGTTGCTGTTGCTGACGTTGAAATACGCAGTCGCATTGAAGGCGATGAATCCGGCGGGGTAATTCGCACACATGACGGGAAAATCATTGAGCATGTCCGCACAAATTCCCCAAAAGGCACAAGGGTTAAGGTCGAAAATCTGTTCTCAGGACTCCCTGCGAGGCGAAAATTCCTCAAGAGTGCTTCAGGCGAATTGAGGCGGGCTGCTGTCTTCATTCGTGAGTACGCTGTCTGCAACCCCGATGTAGCTTTCACGCTCGAACATGACGGCAAAATGATATTCAGCTCTGACGGCTCTGGCGACAAAATGAGAGTCCTTGCGAGGATATGGCCTGAAGGGGCGCAGATTCAAACGGTCAAAGTTCAGGCGGGACATGTTGAGCTTGAATGCTGGTTTCAATCGAGGGCGGGCATTTCAGGACGCGGGGATGTTATGTCGTTCGTGAATGGCCGGGCTGTGAATGACCCCGTAATCAAATCAGCCGTAAGCACAGCCGCAAGAGATCTCACAGGGAATTGGGCATTGTTCTTCACTATTGAGCCATCACTTGTTGATGTGAACATTCACCCGTCAAAATCTGAGGTTAGATTCCGTTATCCAGATGACATATATAGATCCCTTCATGACGCTGTGAAACATCTCGGCAGTCCCGGCTTCATTCCCCCTGAAGATGACGCTCCCCCGGCCATGACCGCCCCCATGACATTCAGACCTGCCACAACTCACGCCCCAATCACCGCGCCAAAAATGTCCCCTTCACACCTCACGCCAAGAATCCCGGAGCAATCGCCGCGGCCGGGCTGGAGCTTCCATGACACTCCCATAAACACGAGGCAGGTTGATATGTTTGATGGCAGTGATGATGATATTTTCCCGCAACAGGAAGTCAGCTTCATGGGGCAAAATTCCGGCGGTTATTTGGTGTATGACACGAACGAGGGAATCACAATCGTTGACCCTCACGCGGCGCATGAACGCGTGAACTATGAGCGCATAAAGTCATCGGCTGAACAGTCGCAAAATGTGCAAAAACTCTTAGTCCCTGTGATTCTTCATCCGACATTGGCACTTGAGGCGCATGAATTTGAAGCAGCGTTGAAAGATTCGGGATTTGAATTTGCTGATACGCCTTCAGGAATTGAGCTGAGAGCAGTCCCGGCAATAGGGAGTGCAGAATTTGAGCCTGAAACGTTATTGCGGGCATCGTTGCGGGCGTTGAAGAACAACCATGACGGCGACACACGCAATCTTCTCTGGCGAATGTGGGCTACAATGGCCTGCAAAGCCTCCGTAAAGCTCACGACAAAAATCACTCGTGATGAAGCTATTGCGCTGTGGAAGAATCTTCATGAATGTGAACAGCCGTATGTTTGTCCACATGGCCGCCCTACTATGATTGAGCTGAAGAATACTGACCTCCTTAAACGTTTTGGGAGGGAATAATGCCACGCTTAAATTGACATGCATATATCCTTGCGCTAGAATATCCCACGCCTTAAGCGGAATTTACGTACGATTTGCCGCTTAAATGTGAAAGGAGCTTTGCATAATGCCGGAAAAAGAATACACAAGGATTCATGACATGTTCGGCTCAATGACATTCGACAAGCGAGTAATGAAAGAGAGACTCAATCCCGACATATTCGAGCAAGTTACAGCCGCTATGGAGGGAAGGCAGAAACTCTCACCCGAAGCCGCTGACATAGTCGCAGGAGCAATGAAAGACTGGGCAATCTCAAAGGGTGCTACACACTGGTCGCACTGGTTCCAGCCTCAGACGGAATTAACCGCCGAAAAACACCTCGCCTTCACTCTGTCAGACCCAGAAGGAATCCCTATAGATGTCTTCAGAGGCCATCACCTTGCGCAGGGTGAGCCAGACGCATCAAGTTTCCCTTCAGGAGGAACACGCTCAACGTTCGAGGCAAGAGGCTATTCCGCGTGGGATATATCGAGTCCCGCTTTCATCGTCAAATCGCCAAAAGGTGGAACGCTGTTTATACCGTCCGTGTTCCTGTCATATGACGGCAGCCCCCTTGACCTCAAAACGCCGCTTCTCCGTTCCCTTGACGCTGTAGAGAGTAGAGCGTTCAAGCTGTTACGCATATTAGGCCAGCGCGGAGTCAGGTACGTGAAAATGACAGTTGGAGCTGAACAGGAATATTTCCTCCTCGACAGACCAAGAGCGCAATTGAGGCCGGATATACGTTTCTGCGGAAGGACGTTAATCGGTGCGCAACCAGCAAAAGACCAGAAATTAGACCATCATTATATGGGCGCAATCCCTACACGTGTGCTTCACTACATGGAGGACGTTGAAAGGGATTTAGCCCGGCTCGGTGTGTCATTGATTGCTAGGCACAATGAGGTTGCCCGCTGCCAGTTTGAATTTGCTCACCAGTATTCAGACGCTAACAGGGCTTGCGACGCTAACCAAATACTCATGGAAACGATGAGGAAACTTGCCCGCCAGCATGAATTACGCTTATTGTTCCACGAGAAGCCATTTGCCGACATGAACGGTTCAGGCAAGCACACAAATATATCCCTCGTTGACAGCGAAGGGCGCAACCTCCTCAAACCCTCCAACAGCCACAGGAGAAACGTTATCTTCCTTGCGTTTTTGTCGGCGGTAGTCTTGGGAGTGTCGAAATTTCACAGCCTCTTGCAGTTCGCTATAGCCACTCACGGAAACCTCTTCAGGCTCGGCGGACATGAAGCACCCCCCTCAATCATAAGCGTGTATCTCGGCGCAACACTCACTGACTTAATACGCAGGCTTGATGATGCTGATGTGTCATTGCCGGAAAAAAGAGTCATGGATTTAGGCATGGCAAAACTGCCTGAGATTATCGCGTTTGACTCTGACCGCAACAGAACATCCCCGGTTGCTTTCACGGGCGACAAATTCGAGTTCCGTGCACCCGGCTCAAGCCAGAGCATAGACATTCCCGTTACAATGTTCGCATCATTGTGGGCATGGGGAATTGAACAGGTTACAGGAATGGCAGAGGCGAAAATCTCGGAGGGCAAAGACCCCATTGACGCGGCACTTGAGGCAGCTCGTGAGGCTTTCAGGATGGGTAGCAATGTGCTGTTTGAGGGTGATGCATACTCGCCTGAATGGCAAGACGAAGCAAAACGCCGCGGACTCATTGAGGCTGAAACGATGCCTGACAGAATAGACCTTGCAATGAAGCCTGAGAACGTGAAAATGCTGGCGGATTTGGGCGTGTATCGTGCGCATGAGCTGGAGAACCTGAGAGCCGTCAGAATGGAGAGCTTTGCTACAGGGCTTGAGGTTGAAGCGGCTGTGCTGTATGACATGTTGTGGGAAGGTGTGTTGCCGGCAATCTCCAAGCAGCTTACGTTAGAGCGTGAGTCAATGCTGTATTTCGAGAATGTAGATTTCGGCGACATGACTCCGTGGCGTGATTATGTTGGTGGATTGGGACGGGCTAAGAACGCTCTCATTCGTGATGCAAACGCGCTGTTTGAGCTAAAAGGCAGGCTTGCGGGAATGAATGCTCGTGAACGCTCTGACTTCCTGACAGGCACAATAATTCCGTTGATGGATGAGATTCGCGCAAAGTGTGATGCGGCTGAATTGACGATTGCGGCGGATATTTGGCCTTATCCCATCTACAGGAATCTTCTCTCACTCTCAGCGTAAAATTTCCTGCATAAAACATAAAAATTCCCCCCGGTCGTCATGGCCGAGGGGTTTTTTGTGTGTGTTGTTGTCGCTCATTCAGTCAGATTCAGATAACGTTCAAGGCAGTATATCATCCATTTCTGGTCGCCCGTCATGTTGTCAACACAATGCGGGAAAAACTCAGGACGTGATGAGCCGGGCCAATCTTTGAGCCATTCATTTACGGGGCGGGGCATTGGGATTTTGTCGGGAACGTCAAGCCCAGGGTACAGCTTCATGAACGCCTCACGAATTATGTATTTTGACTCTCCGCGCCTCACTCGCTGAATGTCGAGCTTGTCTGCAAGATATGTCCTCAGATAAGGAGCTGTGAATTTTACGCCCGCCGTATCACATGCATTATTGTAGTAGCTTGGCGATGAAAGAAGATGATCCTTGTTGAGGAACTCGAAAGCATCAATATACCCATCCCGCTCAAACTGCAAATACTCCTCAAGTGGCATGGCAGGATTCCTCAATACGCGGTAAGGCATGACGTATGTATGACGGTCAATAAAATCGCCTGCTGTCCAATCCCTTGAAAGTAGCTTGCTGTGTCCACCGTAAATAATATCAGCCGTCTCACCGAATATGAATTTGCTGAAGCCGTCAGATTTCACATGACACGCCGCAATATATATCTGTGTCTCGATTGAATGCAGGGGAGATTTCTTATGCCTCATGAGAACGTCCGCGACAGATTCGACATCCTCCCAGCGAATATCTATCACTTTGTGCTTGAGGCCGCAAATTTCAGCGTAAGTTCTTGCCCGCTGAGACTCATCCGTAACCTTCACGCCCGGAACTACGCAACGGAATGTGTATGCCGTCGACCCTTTCGGCATGAAACGTGCCAATATTGCCGAGTCAATTCCTCCTGAAAGCGCAAGAGCAGCCTTGCCATCTTGAGCCGCCTCACGCGTGAATTTTTCGAGGGCGCAAAGAAGCTCATCGCTTGTCCTCACAGGCACACGCGGTAAATCATGATGGTATTCCGCCTTATAGTTTCCGTGAAAAACATATCTGTACATGAGCCACTCGCTCATTTCAAGCGCAGTCATGTGCATAACGTTCACTCTTTCATGTGTTCAGCAGATTCGATTACGTGCTTTGCAAGGACAGCTGTTGTAACAGCTCCAACTCCACCCGGAACAGGCGTAACAGCCTTCACAGTTTTCTCCGCGTCCTCAAACCTCACATCACCGCATAACTTCCCGTCATCGTCAACGTTAATGCCAACGTCAATTATCACCTGTCCCGGCGACATGAATCCAGCATCAACGAATCTAGCACGGCCTATTGCGGCTATGAGTATGTCAGCATTCCTACAGATTGCGGGCAAATCACGCGTCTTTGAGTGGCATATTGTGATTGTGGCATTGCGTTTCATGAGCATCATCGCAACCGGGCGGCCTATAACGAGACTCCGGCCAATGACAGCTACATTTTTCCCAGCAACATCAATTCCGTAATGGTCAAGCAACTCAATGCAGGCTTGCGCAGTGCATGGAGGGTAGCCAGCCCCTGAACCCGTGAACACCCCCGCAAGTGATGAGTCTGTCATGCAGTCAATATCCTTTGAGGGCGATAACGTCATGCAGGCTTCACGCTCGGCGTTTTT
The DNA here is from genome assembly GCA_017448685.1 of Synergistaceae bacterium. Taxonomy (GTDB): domain Bacteria; phylum Synergistota; class Synergistia; order Synergistales; family Aminobacteriaceae; genus JAFUXM01. The sequence goes on from JAFSKY010000236.1 coordinate 6,766, forward strand.
GTCGGGCAATGGCCTGAACATCAAGAGGCCGTGAATCTCGGAGTCTGCGTTTATGGCGCGAATGTTGGCGGTGATTTCAGCGGGGCTTGCGTCAATGGGGAGAATGATTTTGCGGACAGCAATACCGATTTTCCCGCAACGCTTTTCGGCGGATGACTCGTATGACACATCGCCGGGATTTTCGCCGACTCTGAGTGTTGCGAGCGTTGGAGTTATGCCCTTCGACTTGAGGGACTCACAGCGCAGAGTCAATTCCTCCGTGAGTTTTGTTGCGACTGGAGAGCCTTTGAGGATTTCGGCCATGTCAGACTCTCCGAACGATTAGCGTAACTTTGCCGGAAATATCATCAGCCTTAACGAGGTATTCGGCTAAAAGCGTGTCAATCTCCGTCTCAATCTCGCGGGCTTCTGGGCAATCCTTGAGGCTTCCCGTGTTAATGTAAACGTTCATTCCGGCCGCATTCATTGCCGCTTCACACAGCAACACTCCGCATCCCACATCGGAAATCAGCATGATGTTTCCGCGTTCCATGACGGCATCAAGCATATCCATGACATCACAGCAACAGCGAGCCATTTCGAGAGGAGCTTTGCAGGCGTTGAGGGCAGCACGTGTGAATATCTCCTTGCGCCCGGGATAATCTTTAGGG
>JAFSKY010000237.1 GCA_017448685.1 Synergistaceae bacterium
AGGATGTAGAAATGCTGAAGAGGCTTGTTGTTGAGTTCGAAGATGAGCTTGAAGCACTCGGCGTAAGGGTTGATGAGCTCGACGAGAGAGTCGCACTTCTTGAGAGCAGACTCGGCGGATGGCACATTCACGGAATACTCGCGCTTGACCTTAAGTATCAGAAGGCCAATGAGGCACCAACTGCTGACGGCGTGTTCGAGTTCGATGACGCCAAGCTGTGGATTGAGCGCTTCTTCGGCGAGGATGACCAGTTCCATTTTGCGGCTAGGTTCAATAATGACGCGGCTGATGGTAACACAAAGGCAGACCGTTTCTTCGTTGAGATGCCGTTCTTCATGGACAGCAGGTTCACAGTTGGACGTTTTTCAAGAGCTATTGAGGGCAAATACAAGGTCAGCAATAACATCGGTAACGTGCAGACAGGTTCATGGGCTGGCGACCAGGTTATGACAGACTGGGGCTTCACTGGACTGGGAGTATCAAAGAATTTTGCACTCGGCGATGTTAGTTTCATTGTAGCGCATCCTGATGGGCTTAACGGTATGAATGTTGCTGGCATGAACACCAATACGGTGAATGCATATAGGGCAATGGGTGCAGTAGCGAATGGGGACGGCTTCTTTAATACTACGTATAACAGCTGGATGTTCCTGCTTGATGGCAACTTCCAGTTCACAGAGCAGATCGGGCTTGACATTGGAGCGCAGGTATTTGTTTCCGACAACGGCGAGCCGGCAGCTCCAGCAGCAGCAAATGCATGGGCGTTCGATAAGATGTGGACGTTATGGGGCGGTCTCCGCTTTGACTTTAACGACAATATCGGCTTCAAGGGCATTTTCTACCACCAGCAGCGCGATATGAATCAGGTCAACGGAACTGGAACAAACTGGGTAGGAGTTGACAACGATCCTAACCACTGGGCAGTCATGCTTGACGTGAAGCAGGAAGCTCTGAAGTACACAAGCGCATGGCTCGAATATGGTCAGTATGACGCGGGATTCATTGCACGTTCAAAGAGCTCAATATTCTATGCTCCTACGTTTGACTTCTACTTCGCTCCTGGTGATGTCAAGTACTGGAGAGTCGCTCTCGGCCAAGAGTGGAATGAGAAGTGGGCTACTCACCTGTTCTACTACGGCTACAAAGTTGATCTCGGTGCTAATCGCGAGTGGAAACCGGCAGAGTATGGTCTGGGCGTTCAGTATAAGCTCAACGACTACACAACAATGGGTCTGAACTATGTGCATGTCAACGTTGACGATGCGCTCAACGACAACGACAACGTAGTCAGGTTCAGGACATCAGTAACGTTCTAATTCCGAATGTCTGCGGAGTAAGGGCAAAAGCAAAAACATGAAATTTAAGGCGGGATTCCCGAGTGTGGGAGTCCCGCTTTTTTTGTGTATAATCATGGATGAGAGGAGATTGACGGGTGTACAAGATTGATTTCTACAAGGATGAGGACGGCAAAAGTGAGCTTCTGGACTTCATCAGGGAGCTTCTTCTGTCATCAGCCACAAATAAGGACGCGAGAATACAGTACGACAAAATTTACTCGCAAATAGGGTTGCTTCGTGAAAGGGGAACAGCTCTTCCAGCCAAGTACACAAAGCATATTGAGGGAGATATATGGGAGCTGAGGCCGGGAAAAAACAGGATATTGTATTTCTGTGTTGTCGGCGATGGCTTCGTTCTCCTTCACCATTTCCGCAAAACAACAGAAAAGACTCCACGTGCTGAAATTGAGAAGGCAAAACGTGAGCGTGATGATTATTTGAGGAGGAATGAGAGCCATGAAATTTGAGGACGTAAACACATGGGATGATTTTGTGGAGTACGCGAAATCAACAAGCCCAGAGGCAAAAGCGGAAATGGAGAGATTAGACCGCCTTGTTGAGTCGGTAATATTCTCTATGGATGGCCTCAAAGAGATTGGCATGGGGCTTGAACTCTACAATCTGGACGAAATCGAAGAACCCGCCGAAGCCCTGCCCGTTACAGCGTGAAATTTCCCCCCGCATGAATGAATTTTGCCGCGAATGGAGGTGATTTTGTCATGGCCGCGAAATCTAAGACTAAGCCGGAAAAAGCAAAACTTACCGTAACTGTCGATAAAGCACTCAAAGAAGAGTTTGCGCAACTGTGTGAGGATATTGGGCTTCCCGCATCCGCCGTGATTGGTGCGCTTATTGGGCAGGCTGTCCGCAAGCAGGAAGTAAAACTGTCATCGCTGGACTTGAATGGATTTACGCCGAAAGAGGCTGCCGAATTGAGGAGGCGCGTCAAGGAAGTTAGCGAAGGCAGAGGCAATTTGTATTTGAAGGCGGGTGCGTAGTTTATGCGCGGAGTATACTGGCATCCAGATTCATGGGAAGCCTACACGGAAAAGCAATCTGACAGGAGTTTTCTCAAGAAGACAAACGCGTTAATCAAGGACATTCAGCGCAACGGGTATCAATGCTCATATGGCAAGCCCGAAATGTTGAAAGGACATCTGCAAGGCTATGCGAGCGTAAAAATCGACAAAAAGAACAGGCTCGTTTTCAGCGTTGATGATTTGCAGGTAAGCATAGTTGAATGCGGAGGACATTATCACGACCATTAAGGGAAAAATTTTCCCCCTGCGTCATTCACGGCGTAGGGGGATTTTTTGTATGTCGCGATTTACTGCAATAAAAGGCACTTCCACTTCACACCATATGTGCAAATTCACCATGATTTTCACACAAGCGCAAAAAAAACATATCCCAATCTACAGGGGAGCGTCTACGTTGCCTGTATTCACCTCAGGTTGCGAGAAATCCATGAAGTATTGCTCATCATCCAGCTTGTAGAACGTAATATCGGTTCTGCCATACCTCTCAAAGTCTTCTTTATCTACACGAGCACCATTCGCTAGTCCCAATCTGTTGCGCAAGTACTCTCCAAGCAATGAATTATTCTGTGGTGTAGACATCCCCTTGCCACCATCCTGCCCCCTACTGAGAATCAAAATTTTTCCGTCATCAGTCGTAACAGAAAAATGAATACCTACATCAGGGAAAAAATCAGTCCTACCTATATCAGCTGGAACTGGAATATATGCTTGATTATGTTCACGCCCTTTTCTTTGTCCCCAGTTAATTCCCGAATGTACGTGAACTTCTCCTTTTCTCTTCCCTCGAATTATTACCAGTGGCAATCGTACTTCCTTTACGCCGAGTCCCTGAACTGAAATGGAAGACAGTCTATCATGATCATTTTCTGTACCGATAGTTATTAATCTTTGCGGTTTTTCTGTGATTATAATTTTATCCTCAATATCAGCATGTGTGCAGTAAGTAGAATCTTCCTCAAGACTGTCAAGATATTCTACGGCCACTGCTGAATCACATTCGCTCATATATTCCCGATGTCGTCCAAAAAACGCGGGTTGTGTGTAATTCGCAGAGCCTGTGAATGCTCTGAAGGGTTTTCCGTCTTTCTCCCATAAATATATTTTTGTGTGTACAGGGCTTCCTTCAGTTATGTATTTGCAAGTAAATTTTGATTGGCAATCTCCGTATCCATTCTTCATAATTGACTTGAAGCCTTCATGTATTGGCCTGAAAAGCCTATCCCTTATGCACATTCCTACAGTGAGGTCTATATTAATTGCTCTATCAAAACGTTTTGCAATCTCTGTTATGTGCCATGACACCATCGTGTGAGCAGAATATCCCGATATTATCCTAAGATTATCTGCTCCCTGTGAGATAGGTTCAAGCAGGATTTTTTCACGCATTTCATTTGAATTCGACAGCATGAGATTTATTCCTTCATTCGTTTATGTTAGGCTCTGTGTAGTCATACGATATTCCCGCGAAGCTCCGTAGCACTGCCTCAAATATAATCCTCGCTCCCAAGCACGGAACAGCCATTCCGATTTGTTTGCGTACACTCTCTTTTGAGCCACAGAACACATAATCATCCGGGAATGTCTGAAGTCTAGCACGTTCCCGGTTTGTCAAGGCTCGGGGTTCTGACCAATGGTATATGTGAGTCCCTCCTCCGCCACTGCCTGTAACTGTATACGCTGGTTTGTCAGGGTCTAAACGCTTGTATATCTGGCTCATCCTCGCACCTTTCACATGAAGTTGCAATTCAGGCGGAAGATTTGCGGTGAAGGCGTTTTCTCCAGGCTTTATATAGCTCAAGCGTTGTATAACGGTCTCAGACTGCCGTGTAAATTCATGGTTTGTGGCATAATAAGGTATTGGGGGATTCTCTATAGCATTCCTGCAGGTGTTGTTGACACTGCTGTAGGGTTTGGGTGATGGAACTCTGTATGTTATGTTCAAATCTTGCCTTGTCCCGATGATGATAATTCTGTGTCTTGACTGGGGGACTCCGTATTCCTCGAACTTGTACAGGTGAGGTACAACAACATACCCTGCTTTTCTCATGTCATCAAGTATCTTTATGAAAGTTCTGCCGTCATCAGCATTGCGGAGTCCTCCGACATTCTCAGCGAGAAACCACAAAGGCCGAAAAATTTCAAGTGCCTTAATCCCGTAAGAATACAGCGGGCCGTAAACACCATTTATTCCTTTACGCTCACCCACAACGCTGAAATCATTGCACGGAAATCCGAACGCGAGTGCGTCAATCTCCGCAAGCCCGGCCATATCTAAATCTCTAACATCTTTGCAGTAAACACTTTTGAGTCTGTTAGGGCATATATTGTTTGTGTATGTTCTGCAAGTGTCCCTGTCGTAATCAGTTGCCCATTTGTGAATTATTTTATAGTCCGGGTTCTCGATTGAGGCTGTAACAGCTCCGTATGCAATGCCGCCCGGACCACAGAAAAGTTCTCCAAGTTCGTAACGCGGCATTCCTGCATTCCTCCTGTGTTTTTGTGAATGCGAAAATTCTAACAGACAACAGGATTTTTTGCAGCCACGGACAAAAAAACAGACCCCGCAATTTTCTGCGAGGCCTGCCGTAATTCCTTCCGTGTAACTCTCTTATTCCTCGTCCATTCCGTCCTGATAGAACTCCCCAAAAAGCTCCTTCAGTGAGGGCATATCTTCAGGAATTGGACGCGCTACCCATGTCGTGTTCATGTAGTGCTTCAGCGTGATGTTCTCGCTGACGATGTTTCCGCCCCATGTGCCGCAACCCATTGAGTTGGTTGGGGGCATTCCGTTTGTGGCACTTCCAGCGTTGCCGCGGTTGTTGGGCTGGCGAATCATGCAGCGTGATACAGGAGCGCACATGCCAAGGCGGTGAATGTGGTCGTCATCGAATGAGTACAGACCGCAGGAATGTCCTTTGCCGCCGGACTTGTCGAAGATTTCCTGCATGATGTCAAGTGCTGTCTGGAACTCGCCACCGTATTTGAACAGCGTCAGGAGGGTTGTCAGTTTCTCGGTGCTGAAGAAATGCTGCTTGCCGATGCACTTCTTGATGTCCTCAGCTGTGCGAATCGTGAAGCCTTCCTTCTGGCCGTTGTTGGGGACGGCGATAAACTTACGGTCAGCGGGAATCGTGAAGCCAGCTTTTTCCGCAAGAGCCTGCGCAGAAATTGCAACGGTCTCAGGGAGTCTGTGGCCAGTTTCATCCCACATTACAGCCTTGATTTTCTCGGCCTCTTCCCATGTCGGAATGTATGCGCCCTCTTTCACGAGTCCTTCAACGAAATCATCATACACATCTTCATGAACGATCAAATTTCCATCGCATGAACAGCCTGAACCGAAGTCAGCGCATTTCGAGATTCTCGTGTTGGTGGCAGCCTCATATGCGCGCTCTTTGGTGTTGGCGGTGTTGTCGACGATTACTGTTGAGTTGCCTGCGCCTGAACCATAAGCCGGGACTCCTGATGAGTAGGCTGAACGCACCATAGGACGGCCGCCAGTTGCGATGACGAGGTCAACCATCTTCATGAGTTCCTGCGTGAGGGTAATGCTAGGCTCTTCGATTACCTGAATGATGTCAGCAGGTGCGCCTTCACGTGCGAGAACGTCGCGAATGATGTTGACGGTTTTGCAGGTTATCTTCTTTGCTCTGGGATGTGGGGAGCAAATGAGAACGTCGCGAGCTTTCACGGCGTAAATTGCCTGTCCTGCGGGCGTAACACAGGGGTTTGTCGTAGGAACGAGGGTTGCGATGACTCCGACGGGCTTGGCGTATTTCACGAGTCCTTTTTCGGGAATCTCCTCAATGATTCCTACGCTCTTCTGACGGAGGCAATCACGGAGAATCAGCTTCAGCTTGTTGCGCTTGTTGCGTTTGGTTACCTTGTCGCCGAGTCTGGTCTCGTCAACTGCCTCATCGCAGATTGGCCCCCACACTTTGAGCGGGTAAAGTGCCGCGCATATTGCCCTTGCGAGGCGGTCAACTCTCTCCTGGTCGTATGTGGCTATGACTTCTGCCGCTGCTCTGGCCTTCTTGACCATTTCCTCAAGCATTGCGATTTCTTCGGGTGTTACTTCATGATGTGCCATTGTGTGTAGTTTTACTCCCTTCAAGTTATTTCGTGATGTGTGATTTTGCGTGACTCGGCGGAATGTATTTGCCGTTCGCGTCTTTCTTCACGAGCTTACCTTCGCTCACAAGGTCGCCAGGTGTGTAGATGTCGTTGATGTTCCAGCAGCCCGGAGTAGGTACAGCGATATTCTCCATTATTGCCTCAACAAGGAACGGCCTTCCAGCTTTGTTTGCCGCAACAGCTTTTGCCAGTGCTGGCCCAAGCTCATCAGCTGAGTTCACGCGTATAGCTTCAACTCCATAACCCTCAGCGACTTTTGCCCAGTTAGGCGAGTATGCTTCACCGTTAGGCGTGTGGAATTTCGTCCCGTATTGCGTGTGATAGTTCGCGTTCTCAAGTCCTGCGATTGTCCCGAATGCCATGTTATTCATCACGAGCCATGTGCAAGCGATTCCCTCTTCAACGGCTGTAGCCATGCATGTAGGGTTCACGCCGAATCCGCCATCGCCTATGAGAGCAACGCAGATTTTATCGGGAGCTGCCTTTTTGCCGCCAAGAACCGCCGATGCTCCAAAGCCCATTGTCGCGAGTCCTGATGAGTGATGAACCGTGCCGGGTATTGTGATGTCGTACTGCTGAGCGACTCCGTTCTTGTTCCAGCCTACATCGGTGAAGATTAACGCGTCTTCAGGAAGCGCGCCTTTGAGTTCCTTCAGGATTCTCTGCGGGGTCATCGGGAAGCGTGAATCGTTGGAGATTGCAACGTTGGAGGCTTTGAAGTCAGCTTTGGCTTTCGCGATTTTCTCACGGAGTCCAGCGCGTTTGATTCCTTCGGGCTTGATGGCTTTGGCCGCTTCAAGTATCTGTGCAAGCGCAAGTTTCAGGTCTGCTACTGCTCCGATTTCAACGGGGTAATTCCTGCCGATTTCTGTCGGGTCAATGTCAATCTGGAGGAATTTCGTTGTTGCAGGGTCAAACGTTACACCCTGATACCAGCTTGACGAGTCAGCCTCAGCAAATCTTGTGCCGAGCGCGAGAATTACATCAGCTCCGAGCGTGAATTCATGAGTGTGTGCGAGTCCCCAGAATCCTGTCTGGCCAATCATAAGCGGGTGAAGGTCGCTAACACAGCCCTGACCCATCAATGTGCGTGAAATCGGAATGTCGAGGAACTCAGCGAGGGCTGCCAGTTCTGCCGATGCCTGTGCAAGCAATACACCGCCGCCAGCATGAATCACGGGAGCTTTTGCCTCAATGAGACGTTTTGCGATTGCCTTCGCGCAAGCTGGATCAAGTGCGGGCTTCACGGTTATATGGCTGTCTTGATATGTGCGGGCGAAAAGATCCTCTTCAATTTCGCGACTCCAAATATCCATGGGCATATCGATAAGCACCGGGCCGGGTCTGCCTGATTCTGCGAGTCTGAATGCCTTATCGAGAATGTCAGGGAGTGCTTCAGGGTCATCAACCCTCCAGCAACGTTTGCATACAGGCTCAAGCAGTCTGTACTGTGTTGCGTCGCCGTGCATGTTGACTTCCTGATGAGGGTGCTTGCCGTAATAGTAGCTAGGTACATCACCAGCAAATACGACCATAGGAATCGAGTCAAACGCGGCGTTTGCGACTCCCGTCAATACGTTCGTGATTCCGGGCCCAAGGTGGCACATGACTACCGAGGCTTTGTGCGTGACTCTCGCGTAACCGTCTGCTGCTGTTGAGGCGACTGCTTCATGACGGTTAGAGATGTAGCGGAGTTTTCCGCCCTTCTGCTCGTTGCGGTTGAGAGCGTCAAGCATTCCGATTACCGTATGTCCGCAAAGCCCGAATATGTACCTAACTTCGCGGCGTTCAAGGTAATCAACAATGAGGTCTGCTACGAGTTTTTTGCTCATGCGTAAAAACTTACCTCCTTTAAAGGTTGTCGACGTTGTGAAAATTTATGTAGTGAATTTAATTTTACTGGGTACAGGGATAAGATAATATAAATTTCGGCATTCGTCAATTTGAAGATATACTTACCTGATTGAAAGCATGATATTATATTCCCATCCAAAAAATTTTAACGCAAAGAGGGATTCACCATGAGGAAATTTTTGTGCGTAATCGTATGCGTTATGCTCATCTCGTCATGCGCATATGGAGCTTCCTTCACACCTGGAACATATGAGGGAGAAGGCAAAGGCTACAGCGAAGGTTCTCCCGTCAAAGTGAAAGTTACTGTTGACGCTGACAAAATCACCGCTGTAGAGATTGACGCGCCCGAAGAAGTCCCGTTTGGAGTGCCGCTTTTCGGGCAATATGGTAACGCGTTAATCGGCAAATCCGAAGCTGAAATTGACGCTGTATCAGGCGCAACAATGACACGCAACGGAATCGTTGAGGCCGTCAACAAAGCGTTGAAGTCCGCAAGAGGCGAGGCCACATCCAACAATGCCCCCATGACATTCACGCCCGGTGAATACACAGCTGAAGCAATGGGCTATAACGGCCCTGTTCATGTCCGCGCAAGATTCACTGCCGACAAACTGACGGAGCTTGAAGTTACAGCACACACTGAAACGGCTCATGTTGGCGACATAGCATTTGACATCATGATTCCCGAAATGCTAGAGGCTAACGGCTCAGGCGTTGACGCTGTATCAGGTGCGACATTCTCGACTCGCGCATTAAGGAACGCAATCAATTCCGCCGCGGAGAAGGCTGCCTGCACTAACATTGACAAGTTCAAGGCCGCAAAGGTCGTTCACATGGCCGGGAAGCCCGAAAAATATACGTATGATGTCGTCATCATCGGTGCTGGCGGTGCTGGTGTAGCTGCTGGGGCGCAAGCTGCTCTTGACGGAAATACCGTGCTTATCATTGAACGTAACGCTGAGGCGGGCGGTAATACGCTTGTTTCAGGCGGGCAATATCAAAGTGTCATGCCTTATCTCGTTTGGGATCCGAAAAACCCTGACGCTGAGACGGGTATTTACGCTTTCACAGGTCAGGAATATCCCAAAGTGAAGAGCGTCCCGGGATGCATCAAGGAGCTAAAGATGATTCTTGACTGGAACGAATCACCTTTTGACGCAAAATATTATGAGTCTCATGAATACGTAGCTGGCGATGCTGAAGAACTCTCAAAGCATGGTGTACACGCTGAATATTTGCCCGTGTTGAAGGCATTGAAGGACGAAATCCGCGAATATCTCGCATGGGCTCAGCCAAAACTTGACGCAGGAATCCCGGAGAGTCAGCTTGCGTTGTTCTCCACGCTCAACCTTCACATATTCCAGACATATTACGGCGGATTGCGTCAGAGCGCAGACAAAAAGAGCTGGATTTACGGCGATGTTAATCTCGTCAGGCAGTTCATAGAGCGTGCGCAGGGCCTCAAAGAATGGCTTGAAGGCATGGGAGCTACCTTCCATGAAGACACACAGCAGACTCTCATTGGCGCGTTGTGGTACAGGGAGAATGAGTTTATCGGTGCTGAGGTTGACACTGACGGCGATGGCGTGAAAGAGAGTTACCCAGGCAGATGGGGTACGTATTTTGTTGCTCCATTAACGGCCATGTACAAAGCTAATCCCGCAAACAGGCTCATGCTTCGCACAACAGCAACTGAACTCATCAAGGAAGGCGGACGCGTTATAGGCGTTAAGGCAAAACGCTATGACGGCACAGAGATTACAGCATATGCTGCAAAAGGCGTAATAGTGGCTACAGGAGGATTTGCGGCGAATCTTCGTGAGGTCATCAACGATAACATATACTGGTCGCCCGAATATGTAACCATGTCAACGAAGACAACAAACCGTTCATCCCTTCAGGGCGATGGAATCGCAATGGCCGAAAAAGCTGGAGGAGCCTCAACAGGTATGGGCTTCACACAGATGATGCCAATATCATGGATCGACAACGGAAATCTTGCTTTCGGTGGCGGGAATTATGCCTGCTGGATTAGCCCCATAACAGGACGCAGATTTGTCGATGAGGGTTCAGAGCGTGATGTGTTATCGCTCGCTGAGTTCAAAAACGGCATGGAGTATAGAGGGAGTAAGGGCGTATTCTTGGAGTTCTACAACGTTGAACAGAAAATGCCAGCTCCGACACAGCTCCCTGAAACAGGCGATTATCCCGGACGCTACTACAGGCGCAAAATCTCCGAGCTTCCTGCGCTTTTCGCTGAATTGGGCGTGAAGGCTGATCCCAAAATCGTTGAGGAAACAATCCGCAAATATGACCAGGCCGTAATGACTGGCTCAGAATTTCCTGACGTTGGAAAAGCAATTGCCTCGCGTCCCGTTGGCAACGTCCAGAAAAACCCGGATGGCTCATACAACGTAGGCTCATATGACCTCGACAACACGGTAATGACGATTCGACTTATGGCACCAAGCACACATCACACGATGGGCGGAATTGTCGTTGACGGTGGAAGGCACGTACTCACTTCAAGAGGCAGGATTATTCCGGGACTTTACGCGGCTGGCGAGGTTACTGGGGGCATTCATGGCGGAAACCGTCTCGGAGGTAACGCGATAACCGAAATATTTGTGTCAGGAAGAATTGCGGCTCAGACAATGAACGCTGAGAACCAGTAAACCACAAGACCAAAATTTCAGGCGGCAATATAATATAATGGCGGTCAGGCTCTGAAGGGCTTGGCCGTCAAATTTTTGCGGAGGAGATGAGTTGACATGAAAAGATTTGTGGCGGTGATGGCGTTTCTGTGCGTAATGTGCGTTGGGTGTTACGGTGCAGAACAGGCAGAACCAGAAGTGTATGTGCGTAAGGAGGTTTTCAGCGCGTACCTTGAGAGCGTGAACACGAAAATGGATCGCATACTTGAGGAATTGAAAGCGCAAAAGGAAGAAATTAAAGCCGTGAGGGAGGAGACAAAAACCGAAATAGGTGCGTTGAGGGAGGAAACAAAAGCACAAATAGCTACATTGAGGGAAGAAATAAAATCTCTCAGGCAGGATGTGAACGATCTGGCTAGAGCAGTGGCTGTACTGGCTCAAAGAGTTGACAATCTTGAAGTGCGTATGAATGATTTGCGGAATGATATATACCTCGGTCTCGTGATACTGGGGATAATAGTTGCTCTGCCTACTGTGCAGAAATTTCTTGAATGGCGCGAATCTCGTAGACCGTCAGTAACACCTGCGAACACGTCATTAACAGCTGAAGACGTTAAACGCTTGATTCTGGAAACTCTTGCGGAAATGAAACAGCACGGCGCATAATCACGAACCCATAATGACGGCTGAGTTTCATGGCTTGGCCGTCAAATTTTTGTAAAGGAGATATATTTTCATGGAATATGAGAGAAAAATACTTGAGCATTTTCTGAGATTGCCACTTAATGACGCTGAAGCCGTTTTGAGCGAGTTCAATCAGCTTTACGGCGCAAAATATTATCCCTCAACATCAAAAGAATATGCTGACAGTTTCGTGTATGTTCCCGGCGCGAGAAATGACAGAGTCCTTCTTGTGGCTCATTCTGACACAGTTTTTGACTGGCACGAAGGCACTACGGAATTTGTCATCGAGGAAGATACATACTTCAGTGCCAACAAGGACAAAAACGTTGGAATCGGTGCTGATGACAGAGCCGGGTGCGCTATATTGTGGTTGTTGCGGGATATGGGTCATTCTCTCCTCATCACAAACGGCGAGGAATACGGCTCAATTGCGGCAGGAAGAATCGCAACCGAGCTTCCATCGTTATATGACGAACTTAACGCGCATAGCTATATTGTCGAGTTTGACAGGAGGCACGCCACAGACTACAAGACATATCATATTCCCGTAAGCGATGAGTTCATTGCGTTCATTGAGGGCAGTACAGGCTACACTGACGCGGGCAAAAACTCATCAACCGACATAACTTGCCTTTGCGGGGAAATCTGCGGGGTAAATCTGAGTGTGGGATATTACTATGAGCATACCCCTGATGAGTGTTTAGTGTTTGCTGAATGGATGAATACGTTTAATGTTGCGCGGAATATGCTTGAGGGAGTGCAGGAAAGATTCCCTTTGAGGCAGGAATAATGTTGAAGCTGTAAATTTTCCCCCCTCTGGTTTCATGACCGGAAGGGGGATTTTTTTTTGCGTCAATCTATGCGCAATTCTTTGCGTGGAGTGTTGATTGTGTTACGCCTGAGCTGCTCAATCTTCGCTGTTGCCTTCAGAACTGTATCAATGCTGATGTCTGGTATCTCGTTATTATGGTCAACATAATTGCTCAGATATTCGGCGGAAGGATTCTTTACGCCCTCACGTTCACAGAGAAGCCAGCACACGGACTCAGCTTCAAATTCTCTGGCTCGTATATCCAAGTTAGCACGTTCAGGCAGGTAATCAAGCCCACTATTCCCAAGATGACCGCAATAGACATGGCCGAGTTCGTGATATATTGTCGCAAGTTGCGTAATGTTGTCATGATTATTGTTGAGGGTTATCGCAAAGGGCATCCTGAAGTTATGCAGGATATTGCGCTTGTCTATATATGTTGCGTGATGGTTTATGACTCTGACTGCCCCAGCGTATTCTGTTCCGTAATTCTCGTAATAGACTCTGAAGCCGTTAAAGTAAAGAGTCCGCACAAGGTCAGCAAATGCGGAATCAGAAATTTCACCTTTTGGCTTGAATGGATTCAGCAGTTCTTGCGGAAATTCCATGTCGTATGTATCTTCAAGCTCATACACGAACGACACCGGGCCAAATGTCCGCAATATAATCAATGGCCTAGCCCCAGGCTTGGGAATGCGTCTGAATCTTTCATGCCATTCTTTTGCGCTGGCTACATATTTGCTTCCCGGCTTCTGAATGTTAATCAGCATGGCGTTATACGGTGCTATGTGCCTAAAACGCTTGATGAACTCAAACAGCTCCATATAGTTTTTGGTTGAGCGGTATGCTCTGACATCCTGAAAAAGTTTGTCAAGCTCCGGGATATTATTCTGCTTTGGCATAATTCTTCCTCACACAAAAAACGGCGCATGAAGTCTTTTCACCTCACACGCCGTATAACTCTCAGGCTTTTACCCTCCGTATGTCAGCTTCACGATTGCCGTCGTAACTGGCGGGCAAAACGTCAGCAACAGTAGCAGCACCACAAGCAGCAAGTAGAACGGTATAGCTTCCTTCATGAATGTCTTTGTCTTGCACCCCGTAACAGAACACGTAACGAACATCAATGTACCCATAGGAGGCGACAATGCTCCAATCGCGTTGTTGAAGATGTATATCATCGCGAACTGTATCTCATCAATACCGTACTGCTTCGCTATAGGCGCGAGCAATGGCACAAGGACTATCATTGTTGCGTTACCCTCAATGAACATCCCAACGATCAGCACAAAGATATTCACGGCAATCAAGAACGCGTATTTGTTCGGGCATATCGACACGATGAACTCAGTAAGCTGCTGGGGGATTCTCTCTTTGGTCAATACCCACGAGAACACAGAAGCCGCTGACACAATCAGCATTATTCCGCCGGTCGTGCATACAGTCTCCTTGCAGGCTTGGATTATCCCTTTGAGGCTCAATTCATGGTATATGAGGCCGAGTATTATCGCGTAAATTATGGCAATAGCTCCCGCCTCTGTAGCCGTGAAGACTCCCAGCCTTATACCGCCGATGATTATCACAGGAAGGCACAAAGGCAGTAACGCAGGCCGTAAATGTCCCCATAATTCAGCCCATGTGAGTTTTGATTTGCGTATTGGAAGGTAACCACGCTTCTTTGAGATTACGTGAACTAGCAGCATCATAGCTATGCACAATGAGCCGCCTACAGTGATTCCCGACATAAAGAGCTTGCCTATTGAAACGTCAGCAATGCACCCGTAAAGAATCATGGCTATTCCGGGCGGGATTAATGGCGTAATCATGGCCGAAGCTGCCGTAACCACTGAGCTGAACTCCTTGCTGAAACCTTGCTTCTCCATCTCAGGCACTAGCATTTTCGCTTCCATTGCCGCATCAGCGAGATTTGACCCTGAAAGACCGCCCATGAGGGTCGACAAAAGCACGTTGACTTGAGCGAGTCCTCCGGGCATACGTCCTGTTACGGCGGAACAGAAATTCATTATGCGGTTGGTTACGCCCGAATAATTCATGAACGTTCCAGCGCAGACGAAGAACGGAATCGCAAGCAGTGAGGGATTCTCAGTTCCAATAACTGAACGCTGGCCGAATATGATTTGATTGATGCCAGGGTTGAAGAGGAAATATATCAATGACCCGCCGAAAACGGAAATGAACACAGGCACTTTCAGGAACAGCAGAATCATCATCATTGCCGCTGAGATGCCTAATACCGTATTTGTTCCCCATGATTTTCCGAGAGCTTCAAGCGTAGGCTTCACCCACTGAATATTTACGCCGACAAGCAGAACAACTCCCGCAATGACCGCGAACACCCATGAAACTTTGAGGGCGCGAAGCAATATCACGAGGGCAATTGCTCCGATTATGCTCAGTATGAGAGCGGTATTCATTCCTCATCACCTCCGCTTTCAGGCATCTCAATTGACTTCACGAAAAGTGGCGCGTATTTCGACACAAAATAGCTCACAATCATCAATCCACATCCATAAGGCGCAACGCCATAAATATACGTGTAAGGTATGCGGAGAATAGGAGTCGGCCTTCCTGAACGCCCGAATACTTGCGCAACATATGCCTGTGATTTCACGAGGAGGAACACAAGCACGAACAGCACGATGACATCAATCACATAGCCCATGAATTTCTGCAATTTTTCGGGCAATGCGTCAACAAGCATCTCAATAGCAACATGGCTTCCAGTCCTGAAAGCCGCGCTTGCTCCCATGTAGACCATCCACACCTGACAGAACGCTGAAATTTCTTCCTGCCAGAGTATTGGATCTTTCATGACATAGCGTTTGAACACTCCCGCGCTTGTTACGAGCGTCAAAACGATAAGTGCCACCATCGCTATAATCAGGTCAATGTTGCAGATGATTTTGATTAGCGGATTAGGTTTCTTCATGTTGTAACCTCCAAATAAAAACGGGGAACGAACTTTAACGCCCGTCCCCCATTTAATGACTGTGCTATTTCATTGCGTCCTTCACGCGGTCATAAAGTCCATCCGACCACTTGAACAACGCGCCCTGCTTGTAGAAATCTTGCGCCTTTGTCCTGAATCCCTCAAGAGTTTTTTCGTCAGGAACAACCACAGTAACGCCCTCTTTCTTCATGAGGTCTAAATAGTAGTCGTTGGCTTTGGCCTGAAGCTCATTGTTGTAGACTCCTGCCTCATAGCCTGTTTCAATGAGAGCCTTCTGCTGTTCCTCAGTGAGTCCGTCAAACCACATTGACGAGCAGATCCAGTTCGTGAAGTTCAGAACGTGGCCGTCAAGTATGAGATATTTCGCGACTTCATGATGTTTGCGGCCGTAAAGGGTTGAGAGTGGGTTTTCGCCGCCGTCAATTGTTCCCTGCTGAAGTGCCGTGTAAACATCGCCTAAGCTCATTCCGACTGGAGTCGCTCCGAGAACCTCGAATCCCTTTGTCTGAATCTGGTTTGTTGGGACGCGAATCTGAAGCCCTTTGAGGTCATCAACAGTCTTAACGGGCTTCACCGTTAGTGTGTGGCGTTCACCATAAGCCCAGTTAGCCGCAACAACCTTCAAGCCCATACCGTTGAGCTTGTCAGTTTGCTCTTTCCACCAGTCAGAGCGAATGAGCTTCCAGCATTCATCCCAATTAGCGAAGAGGAACGGCCCGAAAACTATTCCCATGTCCGGCACTCCATAATCAGCGAAAAACGCCCCATCCGCGAGGGTCATTACGGGTTCGCCGAGAAGCATCTGGTCGATGAGGTCAGTTTTGTTGCCGAGCTGTGAATCGGGGAATATCTCCATCGTGAGTCCCGTGTTGCGGGCGGCTAAAAGCTCCTGCCATTTCAATAACGCCTGGCCGATTGGCTCACTCATGGAGTTTTCGAAGCCGAGTTGAAGGACTGTTCCGGCGAATGATGATGACGCGAGAACAGCTACAAGAACGAACGCGCATAAAAGTTTTCTCAAAGTGAAAACCTCCTAAGCTGTGAATATAATTTTTTGGGGAATTAAACTGTGAAGTATTATAGCAAACCTCATTCATTACCGAAAACAGCAAGCCATACGCACGGAGGATTCTCAGATGTCCGCAATACTCTGTGCCTTACATGCGCCGGAATCATAACCCAATCTCCCGGATTCATCTCGATATTTCCTGCCTCAAACCCTAATTCCGCGTTACCCTGCAAGACTGCCACAAACTCCCATTCGCTTTGGTCATACCAGAATCCCGGCGGTGAAGCATGGCCATGTGAGATTATGCGTTCAACACGAGTCCCGCCAGATTTCCCGGACATTAGGACTTCGATAAACTCATCGTCAGATTTTTTCACGGGCGCAAAGATATTCCCGCGCATTATTCCCTGAGTTTCTGCTACCTTCATCATTTTCACCTCCATATATGCGGGCAAAAAAAAATCCCTCCCCCAAAAAGGAGAAGGGACTAACGTTTTTCCTGTCTACACGTTCGCTTCAAACCACGCTCTCAGCTCTTCAGCATCCTGAAAGCCCACATGCCTTGCTGTAACTTTGCCTTCCTTCATGATTACGATGTTGGGTATGCTCATGACGCGGAGTTTCCTTGCGAGTCCGGGATTCTCTTCAACATCTGACTTGAAGAACTCTGCGCGGTCTGCGTATTCCTCCGAGAGTGCATCGACTACGGGAGCTATCATCTTGCACGGCCCGCACCACGTTGCCCACATATCGAGCAATGCGACTTTTGCGGCATTGAGGGCGGAGTCGTCATCGTTGGTGATGATTTTTACGGCCATGATTGAGCCTCCTTACAGCAGGGACGCAACGAACGCGTCAACTTCGGCCATGTCAGCAGTAGGCTCAAAGCGCTTCACGACATCTCCATTGCGGTCAACGATGAATTTCGTGAAGTTCCATTTGATGTCTGGCTTCTTTGCGAAATCTGGATCAGCCTTGCCGAGCATGTCATTGAGTACTGCTGTTAGCTTATGCTCACCGAATCCCTCAAAGCCCTTCTTGCTCTTCAAGAACGTGTAAAGCGGAAGCTCATTCGGGCCGTTGACTTCGGATTTCTTGAACTGCTCGTACGTTGTGTTGAAGTGGAGTGTGCAGAATTGGTGAATCTCATCATCGCTGCCGGGTGCCTGATTGCCGAACTGGTTGCAGGGTATGTCGATGATTTCGAGTCCCTTGTCGTGATACTGCCTGTACATTTCTTCGAGCTGCTCATACTGAGGGGTGAAGCCGCAACCTGTTGCTGTGTTGACGATGAGAAGTACTTTGCCCTTGAAGGTGGAGAGTTTGACCTCTTCGCCTTTTGGGGTGAACACGGAATAATCGTAAATGCTGCTCATTGCATTAACCTCCGTTGTAAGTATTAAGATTAGCACGAACACGAGAACGACGTGCCTGAACATTCATATCACCTATAAATTCTGTTGACATCTGGAAATCAAGTTTGCTGCGGAATATTCTGTTGTATTTCCTCTTGAACACCATCAATTTTTCTGTCCAGTTTTTTCCGAGAAAGTTCTTGATGCGCTGTAGGAATCTCATCAGGCGGCTTTTCCCGGCATCTTTCTGCCCACGCATCATGCATTCACACTCATATTCAATGCTTGGTGTCATGAACGCTTGTATTTCTTCTGTGGTCAGCTCATGATCTGGAACAAACTCATTCGGCACAATCAAAAAGCTATCACGTTCCTCAAATCCCGGCTCAAATTTCATGGCTCTACGTATGAGATGCACATACAGATACTCAATGTTGTAATCACGATTGCCCTCGATCGCAAGCCCGTAAACTTTTCCTTTGTCCCATCTGAATGCCGGTATAGTTCTCCCGGAACACACAAACTGCTTCTCTTCATTGCCTACGGTTGTGAAGTCTACTGCGTAGTGGGGGGGG
>JAFSKY010000238.1 GCA_017448685.1 Synergistaceae bacterium
GACACGCGAACTTCCCGCAAGACTTCACGCCACGCAATGACCCGCGGACTTCCTGCAAGCCTTCACGCCATGCAACGCCCCGCGAATTTCCTACAAGCCTTCACGCCGCGCAAATCAGGCAGGCAGGCTCAAACTTGCCTTTTTCATTTTCAGGCGCTAAACTCAATCAACAGCTAACCTAATACAATTTTCAGGGAGTGTTCAAACTTAAATGGCAACACGCAGAGAACCAAGATTCAAATTGTGCCGTCATTTGGGCGTTAATGTCTGCGGACATCCCAAGGCACTCAAACGTTCTGACACAAAGAAAAACGCCTCAGCCACAGCCGCCCGCACAGGACAAAAAGTATCACAGTACGGCCTTCAGCTTTTGGAGAAACAGAAAATCAAGGCGTATTACGGGATATTGGAGAGGCAGTTTGCCCGCTATTTCAATGAGGCCAGCAAAAGCGATGAGATGACCGGCGCGGCTCTCCTCAAAGCACTTGAGTGCAGGCTCGACAACCTCGTATACCGTGCAGGATTCGCCCGCTCAATTCGTCAGGCAAGGCAGCTCGTAACTCACGGGCATATACTCGTGAATGGCTCAAAAGTGGATATTCCTTCATTCGGAGTCAGGGTAAATGACGTTATCACCCTCAAGGAGAAGACACGCACGAATCCCCTCATTGACGCGAACTTCAACGGACTCGCATCATTCAACGTTCCTTACCTTGAGAAGGACAAAGCACAGTTCAGCGCAAAATTAGTCCGTGAGCCTATGCGCGAGGAATTACCGATAGATGTAACAGAAATACTTGCAGTCGAGTTGTATTCCAAGTAAAATATAGCTCGCAATAATAATATAAGCTCTTATCGAGAGAGGCGGAGGGACCGGCCCTTTGAAGCCCGGCAACCTGTCGAATCAGGTGCCAATACCGGCAGCAAGTCAAAGCTGAGTGATGAGAGAGAGAATGACACAGAAAAAAACGTGTACTCTCTTGAATTATTCAGGAGGGTACATTTTTTTTGTGCCTGCATATCAAACAAGGAGGCTGTATCAATGGCAGAAAGTTTCATATTCTCATCCGAGTCCGTAACAGAAGGACATCCCGACAAAGTAGCCGATCAGATTTCAGATGGAGTACTTGACGCGCTCCTAAAGGATGACCCAATGAGCCGCGTTGCCTGCGAAGTTTTGGTGTCAACGGGATTCGCTGTTATCGCCGGGGAAATCAGCACAAAGGCAGTAATCGACATCCAGAAAATCGCACGTGAGACAATTTGCGGAATAGGCTACACGAGCGCGGATTATGGGTTTGACGGAAATTCTTGCGCAGTATTCACGGCAATAGATGAGCAATCCGGCGACATTGCACAGGGAGTCGATACAGCAATAGAGGTTCGCGGAGACTCATCAATCACCGAGCAGGACATAGCCAAAACAGGCGCAGGGGATCAAGGGATGATGTTCGGTTACGCCACGAATGAGACCGAAGAATTTATGCCCATGCCAATAGCGTTATCACACGCATTAGCTCGCCGCCTCGCCAAAATCCGCAAAGACGGAACTCTCTCATATCTCAGGCCAGACGGAAAAACACAGGTCTCACTCCGCTACGAGAACCGCAAAGCCGTCCACGCAGATACGATTGTGGTATCAACACAGCATGACCCCTCAGCGAGCCTTGAGCAGATTCGAGAGGACATGAAAGCCCATGTGATTACGCCTGTTGTGCCGGGAAATCTCATCGACAATGACACGCGTATATTCGTGAATCCTACAGGGCGTTTCGTGAAGGGAGGCCCAGCAGCTGACTCAGGACTCACAGGGCGTAAAATCATCGTTGACACATACGGAGGCTGGGTGCCTCATGGCGGCGGAGCTTTTTCCGGCAAAGACCCCACGAAGGTTGACAGGAGCGGGGCATATATGGCGCGTTATGCTGCGAAGAATATTGTTGCGGCGGGAATTGCTGACGAGTGCCAAATACAGGTTGCATATGCGATTGGAGTCGCCGAGCCTGTTTCGCTGAACGTAAACACATTCGGGACGGGGAAAATTGACGGCGGGAAAATAGCTACGTTGCTCCGTGAATATTTCGACTTCAGGCCAGCAGCGATTATCCGGGATTTAGACCTCCGCAAGCCACAGTACAAGGCTGTTGCGGCATATGGGCATATGGGGAGAATCGATTTGCCTGAATTGCCGGGATGGGAGAAAACTGACAGGGTTGAAGCTCTCAGGAAGGCTGCCGGGATTTAGGCGTTTGAAAGGTGATGCCCCTCCTCGTGTGATTGCGGGGAGGGGTTTTATTACGCAAAAAACTTGTTTCTTAATATGAATAATGGCCTGTTCAGAAATTCTCCTATTGAATCATCGCGCTTGATGTTCCAGCATGTTGGCTCATTATACGTTATTGTCCCGCTTGATTCGTCTCTTTCAGCTATGCCTACGTGAAGAATATCGCAGTAATCTTTTATGCCGTCCTGAACAAAGCTAATCATTTCGCTTTTTGTGCCGTTAGCAAATAATGGCATATTCCTATCACCGTGCCAATTGAAGCCGAGCTGGAAAAATACGTATTCACCTTTCTCACTCGCAAAAATTAATTCCCTTATGATTTCGGATTTTGCACTGCTAATAGTGCGGAATTTTTCCCCGTAATCATCGCCTACATGATGCAGGACATTCAGCAACAGGACAATATCATATTCACTGTGGGTATCATTGTCTGTGAAGCTAAAATACTGGGAATGAACTTTGATTTTACCGCTTAAATTTAAAAGTTCTGCTGCCTCTCTCACAAATTCAGCGTGGTCTTCATTTCCCTCATAAAACGCCACACTTCTAGCACCACTGTTCAGTAACTCAAATGAGAAATAACCAGTGTTCCCGCCTATATCCAGAACTCTTTTTCCTTCAACGTTAATTTTTCTGAGCAGGAAATCTAATCTTTCACGCTCGTAATGTTGATGGATAATTTCCATATTCCCCTCAACAAGGCCAACTATGTCCAATGCGGGGAGCTGATACTGTGAGTGTTTGCTTATCCTGCTGTAAAGCTCTGAAAGCTTCTGCTCATCCATGATACAAATTCTCCGCCTCCCATATTTTGATGGTATCGCTTCTCTTGTAAATCTCTGCTGCTTCCCATTCTTTTCTGTTATAGCCTAAAATTTTGTCGAATCCGTCAAAGTACGCTGAATTTCTCCCGAGCCTTACGTCCTCGGTTATACCACCTTCCCAAAAGTATTTTGCGTTCATGTCAAGGGTATTTATGTCTGGAAAAGGAATGTTGCAAAATCCCCAGTCATTAAGCATGGCGTGAAAGAGATTATATTTTGCGTCCACAAAAAGCTGAGACGGTCCCCAGAATCTTGGATTGGCTTCAATCATAAAGTTTTTATCTTCTCGCTTCCTGATTTCAACCATTGCCAGACCTGTGAAATTCATGGCTATGAACAAATTTTCTATCATGGTTACGTCTGAAGTCATGAAGAAATTATCAGTTTTTGCGGCTATGATTGATTTACCGCCGTCCTGCTGCATGAAATTTCTCTGCGAGCATTTGAAAACTTTTCCGCTTCGAGAAAAATAAAACAATATATAGATGCTACTACCTGTTACGAATTCCTGAAAATAAAAATCGTTCACAGGATAAGAGCTGACAAAGTGTAAAAATTCATGCTCCGTTCTTATCAGCACAGGGGGATAAATTTTGCCGTTATTTGTGGCATATTTGGCTGGCTTGGCGACAAAAGGACTCACAAATCTTTCGGGAAGCGTCATTTCTCTTGGCGTGGCAATGCCGTATTCCCTGCATATATCGCTGAATTTCTTTTTGTCCGATATTGACTCGTAAAGCTGTTCGCCTACAAGCGGAATGACATATCCTAAACGTTCAAGTTCATTTCTATGGCATATGGCATACCTGTTCAAAAATTCAGTGACTGGCGCAAGGATAAAACTATTCGAATCCGAAAAACGTCTTATTTTCCGCGCTATATTCATGAAAAGCTGAACGTTCAAATCTGGCTTGTTGCGGACATATAAAACTTTGCTAGCGTAATCTGTCAGAAAAATTCCGTCATCATTACTGCTAGCAACAATAATATAATCATCTATTCCGCAAGATTTTAACGTACGCAGGAAAGCTATAACGGCTCTGGGATTATATCCTGAAAAGACAACAATTAGCTGTGAGCTGTGAGCTGATTATATGCA
>JAFSKY010000239.1 GCA_017448685.1 Synergistaceae bacterium
ACGCCCAACGCCCAACGCCCAACGCCCAACGCCCAACGCCCAACGCCCAACGCCCAACGCCCAACGCCCAACGCCCAACGCCTAGACTCATGCCCAAATTCAGATGACGTAATTCACGTAGTATTTGCGACATATGACCCTTCAGGCAATTATTCCCAGCATGTTGGGGTTGCAATGACCTCCATATTTGAGAACACACACAGCAAAGTTACCGTTCACATTCTCCATGATGACACACTCACAGAAGACAACAGAAGAAAGTTCCTGCACACGGCGGAAAAGTACTCGCAGACCGTTGAATTTTATGATGTTACGGAATATAGAGACCGCGTAGGCCAGGACATTCAAGACTTATACATGAACGTCTTCACGGTTGGGACATTGTACAAGCTGACAATTCATGAGGTACTCCCTTTAGATAAAGTTATATATCTTGACGGTGATATTATCGTCAACCTTGATATACGAGATTTGTGGGAAATTGACACAGGGGATAATTGCCTAGCAGGAGCTGTTGATGAAGTTGTAGTGAAAGAAGGACGTTATCCGCTGTCATTCTGGGGGATTCTGTGCAGGCTAAACGGTTATCGCTCATACTCATATATCAATGGTGGCGTTCTTGTCATGAATCTATGCGAGATGCGCAGGCAGGGTTGCTCATTCCATAACGCATTGGAACGGCTCAAAGAATACCTACCCACATTTGTATGCGGAGATCAGGATGTCTTCAACTCGTTATTTTTGGGGAATATCAAGCTCATAGACCAGAGATTCAACCGTCAGCTTTGGAATGCAAATGATAATCTTTCAGGAAGCATAATTCACACGAATCACCGTAAATCATGGAAAGTATATCCCGAAATGCTCGCCGACCGCCTGTACTGGAAAATGTACCTCCATAGCGCATGGGGCGAGGACATAACGCCGGGTGAGTTTGTTGACGTTATCGCCTGCATCCCCAAGCCTAAGTTGCTCCACCATTCTCCCCGTCAGTGTTTTATGCGTTTGTTGCGTACAATATGGCTCAGAGTCAGCCTCTTCTATGTTAGGCGAATCGTGTCTCTTGTTGTGAGGAGCATATATCATCGAATGAAATACCGCCTCACACACTCCTGATTTCACGCAACAAAAAGAGCCTGAATGCCCCCGCAAAAACCAAAAGCATACAGGCTCTCAAACCATCACGCTAGATATTTCTTCAGGGTAGCCCTTACAGCCCCAAGCCCGGCAACCTCATCACGGAATATCGCTTCAACCTTTGCGCCTATACCAGCGTCATAGAGATTCACGCCAAATATACGCTCATTGCTCAGAATCGGCTTCAGCTTCTCGCCAACAGACTCAGGCTTCCCGATTTCGACTCCCGCAAGCAGCCCGGAAATTTCCGCGTTCATTGGGTCAGGTGAAAGCTCATACTTCTTCCCGGCATCATCAACGCCAAGAATGTACCTCAACCACCCAGCAATAGCCAGCGGAATCCCCGTAAGGCTCTCAGCAGTGCCGGAACGTTTCACCCACGCTTTGACCGTCTCACCAAACCTGAACGCAAGCCCCTGTGATATGTCTGTGGCGATTCTTGCGCTCGTGTCGCCTAAATACGGATTCGGAAAACGCACTTTCATGCATTCATCGAGGAATTTTTTGGGCGACAAGATTTTTGGGTCTTCAACGACTGGCAGCCCCTCAGCATATCCGACAGCATCAGCGAGTTTAGCGAGTTCAGCATCATGCATACCATCGGCGAAAAGCTCATAGCCCAGAAGAATATCATACGTGCAAAGCGCAGAGTGAATCGGGTTGAGGCAGGCTGTAACCTTCATGCGCTCTGAGAGATTCACCGTATTGCGGTCGGCCATGTAAACGCCCATTTCTGATTTTTCGAGCGGCGGCCTTCCATTTGGGAATGAGTCCTCAATCACGAGATACCCGGGGGCTTCGGCGTTCACGAACGGGGCAATGTATGTACGCTTTGACGTTACGACAATGCTCATGTCATCGACTCCGAGTCCCGCAAGCATTTTCGCGACATCCTCAGACGGGCGAGGCGTGATTTTGTCTATCATCGTCCATGCAAAAGAGACTCTCCCCTCATCTTTCACGTACTCGACAAACTCAGCTGGCACAAAGCCTTTTGCGTCCCATTTCTCTGCGGTCTCAATGACGCTTTCACGTAGCTTTTTGCCGTTCTGTGATACGTTATCCATTGACACAAGCGCGAGGGGTTTTGCTCCTGCCTTGAAACGTTCAAACAACATGGCCGTTACGATTGCCATTGCTCCTTTAGGTTTGTCCGGGCCATTTGACATGTCAGCCTCAACGAACGGGAAATATTTTCCGTCAGCACCGTGAAGAGCATATCCCTTCTCCGTAATCGTGAATGAGACAATCTGCAAGCCCGGCCATGTGAATATCTCAGTGAGTCGTGTCCAGTCTTGCGGAGCTTTCACGGCCTCTGTGAGTGAACCGAGTATGCGTTTGTCTGTTTGGCCATCCTCATGGAGAGTTACAGCGAGTGCGAGATTATCGAACGGGGCATAAATTTTATCCGCAACATCGTAATCAAACGTTTCAGCGCAGATTATTCCCCTGTCCAGCAATCCGGCGCGTATGAGGTTATCCGCTATGCCTCCCACAAAAATGCGGAATATGTTACCGATCCCGAAATGAATCCAACGGGGATCTTTGCGTGTGTCTTCAGCGAGCTTCTGAGGGTCATAGGGGGGGAGGTCGATACCTGCCTTTTTCCACGAGGCAGAGTCTTTGAGGCCGTCATAAGTCAGGCGCATGAACTATCATCCTTCCTTTGTGTGTGTGTGAAATTTTTGCGGTGCTTGAAGTGTAACAGAATGAGTGAGTTGCGCAAAGGGAGTATTACGCGTTGTTGCATTCTCCGCAATGTGGGAACAAGCCTTCACCCTTCATTTCGCTTATTGCCCATTGAGCCGCAGCAGTCAACATTGGGATTGCGCCTTTACCGCGTTCAGTGAGTGTATATTCCACGTGAGGAGGAACTTCATTGTACTGTTTACGTGAGATTAGCCCGGCGGACTCTAACTCCTTCAGCGATTGTGCAAGCATCATGTTTGTGATGTTGCCTAGCCTGCGTTTGATTGCGCTGTAACGTTTTGAGGACATGTCAGCGAGTATGCAGATGATTGGCATCTTCCATTTTCCGCCGAAAGTGTTGGTGAGATATTTCAGGGGGCATATAGTTTTCTCGTCAGTCATTCGTGAATTTCTCCTTACAGTATTATTTGGTTACCTAGTATGTAATTTCTGCGTTCTTGCCAAAATATTATCATGACATACAATAACGACATTCCCAGAAAATTTTTGAGGAGGGTTCATCATGCAGATTAAAGTTGTGAAGCTCTATGAGGGCGGCACATGGACTCAGGATTTCGTATTCGGCGGCGAGAACAAAGCAGACGG
>JAFSKY010000240.1 GCA_017448685.1 Synergistaceae bacterium
AGAAACCATCCTTTATGGCCGGGCCGACTCCGAAGTGTGAGCCGGGATAGAGCCTCAAGACCGCCTGAGCCATGAGGTGGGCTGTTGAGTGGCGTAGGATTTCGAGACCTTCGGGGGTGTCGGGGGCGATGGGGGAGATTTCGCCGCCTTCTGTTACGGTGAGCGATAGGTCGCAGGGGTGGCCGTTGAAGTTTGCGGCGATGGCTTTCTTGTCGAGGGATAAAGATTTCAGCGCGTCATGAAGTGTTGTCTTGTCGCTGGCGATTGTCGCTGTCTTGTCATCGTGTGTGAACTGTAACAATGATATACCTTCCTTGTGTGTTGTTGTGAGATTTTGCGCGTAAGAATATCACCGAAAGTTTGAGGCCGCAAGCATGACGGGTTACGGCGTTATTATTTCCCCGTCAGACGTGTGCATGTTGTTTTCAGGAAGAGCAATGTTAATGTCCTTGAAGCCGTCCTCACCTTTCAGCAAGTTTTCCTCATATTTTGCTCTTATCTGCCTGCCTGTATTGGAAGATAGCCCCCTCTTGTAGACGTTATCGTGAAGAAAAGCGTTAATCCTGCTGTCCTTAAGCGTATGAAATTGAAGCTCTATGGGGTAATGCTTGTTGCTCATCTGGTAATAGACATGTAACCCTCTGTAGCCGTCATCATTTGCCTTCCCCTTTGACATATCCGACACCCTAAATGAAGCAGCCTTCATGAGCCTTAACTCTTCGTAGTTGCCACACACAAAGCGCAGACCTAATATGTCATTGAACACTTCGCAAACTTGGCATCCCTGAATACCCTTCGAGCGTTCATATTTTGCCCTGATTGACTCTAAGCTCTTCACACGGTATTCAGCTCTTGTGCCGCGCAAAATATCATTCATACTGTTCAACCATTCCGCAACAGTTTCTACTTCCTCCAGCAGTTTCAGGCTGTCAAAATGCCGCAAAGTTTTTTTCAGGGACTTACCTAGCTTTGACTCATACGATAACTGCTCAAATATAGACACAGGAATCATTGCGAGAATGTCATTCAGGCTGTGAAAGAGTTTAATATTTTCTGATGCCATAATATTGTCTCCTCTCACAGACCCGACCGCCTCACAAACTCCCGGTACACCCACAATGACACAGCCGCCATCATTATGTCAGCGGTAGCCTGAGTCCACACGATTCCATACATCCCGAACACATAATCCATCACGAACAGTAACGGAATGTTGAACACAACCCAGCGTGAAGCACCAAGCCAAAGTGCCTTCCCTCCATGGCCGACAGCCTGAAAGAAGTTCACCAAGTGAAAGCACATGAACATGAACGGAGTCGCCAAGCACCTCGCCCGCAGGAAATGCGTTCCAAGCTCAACCGTTCTTGCGTCCTCAATGAATATCCTCATGATATACGGCGCGAATATCTCATACATTGCCACGCTCACGAACCCGAATACGATTCCCACAAGCCGCGAGAAGTTCACAGCTTCCTTCATTCGTGCGAAATTCCCGGAAGAATAGTTATACCCCGCAAGAGGCATCATCCCTTGACACAATCCGATGCCTATATTCAGCGGTAAACGTTCAGCCTTCAGGACGATTCCAACAGCAGCAAGGGGTATATCACCGTAATTTGAGGCCAGCTTATCGATGATGATATACGTTATGTCGAAAAGCGTAACTGAAATAGCAGCAGGGACTCCGACAGCGAAAACTTCCTTTATGTTACGGAGTGAGGCTTTGACGTTAGCGGGGGAAATGGACAATACAGAGTCTTTTTGCCGGAGAATCACAACGAGGAAATAAGAGCATATTATGACGTTCGAGAGCATTGTAGCTATACCCGCACCGAGAACCTCATAGCCTTTTGGCAAAATCACGAACATAAACAACGGGTCAAGGAAGATATTTATGATGCCTCCCATTGACACGCCGAAGCCCGCTTGCTTTGCCATGCCAGTTGAGCGGAGGAAGTTGCTCATCGTCATAGAGAGTATTGTAGGCACAGCCCCAAGCACTATCACGCAGAATGTGTATTGCCTCGCGAAAATTATAGTGTCATCGCTCGCACCGAGTCCGCGCAATATTGGAGTCATGAATGCATACATTCCAAGCGCGAACATTCCTCCGGCAAATATGGTCATCCAGAAGCAGAACGCTGACACCGATTGAGCTTCGTCATCACGTTTTGCGCCCATGAGACGAGAAATCAGAGTCCCTCCTCCGATTCCGAAAAGATTGGCGAACGTTATCGATATGTTGAAGACTGGAAGCAATAATGACACGCCCGCAACCATTAAGGGATTGTTTGTGCGACCGATGAAGAATGTATCAGCGAGGTTGTAGACGAGAATAATCAGTTGTCCGAATATCATGGGTAATGCAAGCTCGGTTAATGCTTTAGGGATTGGCCATGACTCAAAAATTTCGCGTGGATTATGTTTTTCCGGCATAAAAAAATCACTCCTTTGCGGCGTTAATCATAGCAAACTTTTGCTGTCGTCCGCTAAGGAGAATCAAGCTATATGTTATTGTCGAATGGAAATTTGCGGGGCAGGTTAGATAATTTATATTCTTACGTTCTTATGCAAACGCATTCTCCAAGGCTTCAAGACCTTCACGAGCTTTTGTCCTGCTCACTATGCAAATTGCGCTCTCGGATGTGGAGTTGATGATTTCGATATTCACATTCACGGACGCAAGTACCCGGAACATTTTAGCGAGTGTATCAGCCGAATCAGCCGGGGATTTCAGCGCAACAGTTATCGCGGCAATCTCTGACGCAAAAGAAACTCCCTGCCCGCCAACACGTTCAGACACTTCACGGCATAAAGGAATAACATCATCGAGTCTGCCCTTCGGAATCAGGAATGACAAATCCGAACGCCCTCCGCGCATTGTGTTTTGCGTAACCATGCTCACACCTACAGAGACTGACGACAAAGCACCGAAAATTTCAGCAGCCACTCCCGGCACATTTGGAAGCCCCAAGAAAACCACGTGAACGCACTCGTCATTGAAAGCTATATTGCTCATTGAAAGCATGACTCCCTTCAAGTTTGTATGCGCGTTAATTTTACATGGCCTGTGCTAAAATTGCAGGCAATCTTTCACATTCACATACAAATTACAATTCACGCTGGGAGGTATTTTTTTTGAGCCTCGTTTATTTCTTGCTATGGTTAATCTTCAACGGCAGGATTACCATTGAGGTTGTCATTGCCGGAGTCATTGCCTCAATCGCGCTTGATTTTTTCGTGAAGAGAGTCATGAAAATGAATCTCACCGCCTCAAACCTTTTCAGAGTCGCAAAAATTCTTCCCGACATAATCCTTTACGCTGTAATGCTTCTGATTGAGATAATCCGCGCAAATTTCTCCATCATTAAGCTAGTTTCAGCTCCACAGATTGAAGTAGAGCCGTGCCTCGTCAAGTTCAAGACTCCGCTAAAGACTGAGGCAGCTCGTGTAGCCCTCGCCAACTCAATCACATTAACGCCCGGAACAATAACAGTATCACTTAATGGGGATGAGCTATTAGTTCACGCCCTGAATCATGATTTTGCTGACGGCCTTGAAGGGAGCATGTTTGAGAGGCTGCTTGCAAGAATGGAGATGAGATTACATGCCTGATGCCGGAATGATACGAGATTTCCTGCTTTACGGGAGCGCGGTTTTTCTGTCGGTAACAATATTTTTCTGTCTGATGAGGGCGGCTTTAGGGCCTAGGTTTTCTGACAGGATAATTGCCGCAAACATAATCGGCACAAAAATAATACTGCTCATTGCTGTATTGTCGATGATGATAGGTGAGAGCTATCTTGCTGATATATGCCTGATATACGCGGTAATAAGTTTCCTGTCAGTTGTGGTGCTTGCGCGTTCAGTGATTGAGAAGAAGGAGGGCGATGAAGAATGATACGTGTGATTATTGCGGGGTTGCTGATGTTGTCAGGTCTGTTTGTGCTGGGGATTGCGACGCTTGGGATATTCCGTTTCTCGACGATGCTCAACAGGATTCACGTTGCTGCGAAATGTGATACGTTAGGGGCGTTGCTTGTGTTGTCGGGGCTGATTGTGCTGTCAGGCTGGAGCGTGTTCTCGCTGAAGATGGGACTGGTGATTGTGTTCTTGTGGCTGTGCAATCCTGCTGCGAGTCATTTGGTGGCACGTGCTGAGGTGAAGACCAACCCGGATTTGAGCCTGATATGTGATTTCATTGACCTGACCCCCCATAATTCCCTCTTGGCAGGTTCTACCCCCCTTAATCCCCCCTTGGCAGGGGAGACAAGAGGCTCGGTGTCTCACTTTGCAGGGGAACAGAGAAAGACGGTGAGCGTAAATGAGCGTAATTGAGTGGCTGTTATTGGCATTCCTGATAGTGTGTGCAATAGCCGTATCAATCTCGAAGAACCTCTTGAACTCGGTGATTATATTCATGAGCTATAGCCTAGTGATGGCGGTGATATGGGTTTTGCTGAGGTCGCCGGATTTGGCTATCACTGAGGCAGCTGTAGGGGCTGGGGTAACGAGTGTGCTGTTCTTCTTGGCGTTGCGTAGGATTGGGCGTATGGGTCATAAGGATGAGGAAGAGAAATAATGCGGAAGGTTGTTGCGATATTTGCGGCTGTTATTGCGGCATGTTGGAGTATAGCGGCATTTGCTGACAGCTTCAATGACACACTCAGGAAAGCTCAAAGGGGAGATGCTGACGCGCAAAATAATCTTGGAGTCATGTATGCTGAGAGCGGGAATTACACCGAAGCGGCCAAATGGTTCACGAAAGCCGCTAAACAGGGTCATGCTCTGGCGCAAACGATGTTGGGTTTTGCATATGAACATGGGCGTGGTGTTGAACAAAATTATTACACCGCCGCAATACTCTACAACAGTGCAGCCCAGCAAGGACTCGAAGCCGCGCAAGTCCTCCTTGATGACCTTATTGATAGGATGGCGGACTCATCGCGGGAAGATGATGGACTCTATGACACTCCCACATACGGTGGAGGCGGTTCATCTGGCTCAAGCAAGAAAACCTGCTATAAATGCTTGGGAGATAAAGTTGAGAGATGCCAGAGATGTCAAGGCAGGGGAGGAAGTATGCAGGGAGGTGGCTACAGTCATGGCCGCAAGGAAAAAGAGTTTTGGGTGAAGTGCCTAACATGCTACGGAAGCGGCACAGTTCCTTGCTCTGTCTGCAAAGGCACAGGGGTATATTGAGGCGGGCGAAATTTTTACACGAAAGGAGTATCACACAACCTTGAACGCAGAGACATTCACGGACAATATCAGCGTCATTCAGGACGGCAAAATCATAATTCCCGGCGAAATCCAGAAATTTCTGGGCGTGTCAGATGGACAAAGTGTAATGTTCATTCCTGACGGCGAAGAAGTACGCATAGTGAATTCGGCTTTGCACTCTCTGAGAAAACTTCAGGAGGCAATGAAGGGTGCTGCGGAAGAAGCTGGCTGGAAATCAGATGACGATGTCGTAGAGTACATCATGGAGATGCGCAGAAATTCACAATGAAGATATTTATTGACACGAACATTCTCATTTCCACAACTGTATGGCCTAACAGCGTTCCGGCAAAAGCATTCGCAAAAGCTTCCTCGCTCCCGAATATAGGAATGATATGCCAGCAGAATATAGACGAGATGATGAATACATTTTTCGACAAATTTCGCACACGATTTCACCTGCTGAACAGCTTTCTGACCGACACACTTCCTGCTCTAGTATTCGTTCCTATACCGCCTGAGCTTCATGTTTCAGAGAGCCACATGCGAGACGTGAAAGACCGCCCAATACTTAGAGCCGCTATATTTGCCGGAGCTGACATTCTACTTACGGGCGACAAAGATTTTCTAGAGTCAGGCATAACATCCCCACGCATCATGAACGCGTCAGAATTTCTCGCACTGGAACAATAACATTCACATGAAAGGAGACACACAACCTTGAACGAAGAACTGCGCGCAATCTGGCAATCATTCTTCAACTGGGTAATGGGCATCGGCCCACGCCCCGAAAACGAAGTAATCCCCCCTGAACCGCCTCCAGATCTGCCCTTCACACAACGCCCCAACGACAAATACACACGCTTCCACGAAGCAACCCTCAAGGAACGCTACACTCAGTGGCTCGAAATTCACGGCCTTCACCTGTTCTCAGCACTTTACGCGGGATTGAGCGTACTGACATGTGTTGTCATTGTCGCGTTATTGCTGGCCACAGTTGCGGAGCTTCCCCCATTCGGCCATGAAGGCAACCCCGCCAACAACGAGGTCATACGGCGTTACGTTGAACGCGGTGGGAATGAGACGGGAGCGCAGAATATTGTTGCCGGACTCATACTCGATTACAGGGCGTTTGACACATTCGGGGAATCGGCTGTGCTTTTCACGGCGGCTGTGAGCGTGTTGATGATTCTGGGAGCTTCACGGCGCGGCAAAACTGATGACGGCGAGTCCCCTCACACAGAATCAGCAGGGCGCAACTTCCTTCAGCGAGGCCCCCCGGCAATGAGTCTTCACACATTCAGGAGGGATGACGCAATCTTGCGCGGAGTCGCTACTCTCTCAATCCCTGCGATTCTCATGATGGGTTGCGTTGTCGTCATAAATGGCCATCTCTCACCCGGCGGAGGCTTCTCAGGAGGCGCAATCCTCAGTACAGCATTAATCCTCGCGGCGAACGCTTACGGCTTCGGACGCGTTCACGATTTCTTCAGCGAACGTACTTTCATCGTTTCAAGCTCAACAGCCCTCATGATTTACGCGATGTCAAAAGGCTATTCATTCTTCACAGGCGCAAATCACATTCACTCAATCATACCCAAAGGCACAATTGGCGACATACTCAGCGGGGGATTGATATTGCCCCTGAATATTTGCGTGGGTCTAATTGTCGCAGGAACTCTTTACGGGTTTTACGCCCTATTCAGCGAGGGGGATATATAGATGCTGGAAAAATTGCTGCTCAATCATTACGAGGCCGCCGCCGTCATTCTTTCAGGGATTGGACTGACCAACCTGTTATTACAGCGGAATCTCATCAAGAAGATCATCGGCCTAAATATCATGGATACGGCTGTGTATTTGTTCCTCGCGGCAAAAGGTTACGTTGCAGGAAGAGCCGCACCGATTCTAATTCCTGATGGGGCGGGGGGCTGGATTACGTCATCTTCTGTTTACGTGAACCCAATCCCGGCCGGGCTGGTTCTTACGGGGATTGTCGTCAGCGTGAGTGTTACGGCGTTTGCGCTCGCATTAACCCTGAAGCTGTATGAGAGCTACGGAACGTTGAACATTGACGAGGCTCTAATGAAAATGACACAGGAGCAGGAACAGTTAGAGGCCAGAATTGACGAGGCACAAGAGGAGGCACTTTGATGAATGAGTCAATAGGAATGTTCGCGTACAATATTCCGTTCGCAAGTATATTCCTCATGATGATTTCCGCGATAATAACTCCCTTATTGCCCGACAAAAACAGAATCCCCGAAAAATTATCGTGCGTCATGATTGGGATTGTAGGCGTATTGTCGGCATACCTGCTTTACGCTTTGACGGCAGGCGGTCAGAGTCTGAGCTTCAATTTCATGATGGGACATTTCCCGGCTCCTTGGGGGAATGAGTTACGCGCCGGACCTCTTGAGGCTGTGTTATCGCTCGTATTCTGTGCGGCCATGCTGTTATCACTCACGGGCAACTTGTCTTCAACCGCTGAGGACATAGCCCCAAAAAGGCGCAACATATTCTGCGTCCTCGTCAACCTCCTGACGGCCTCACTACTTGCACTCACATACACCAACGACCTTTTCACCGCGTATGTTTTCATCGAGATCAACACTATAGCGGCCTGTGCGATTGTCGCAGTGAAGGAGAGTCCCGAAACAGTCAGGGCGGCATTACGTTACCTGATTATGAGCCTCGTAGGTTCAGGGCTTGTGATGATAGCTATATGCTTGCTGTATGATTTGACGGGTCATTTGTTGATGCAGGACATGAGCCGGGCTATTCATGGCCTTGTTGCGTCAAAAAGCTACATTATGCCTCTGACAGTATCACTTGCCCTAATCACCGCCGGACTTGCCATAAAGAGCGCGTTATATCCTTTTGCTTCATGGCTTCCAGATGCTCACGGCTCATCAACGAATGCTTCAAGCGCAATCCTCTCAGGACTCGTGCTTAAAGGTCATATCTTCACCATCATCAAAATATTTCACAGGGTATACGGGCTTGATGTTATACACCTTCTGAGAATGGACACGGTGATATTCATTCTGGGACTCGTGGCCATGATTATGGGATCAGTTCATGCGCTGAGGCAAACGAACGTGAAGCGTATGATTGCGTGGTCAAGCGTTGCGCAGGTCGGGTATATATTTCTCGGCGTTGGACTCAACACCACAGCAGGAATCGCAGCAGCCTGCCTTCACATTATCGTACATGCCTGCGTTAAGCCCATGCTTTTCACAGCAGCAGGAGGTCTCAGCAATGCCGCCGGACACAAGAAGGGACTTCATGCCCTCATGGGAACGTTCTACGTGAATATATGGGCGGGCCTCGGTCTAATTGCGGGAGCGTTCTCGATGATGGGTATACCGGGCTTCGCTGGGTTTGCGTCAAAACTGAGTCTGACTCTTGCGTCATTCGGACATTCAACGGTCGTTTGGGCGTTGTCGGCACTTGCGGCAAGCTCCGTGTTGAATGCGCTGTATTATGTCCCGGCGGTTATTGTGGTGCTGACTCACAATAAGGATGCGCAAAAGAACTTCACGGCTCATGCCCCGACAATGTCATACAAGGTTTCAATGTGTATTTTCCTCGCGCTGAATTTCTACCTAGGACTGTTCTGTATGCCACTGCTGAGGCTTATCACACGGGGGGTGAGCGTGCTATGAGTAGCCAAGCAATAATGACTCTTGCACCGATATTGTTCCCAATATTGACTGGGTTCGCTCTATTCTCGCGGCCAATCTTCGAGGACAGGCATATATACGTGGGCGTTATGACTTTTGCCACGTCAATAATCACATTCTTTGCGGCGTTCATGACTGGGAATGATCTTGTTACGTTGTGGCGAGTAACTGACTCTCTGTCAATCGCCTTCAGGATGGATTACCCTGCGAGGGCGTTTTCATGCCTAGTTGCGTTCATATGGCCACTAGTTACGGTTTATGCGTTTGAGTATTTGCGGAGGAGACCGCCTGTTGATAGGTTCTATGCGTTCTTCCTGTCAACATTCGGAATATTGATAGGTGTTGCCTGCGCTGGAAATCTCTTGACGCTGTATTTGTTCTACGAGCTTATGACGTTTATGACTCTTCCTCTTGTCATGCACTCACAGAAACGCGAATCAATCCGCGCTACAGTCTCATACCTTCTGTATTCGTTGACAGGTGCGGCAATGGCACTAGGAGGATTCTTCTTCTTCAACGTTTACGGCGTGTCAATGGACTTCACACCCGGCGGAGTTTTGGACATGGCCAGGATTGCACGTGAGAATAGCAGCGATATGTTGTTGACTGTAACATTCCTGACCCTTGTGGGATTCGGCGCAAAGGCTGGTATCGTTCCCCTTCACGCGTGGTTGCCTACAGCACATCCGCAAGCCCCGACTCCGGCAAGCGCAGTACTCTCAGGACTCATCACGAAAGCAGGAGTTATTGCGATGTTCCGGGTGATATATTACGTTGTCGGTGATGATTTTCTGCGTGGAACGTGGGTTCAGACGGCGTTAATCTGCATGGCCTTGCTGACGATATTCACAGGTTCAATGATGGCGTATATAGAGCCTCACTTGAAGAAGCGTATAGCGTGGTCAAGCGTGAGTCAGGTCTCATATGTTGTGTTTGCGATGATGCTGCTTACGCCTGACGGAGTCCGCGGGGCTGTAATGCAAATAGCCGCTCATGCTATGGCGAAAAGCTGCTTGTTCCTGAGTGCTGGAGTCGTGATATATTTCACGTTCCAAGGAGTGAACTACCATTACGCCGACCAGTTACGCGGAGTCGGTAAGGAGCTTCCAATCACTATGACATGCTTTGCGCTTGCGTCATTGTCGCTGATAGGGCTTCCTGTTACGGGGGGCTTCACGGCAAAATGGTACATGGCTGCGGGGGCGTTAGGGCTTGGCTGGCTTGGGATGTTTGGCATCGTGATATTGATGGTGAGTGCGTTATTGACAGCGGGATATTTGCTGCCAATCGTAACGGATTCATTCTTCCCGGGCGATGATTATGATTATGCCAGTGTTGTGCCGTTCAAGCTGCTACCTCTAAAGATGATTATTCCGTTGCTGATGTTGAGTGCTGGAGCGATATTGACGGGGGTATTTGCGGGTCAGATAACCGATTTCGTGAACACTAAGATTATTCCCGTTCTGCTGTAAAAATATTCCCCCCTTGCTTGTGTTAGGGGGGATTTTGTTCCTTCAACGTGTAATCTCTTTCATACGCTTCAATGTCTCTTCATTCACGTCAGACTTCAGCAGGAAATCAATATTCTTCATGATAACGTCATGAGGCCAATCCCACCACTTTATGCGCTCAAGCTCTGCGATAATCTCATCGGGAAAACGGAATTTCATCACCCTAGCCGGGACTCCCGCAACAACAGCATATGCAGGGACATCACGCGTAACGACAGCTCCCGCCCCGATAACAGCTCCGTTGCCGATTCTGACATCGTGAAGGATATTCACACCCGCGGCAATCCACACATCATTACCGATAACGCATAACTCTTCATGACTCACTGCTGGCCTTGAGCCTGAAATCATCTGCTTGAACCTGAACTCCGGCATTGTCGTGAACTTCCTGTAGTCATGATCGAAGCCGCCTATGTCAACGTTGCGAGCGATTGAGCAGAATTTTCCGATTGAGGCGAAATTTATCGTTGTATTGATGCCTGCGTACGAGAAATCGCCGATTACGGAGTCATTCACGTAACACCTTCTGTTTATGGCGACGTAACTGCCCAGCCTGCTCCGCTCTATCACAGTATCATCGCCAACAGTTACGGCCTCACCGCATGTCGAGTCATTCAGCATGACATTACGATATAGCTTTATGCTTCCAGGGTAAACGGAGTCTCTAACTCTTGCGCTGTCTGAAATATAGCCGTTCATTTTCCCGTCTCAATCCTCCCAATAATGATTTGACGCTATAAGCTCTTCATAGTCGCTCTTGAGGCAACCAAGAATTACGAGGTCATGAAATTTTCCGCCCTTGTATATTGCCCTTCTCTTAACCCCTTCAACCTTGAAGCCGACTTTTTCGCACATTTTTAGTGACGGAGCATTATAAGACAAAACACTGGCATTAATTCTGTTGAGCCTCAATTCTTCAAACGCATAACGCATCAATGTTAATTGCGCATCCGTACCCAATCCCCGCGAGCGTATTTCCCTTTTCGCGATTCTGATTCCAAGTCCTTCAGCCGAACCGTTTTTCCAGTCTATATTTTTGAGGCCAATCATACCCACAGCACCATCTTGCTCCGTCTCAATCGTGAACCTCAACCGCGACTCGCTGTTATGGCAACTCATGAACCATTCGCGTTGGTCTTTCTTCGAGATTGGGAACGCCCAGCCTACAATCATTCTCTCAAAGTCCGGGCTATTCGTGAGTTCCCTGAGCATTTCTGTGTCTTCTTCCTCAACAGCACGTAATATGACTTTCTTCCCATAAAGATACATTCTGATTGCGCCTCCTTAATGTTATTCTTCGCCTAGAATTTTCCTGAAGCGGGCTATGTGCATTCTCTCGTAGATTTTTCCGCCAATGCTCACAGCACCTTCCCCGCCAGCCTCGTAAAGCCGTATGACTTCGCGCATAAACTCAGGGTCATTCCTCCTGCTGAACACGTCATTGATTGTAGCGGTCTGCTTTGGGTGAACGGCTAATTTCCCATCAAAGCCGAGATCCGCGGAGATATTCACCTCAGCGAGAAACCTCTCATCGTCATTGAGATTCATGAACGGCGTATCGAGTGCCAATTTCCCGAAGGCTTTTGCGTGCATGACAATTCCGGCCTTTATGCCTTTGAGGTATTCGGATGAGTTCTCCATCATTACCGCCGCTGTGTAATCCTCTGCCCCAAAAGCTATAGCCTTGACCCACGCACACGAAGCGGCCTCCCTGATATTCACGAGTCCCATAGGAGTCTCAACGAGTGCGATATTTTTCCGCCGTGAAAGCTCATCATGAAACGCGCTGAAATCTCCGGGATTCTCGAATTTCGGCAGCATGTAGCCTTCAAACCTGAGTGTCTTGAGTGCGGTTATCTGTTCAGCGATGATAGTTCGTTCAATGCGTATGTAGATATTCTCAGCTGGCATTGAGTCGAGGAATGCTATTGCGTCTGAGAGTGCTTCAGATTTTCTTGCGGGTGGGATTGAGTCTTCAAGGTCAATGATATATGCATCTGCTTTGAACGTGTGAATCTTCGTGAGCATTCTTTCATTTGCCGGGACGAACAAAATGCTTCTCATCATGCTTCCTCCTTACGAACGCGCAAAAAAACCGTGAAAGCCTCACAGCCATAATGACCGAAAGACCTTCAC
>JAFSKY010000019.1 GCA_017448685.1 Synergistaceae bacterium
ACCCTGCCCGGCTCTGTAACATTCCTCTTCCAGCCCAATGAAGAAGGCGATGGAGGCGCGCAGAGAATGATTGATGCGGGATGTGTTGAGGGAGTCGAGGCGGTATTTGGGTGTCATGTTGACCCGGCATTACCAGCTGGCCATGTAGGCATCAAATACGGGAACTTCTACGCGGCTTCTGCGACATGGAAAATCACCATCATAGGCAAGTCAGCTCACGGTGCGCAAAGGGATAAAGGCATCGACTCGATTGAAGTTGCCTCTCACCTGATACCCGAAATCCTGAAGATTCACGGCGGAGTCGTCAGTGTCGGAATGCTTCACGCAGGGACGGCGAATAATATTCTTGCTGGACGCGCTGACATGGCCGGGATAATACGCACATACGGACTCAATGAGCGTTCGAGGATGTGCAATGAGCTTGAAGCAACATGCCGGGAAGTTTGCGCAAGATTCGGAGCGGGCTATGAGTGCCATATCACAGACTCTTGCGTTGGAATCGTCAATGACAATGACGCAATCACCTCATTATGCGAGCGTTCAGCACGTGAGACTTTCGGCAATGATAGAGTGGACGTTATAGACAAGCCACTTTTCATCAGCGAGGATTTCGGCTCATTCCTCATTGCCCGGACAGGCTGCTTCTACCATATAGGCGCGGGATGCCCTTACCCCTTACACAGCGATAAATTCCTTCCTGACCCTGAAGCCATAATCACGGCGGCGGCTATGCATTCGTCATCAGTTTATGCCTTCAATCAATCATCAACTACAACATGTAAAGAGGCGTTACAGTGAGAACAATAACAGTAAAATTCGGCGGCACATCATTAGCTGATTCGGCGCAAATCAAAAAAGTTGCGGAAATCGTCAAGGCAAATCCTGAACGCAAATACCTCGTTGCCTCAGCACCCGGCAAAAGGTCAAGCGATGACATCAAAGTTACGGATATGCTCTATAGCTGCTACTCAGAATACGCAAAAGGCAGCGAATATTCCGGCATACTCGCGAAGATTCGACAGCGTTACGCGGAAATCATCTCCGGGCTTGGGATTGACTTCGACATAGGCGCGGAGATTCACGCGATTGAAGACGAATTGCGCAAATACCCCCCAGCAGATTACCTCGCAAGCAGGGGCGAATACATCAACTCCAAAATTATCGCCAAATATTTGGATTGGCCGTTTGTTGACGCGGCAGAAGTGATATTCTTCACGGAGAACGGAATCTTTGACGGCGAAAAAACTTTCATGGCCGTGAACGAAAAATTACGCTCAATGCCCAATGCCGTAATACCCGGCTTCTATGGCTCAATGCCTGACGGAAGCATAAAGACATTTTCACGCGGAGGCTCTGACGTTACTGGCTCAATCATTGCACGGTCAACACGCTCTGACGTTTACGAGAATTGGACGGACGTATCCGGCATGTTGTCGGCTGACCCCAGAATCGTTGACTCCCCCAAAGGAATCGAGCATATCACCTACACCGAACTGCGCGAACTGTCATACATGGGCGCGAG
This sequence comes from Synergistaceae bacterium, assembly GCA_017448685.1. Classification (GTDB taxonomy): domain Bacteria; phylum Synergistota; class Synergistia; order Synergistales; family Aminobacteriaceae; genus JAFUXM01. Next base: position 1,523 of record JAFSKY010000019.1, read on the forward strand.
CGTTCTGCATGAAGATGCTGTTTTCCCCGTGAGGAAGGCCGGAATCCCCATCAACATCCGCAACACCAACAGGCCAGATGACCCCGGAACACTCATTGCCGCGTCAGTCCCTGAAGGCGTAAAGCGCAGACCTGTAACAGGAATCGCCGGGCGCAGGGGCTTCACGAGCATACGAGTCGAGAAATCGCAGATGAATGGTGAGACAGGATTCGGCGCAAGATTGCTGTACATATTCTCGCGCAATGGAGTCCCGTTTGAACATTGCCCGACAGGTATAGACACAATAAGCGTTGTCGTGAACGGCTCATTGTTTGAGGCAAAAAGGGAAGAGATTCTGCGCGGCATAAAGAATGAGCTTGCTCCCGATTTCATCACTATAGAGAAAGGGCTTGCGGTTATAGCTGTTGTCGGCGAGGGCATGTCGGGTTCAAAGGGTACGGCGGCTAAAGCGTTCGCGGCTCTTGCAGGGGCGGACATTAACATACGCATGATTGACCAAGGTTCAGACGAGCTGAACATAATTATAGGCGTTGACGACTCAGACTATGAGAAGGCTGTGAAGAGTTTATATTCGGCCATGATAGACAGGAATTAGCACAGAATCCCCCACACACGGGGGATTTTTTTTGTCCTTTAAAGTTATAATTATCTGCAATAAATCCAACATAAACAATTCCAATAATAAAGGGGGAATTTTTCACATGGGGAGTAATATTATTGTGTCAAAGTTCGGCGGCTTCTCAATGGCAACAGCCGACATGATACGCAAGACAGCAGACATCCTCCATGCGAACCCGCAGAGGCGATATGTAGTAGTCTCAGCTCCCGGTAGCAGAGGCCCGGAGGACATGAAGATGACCGACCTGCTTTTCATCCTCAACTCGCGCTACATGAACCGCGAGAATTTCAATGACATGCTTAGCCGTATTCAGGAGAGATTCACGGAAATAGTGCAGGGACTCGGAATTGGCTTTGATGTCGAAAAAGAAATACTTGAGCTGAAGAAGAATCTGTTTTTCGGGAAGGGCAATGATTATGTCGTCAGCCGCGGAGAATATATCATGGCCAAAATCTACGCGGAATATATCGGCTGGCCTCTCGTGGATGCGTCAAAGATAGTATTTTTCGGCAAGGACGGACAACTTGACCAGGCAAAAACATTCTCTGAGGCATCAAAGATTCTTCAGGGCATGGAGAACGCTGTAATTCCTGGCTTCTACGGCTCGTCAGGCCCTAACACCATAAAACTTTTTCCGCGTGGAGGAGGAGACACAACAGCCGCTGTAGTCGCTCGTGCAGTCGAAGCTGACATCTGCGAGAAATGGAGCGAGACCACCAAAATTTACAGTGCTGACCCGTCAATTGTCGATAACCCCGCTGTGATACGCAACATAACATACGAGGAACTGAAGCAGCTCAGTTACATGGGAATACGAGTGTTCAGTGAGGACGTTATATATCTCATGCAGGGAATCGGAATCCCCATCAAAATCAGGAACATCAACGACATTAACGACGAAGGCACAAACGTAACGCAAGAGCTTCCGCCTGAGTTACATCGAAATGTAGCCGCCTGCATTGCTGGAAAAAGAAATTACAGGATAATCCACATACAGAAATTCGGACTGAATCGCCTCACGGGAATAGGGCAAAAAGTCTTCGGGATATTCACCGAGCGCAACATAGCCTGCGAGCATTACATGTCAGGGATATACCGTTTCTCGATTGTCGTCAAGAATCCGCTGTTTGACCTGAAACGCGCTGAGATATTCCAGGCATTGAAGGACGCTATCAACCCTGAAGAGATAACGCTGGAAAAAAACTTGTCGCTAATCACAGTCGTAGGCAAAGGAATGGGAACTGTAAAAGGGATATTCGCCAAGATATTCAACGCTATAGCCAATGCGGGCGTGAAAGTGAAAATGATTGAGCAGGGTTCCGATGATTTGAATATCATAATAGGCGTTTACGATGAAGATTTCGAGACAACAGTAAGGGCGTTATATGGGGCAATGATACTCAGTTGACAAGGAGAGATGTTTATAGATGGCAAATAACGCGCTAGGCTACATGCTGATTGACGGAACGGAGACACAGATTCGCGGGGCAGCACTCATCACAGACATGAAGGGATTTCCGCTTGATTTTGTTCGCACAGACCCATTGAGGCCAGATCAGCTTTCGAGGATATTATACGGTGATGCGTTTGGGCAATACGCAAAGGAGAAACTCATACTTGAGAGCCTACTTGACGCAGTGGAAACTGACCCGCAGTTATGGCTGTGCAATGACGCTGACATACTCGACCCACTCCGCGAAAAGAGCCGGGCAAAAACCGTCCTCGCTGAGGAATCATCACATGTCCCGCTTGACGCTGCCGGGCATATTGAGACGACAGCAGACCCGGGAGTGTTCCTGATTCAGGCCACGCCTAACGGAGCTCCATTGAGGGCGGAATTTCCTGCCGGGATTCGTCCTGATGAGATACAGCAGACAGCCGCAATACTCACAGAATCAGCCGCAACAATGGATATTCTTGAACCGTTCGCGAGGCTCGGAAAAGCATTGAGCTTCCTTGCGACATCTTCACGCTAATGGGCATTCGTGATTTCATAGCGGGCAAACTCATTCGCCCGGTGAACGTCTACAGGGTTGATGATTTCACGGTTGAGCCTCCTGAAACGCATAAAGTCATGGACAGGCCACAAACACATACCATGAAGCCAGAAATGCATGTTGGAGTGTCGAGGCCGTTTGATTTCGCGGCATTGCTGGAGAAGATGAAACGCCCAGCCGTTAATGTCGCTCTTGCCGGGAGAAAAGCATCTGCGAAAAATTACAGGATTAAACGTTACGTGAAAGAGGACGTGAGGACTCACAAATATCAGCTTGCGCACAAACCTAAGACTCATTCGTTGCTGAAACAGATTCAGGCCATGCCACAGGAAAGAGAGAACGTACTCAAGTACATTAAGCAACGTCCTGAAACATTGAAGGGTGAAGTGATTTTAGCGTGTTACGGGCCAATAGTTGAAGGAGCCGTGTTAAAATTAGCCCTGAACAAACAGCGCGGGACTCTTTTGGTGTGGTACAAGTCAGGAAGTCGCCGCCTCAAAGCAGGATATGTATATTTGATTCGTCGTTTGGGGCTTGGCGAAAAACCAGAATGGCGCTGGTTGTGAAAAAATTTTTTCAGGGGAGCAAAAATTTCACATGGCCGAGGCTAAGAACATAGAAATATCAGCCGGAGTTGACGTAGGAGAAATCGTTGAATGCACCGTTGAGCAGATAATGCCTTACGGAGCGTTTGTGAGGATTGCCAAGACAGGCCGCAAAGGAATGATACACATTTCGGAGCTGTCGTATTCATTCGTGAAGGATATAAACGCTGTCCTGAAAATTGGCGATAACATACAGGCAAAAGTCATCAGGATAGATGAGCGTGGACGCATAGACCTCTCATTGAAGCAGACGCAAACGCCTCCAGAAAGGCCAGCACGCCCACCTAAGAGACCTTCACCGGGATTCACTCCAGGACATACACGCGAGCCACAGCCGGACTCAAATGGACGCGCACCGGGTGAAATACGCGCAAAGATTCGTGAGGCTCAGGGCAGGCGGGATTTTCACGAAATGCAGAGCGCATACCGTGAGGCAAATCCGGAAGAGGCTGACAGCTTCGAGAAGAAAATGGCATCGTTCCTGAAGGCGAGCGAGGCGAAAATAACCGACCTCAACACACGCAACTCAGCGAGGTCAGGACGGCCAACAAGACGCAGAAACAGCAGAGAATACTAGAACGCGGAATCAATCCGGGGGAGCTTCAATGCATCCCCCATTTTTTATGGCCAAAATCACAGGGAGGAATCATCATGAGGGAAGCAGGCGTTTCAGTAGCTGGCGTGAAGTTATGCAGGTTCGGCCATGTTCAAGTTCAAATGTGCAGGCCGTGGGGGAAAAAGATATTTCCGACAAGTTTCTGGCTCATATGTCCGCATTTAGTGAGGCTAGCGGGGAAAATTGAGAGCAATGGAGGAGTATCACAGCTTGAGGAATATATATCATCACGAGGGCTGATTCATGAGTGGAGGCGTTACAACATTCTGCATCAGGTCATACGATTGCGGCTCGGCGGAATGGGAATGAATGCGATTATGCGTAAGTTCAGGCGTGGGATTTTCCGGGATGTCATGCGCGGTGGCGTTGGAGGGATTAGAGTCCTTGATGGCGTGAATGTGAAGTGCCTGCACCTTCAGACGGCTTCGTATTTGTGGCTGGGATTTCATCCGGGCGAGGCGTGGCTTGAGGGTCATGGGTTATGCGGGGATTGTGGGCGAGGCTTGTGTGCTGAAATACACTGATATTTCTATTGTCGCGATTCTCTAACCTGCTTCACTATATCCATGAACTTCCTTACACGATCGGAATCAGTCGGAGAAGAGGTACGTCCGTTCTGTTTGAACCATGTCCCTACTATAGCACCGTCAGCAATAGAGAGCTGTTCTCTGCAAGTTTCTTCCGTCATCCCTGCACCAACAAAAAGCGGGAAATCTCCCAGAGCATCACGGAACAAACGTATCTTCTTCATGTCCGTATTCTTTCCTGTTCCTGAACCTGTTACTACTACAGCGTCGCAACGTTCCTTACCGATTGAAAGATCTTCCTCTGTGCTGCGTCCTGATTTTACAGGCTGATACTTGAAGCGTACCCCTCCTAAAACAAAGACAGGATATTTTCTGCGAAGTTCCTGAAGTTTTCCTGCAAAAAGTTCATCTTTATCGGCTTCCAGATGTCCGCACACAGAATCTATCTGAATGAATTTAGCGTCATATTCAGTAGCAAGAGAAAACGACATTCCAGCAGAGCCTAAAATATTTACGCCGTACACATAACCGCAATATTGACTGTGCAGATAATCCAAAGCCCAAGCAACATCGTCTGCTGTTCCGTAATAATTTTCGGCTAAAACAGCGTCAACTCCGTTGGAATACATCTGCTCTATCTCTCTTTTAGCGAGGTCATGCACTTCACGAGGGGAATAACCGTTAAGATGCAACATTCCGATAATAGGCTTGTCAACTGGGAAAACATTTTGCTTCATGAGAAACACACTCCTTTTTGAGGATTTTATCACAATGGCATATATAACAAAAAAACTTGCCTTCGCAGCAAGTTCTTGTGTCTTATAGGATGGAGCTGAGGAGATTCGAACTCCCGGCCTCGACAATGCGAATGTCGCGCGCTCCCAACTGCGCTACAGCCCCAATTGAGCAACAGAGGATATTTTATGCCCCTCCCCCGTTCTTGTCAACACAAAGATGAGTAGCAATGTGCCTTTATGTCTGACCATGAAAAAATCCCCCCGCCGTAATGACAGGGGGACTTGCATTTTCTGTGTTGCGTTCTAGCTGTACTGACGCTCGACTGCTCCGTGAACCTCTTTCAGCTTGGGGATATATTCCTGCCTGAAACGACCGAAGCAAACATCCATCTGCTCATAGAATGAAACGCTCTCAAGCCCAACAAACCTCTGAGCAATTGCTTCCTGCGTGGGCATGTAACGTATTTCGCCGTCAAACATCTTCACGACAGTAACGCCGCTCACACCCTGCTCAAGGAGTATCACTGCCGCAGCTCCTATTTGCTTGCCGAAATTGACATCATAAGCTGATGTTGCGCCACTCCTTACGATATGGCTCGGAATGACCTCGCGTATTTCGGGAATCTCAAACACTCCAGGCACGTACATTTCCGAAGTCTTCATGAATTGCTTGATTTCCGGGTCAGCACGCATCATGTCTTCAAGCGTCTCTTTCACGAAACGCCCAGCCCCCGCGAGTCTGGGATGGCCGAATGAGTCAGTTTTTGCCCCGCCACCGTCCGAGAACAGTTTGCCGTCAGCACCCCTTACACCTTCAGCGACAACAATCGTGTATGTCCCTGCGTGAACGTCAGAATTGAGGATGCGCCGTATGTAGTAGTGCTTCAAGTGAGCGTACACGGCATCGAAATCAACAGGGACTTCGGGAATGAGTATGCAGTCAGCATCCGCCGCAATTCCGCCCCTGAACGCCGTATGACCAGCATAGCGCCCGAATACCTCAATCACCATTATGCGGTTGTGGGTCGTTCCTGTGGTCTTGAGGTCGTCAACGATGTTAGCGATTTTGTTGATGGCTGAGTCTCCGCCGACTGAATACGTCTGAAGGTCTAAGTCCATTGTCTTGGGAGCATGTACGCAGGGTATTCCGTGTTCTGACAGGTCAACAACAACGCTTCCAGTGTCATCACCGCCGGAAATCACGAGGCCGTCAATGTTGTGCTTGCGTAGACCCATCATTATGCGGTCGTATTTGTCCGGGTCATCTATCTTGGAGATCTTCACCCGGCTATGTCCGGCATCGCTTCCCGCAAACTGTGAATTAACGTGGTCTGTGCGTTCCTCGTCGAGCTCTACAAGGTGATCGAAATTCACTAGGTTATAGAGTCCCGCATAGCCGTTAGGGATTGTGAATGTCCTCATGCCACGAATGAGGGCTGTTTTTGCCGCACCCCTGATTACGGCGTTGAGTCCACCGCAGTCGCCGCCTGATGTGATTATGCCGATGTTCTTGATTCTCTTCTTGTCTTCGCTCAAGACAAAAGCACCCCTTTGTGTGAAAAATTTTGTGAATGGAAATAATTATACAGTGAATATGATAAAATTCCCGCAATCCCGAAAAAATCCTACAGACATAATTTATATGGAAGAGATGTGATTATATGCGCAGGAAATTTTGTATCTTTATGGCGGCTGTGTGCGTCATAGCCTTTGCTAGTGGTGCGTGGGGAGATGTGGCTATTGATAAGGCACATTTCCCGGATGATGTGTTCCGTCAGGGAGTGCTTGACCATTGCGACACTAACGGAGACGGGATATTGAGCGATGAGGAAATTCAAAACTCACCAGGCGCGAGGGAAATTCACATACAAGGCTGGGGAATATCAAGCCTCAAGGGCATTGAGTATTTTACAGCATTGGAGATTCTAGAATGCCATGATAACCAGTTGAATACGCTTGATGTGAGCAGTTGCAAGTCATTAACGTATCTCAAGTGCAGTAACAATCAGCTGACTTCGCTTAACGTGAATGGATGCGTGTCTCTAGGAATACTGAACTGCCTCAATAACCAGCTGACAAAACTCGATGTGAGTACCTGCACGGCTCTGTTCAGGTTACACTGCGAAGGCAACCAGATTACAACGCTTGATGCCAGCAAATGTACGGCTTTAATTGGGCTGTCCTGCCTGAATAACCGCCTAACTTCATTGAACGTAAGTGGCTGTACGTCTTTAGCTGAACTGTATTGCAACAACAACCAGCTTACCGCGCTTGACTTGAGTAGCTGTAAATCTTTGATGGAGTTGTACTGCAACAATAATCAGCTCCCCTCACTGAACGTAACCGGATGTGCTGCCTTAATTGAGCTGGATTGCCACGATAATCAATTGACCGCGCTCAACGTAACAAACTGTAACTCCCTGATAGATTTGTACTGCTACGGGAATCAGATTACCGCGCTTGATGTGAGCAAATGTACCCTGTTGGAGGAGCTGTACTGTGATGAGAATCGTATTTCAACACTTGACGCGAGCAAATGTACGTCTTTGGAGGAAGTGAATTGTAGCGGGAATCAAATTACGGCACTGAACATAGGCGGGTGTACGCTCTTGAGGGAATTGGAATGCAACGGGAATCAGCTTACGGCACTTGAGGTAACCAAATGCACAGCCTTAGAGACACTGAGTTGCAGAGGTAATCAGCTTACGACACTTAACGTGAGTAAATGCACGGCCTTAAGGGAATTGATTTGCCGGGATAACCCTATAACCACACTCAATATAAGCGGCTGTAAGTCATTGAGAGTCCTGAATTGCAGGGATAATCAGATTTCTACACTGGACGCGAGCAAATGTACGGCATTAAGGGAGCTGAATTGCAGAGATAACCCTATGACCAGTCTTAATGTTAGTGGCTGTACGTCCTTGAAGAGTCTGAACTGCAAGAATAACCAGCTGTCTACCCTTAACGTGAGCAACAAGACTTCTTTGAAGTACCTGAATTGCAGAAGCAACGGTCTCAAAACGCTAAACATAAGTGGCTGTTCCGCATTAACCGGGCTGATATGTTATTCAAATCAGATTGCCGCGATTGATGTCAGTGCTTGCCCGAAGAATATTGCTGTTGCCTGCGACAAAAATACGAGCCTCGTCAATACCCCCACAATACTCACTGACACCATACCCGGCACAACCCGTAAAGCCTCATACAGCTTCCAGATTAATGGCATGGCCGGAACAAAATGGGCTGTGAGCAAGGGGGCACTTCCTGACGGCCTCACGCTCAAAGCGTCAACGGGCAAAGTTACAGGAACAGCGACAAAGGCAGGAACGTTTACATTCACCGTTCAGCTTAAGGATTCCAGCGGCAAAACTGCCACAAAGGATTACACGCTCAAAGTAACTCAGACAGCCGTAACAGGCTCAATCCCAGCCATGACAACACGCAGAGCCTCATACACAGGGACTCCGAAGGCTAGCGGTGGTGCATCTCAGTATGCATGGACTATAAGCGCAGGAAGTCTCCCGGATGGCTTAAAGCTCAATGCTTCCACAGGTAAAATCACCGGGACAGCCACTAAAGCAGGAAGGTTCACATTCACAGTGAAGGCTAAAGATGCTAACGGGGCAGCCGGGAAAAAGTCCTATACCATCAAGGTAACTCAAACAGCCGTATCAGGGACTCTCAGTAACGCCATAAAAGGCACTTTCTACACCGGGACACCTAAAGCCAGTGGTGGCACATCGCCTTATGTGTGGTCAGTGAGCGCAGGAAACCTCCCGGACGGAGTCAAGATTAATTCCAGCACGGGTAAAATCACAGGCACACCCACGAAGACAGGCACTTTCACGTTCACCATCAAGGCAAAAGACTCCAACGGGGCAGCAGGCTCTAAGCAATACACCATCAAGGTTACGGCTTCAGCGTCATCTGCAAAATCCTCACTCACTGACAGCAAAGCAGGTGCGAAGAATGCAGCAGGAGTTTCAGCGCAAGGACATAACAGCGTCTCAGCATTACCCGCATTACCCGCAACATTCTCAACAACACTCCCAGAAGCTGACGGAATCACAATCGCGAATCTTCCGGCCTCATTGCGCGTGAAAAGCGATGACATCATAGAAGCATTCAGCGGCAAGGACAGCGATATTGTCATCGTAAAGACTGGAATGCCCGTTACATTCATTCTCGACGCGGAAATATCCGGGGCTGCTGTTTATGTTGACGACAAGCCCGCAAAAGGTGTTGAAATTTCAGATGATGGAACGTTCATGCTTCCTGCTGAATTTGTGAGGGATGACTTCAAAGTCTGCGTAAAATCCTCCAACGGCATCACAGAATCCGAAGAGCTATACATCACAGCGGAATAACGGCAAGCGATTCGGTTTTCCCCCGGGCTTGAAGGCTTGGGGGAATTTTTTTTTGCGCGAGAATTACCCTGCTATAATCATCATACTTCATATCCCAGTACATAACATTAAAGGAGGAGTCGGCCATGAAAAAGTCGGCTTGTTTTGTCGTATTCATATGCGCGGTTGTCGTGCTTTTTGCCGGGAATGCTAGGGGTGATGTCCCACTTGATGACATACATTTTCCTGATGAGAATTTCCGGGCGTATGTCATGCACACTTTTGACTGGAATGGCGATGGGAGTCTCAGCGACTATGAAATATAGAAGGCGGAATATGTTAATCTCAACGAGTCAACT
>JAFSKY010000241.1 GCA_017448685.1 Synergistaceae bacterium
CACAACACAACCAATGATTGCGCCTTAAAGGTTGCTGTGATAGGCAATGCTGAAGGTGTAGCACATGTAGTTTCTTCTCTCGGAAAAAGCACGGGATATGTTTGCGTTCTGGCTGTTGCAGAGAATTATCCCATCGGTAAAAACTTCTTCAGGTATTTCTCCCATATCAATCTCAAGGAAAAATTAAAGCTCGCCGCGGCATCCACAAGGAGTTTTTACTCCGTCAGGAAACATGGAAAAGGAATATTCCGCAAAGTTCCCAAAGTGTATTTCACCTCGTCATCTGACATAAAATTGCGTTCATTCGAGATGCTTCCCACAAAAATATTTGAGGATATAGACTTGATTCTTGTGGCCTGTGAGGACAATGATTCGCGGACGGAATACAAGAGTTCAGATTACGTTTCTGAGCTTCTGAGGCGCGGAATAACGAGGGAGAAAATATTTATCGTCCCCCCAGTCGTGTATCATGCTGAGTTGCCAGTCATCGAGGACGGCAAATTGTCGCCCCTGTGCAAGAACATGAACGAGGTTAAACCCTTGTTGCGCTACATGGAATATCACGTAACAGACTTCTGCAACCTCAAATGCAAAGGTTGCGGGCATCTGGCGAATCATGTCAAGGAGCTTGAGTTTGCTGACATTGGCGGATTCAGGTTGGCTCTTGCTGGGCTGGCGGAAAAGTTCAGCAATATAGCGGAAATTAGGATAATGGGAGGTGAGCCACTACTCTGCAAAAATCTTCACGAATATATAAACGCTGTGCATGAAATATTCCCTTACTGCAATGTGAAAATCGTAACAAATGGCCTTCTCTGGAGAAATATCACGCCTGAGATGATTGAAGCTGTCAAGAATGCCGGAGCTGAAATACAGGTTACGCAGTACATCCCTACAAGGAAGGTAGCCGGGGAGATTATAGCTTTCTGCCAAGAGAACGGAGTCAAAATATCCGTTGGAACTCTCATCAAAGAATTTCGCGAACTCATTTTCGCAAAGGACAAGCCAACGCCGGATTTCAATGAATGCTGGTCTGTGTGTGCAAGCTGGTATTGTCATCTGCTTATCGGAACTATTCTGCACCCTTGCACGTATGTATGGGTAAGCCATGATCCACGCTTCAAGGAGTTTCAGAAAAAAGAATCCGTAACAGAAGGCGAATACGGCGAATACTCGTATGACTTCGCACAAGACATTTCCGATGACGGCTGGGACATTCTCGCAAAACTGGAGAACCCTATGGAGATATGCCGGAAATGTGGGAACAAAAGAGTCTCGTTCAAATGGGAAAGCGAAATCCCTGAATACAACAACTAAATCACATATGCAACTTGCCTGCGGGGCTGGCCGTGATAATATCGCACCTGCAAATTCATATTTCAGGACAGTGATATTTCCATCATGGAGCATTACAGAATCGGACTCATACCCGGCCCCGTAAAAATCCCTCATGAGATACTTCAAGCATGGCAGAATGATTACGGCAGCTCAGACCTTGAAGCCGAATTTTTCACCCTTTACCGCGACAATCAAACACTAACGCAGAAACTTCTTCACACACACAACGACATAATCATAACTTCCGGCGAGGCCATGTCAGCATTATGGGCTTCACTGAAATGCACCCTCACTCCCGGTAAAAAGCTCCTCGCTGTGTCATCAGGCATATTCGGCGAGGGATTCGCGGAAATGGCACGGACATTCGGAGTCAATGCTGAGATTTGCGCATTCCCATATGATGAAGTCCCTGACCCGCAAAAAGTCCTTGACCACGCAAAAACTTTCCGCCCTCACGTCATAACCGCCGTACACTGTGAGACACCTTCAGGCACACTTTTACCCTTACCCCGTCTCGCTGAAATCGGAAGCATTGCCCGTGATGTTGGGGCGTTGTTCGTTGTCGATTTCGTCTCAAGCGTTGGAGGTGCTGAGCTTGACGCGGACAAATGCGGAATCGACATCGGCATTCTCGGCAGCCAAAAAACTCTGTCATTGCCCCCGTGCCTGTCAATATCATCAATATCTCCGCGAGCTTGGGACGTTATAGAGCGCGTGAATTACGCGGGCTATGAGTCATATCTGGCATGGAAGAATGTCCCAGCAGAACATTACACGCCTTACACGCACGATTGGAACGCGATGAAAGCCTTGAACATCTCGCTGAACATGATTATGCGTGAGGGACTTAACGCCGCAATTGAACGCCATGAAGGAGTCGCGCAGCTTTGCAGGGACATGGGGCGGGAAATGGGATTGAGGTTGTTCCCAAAGAGCGAGGATATTTGCTCACCAACTGTAACAGCGTTCTATGTGCCGGGAAATTTCACATGGCCGGAATTTGACGAGGCATTACGTGAGAAGGGGCTTGCTGTCGGCGGGAATTATGGCAAGTTATCGGGGCGAGTCTTCAGGATTGGCCACATGGGTAGCCAAGCGGATTATAATCTCGTTCGTGAGGGCATGAAAATTATACGTGAAGTCCTCACAGAAAGGTGATAGCAGTGGAGAGCGTTCAATACTTGCTGGATTTGGCAGTGCTTCTTTTCGCCGCAAAAATATTCAGCCTCGTAGGTAAGAAATTCGGAATCCCTGAAGTTGTCGGTGAAATTATCGCGGGACTCGTGATTGGCTCGGCAGTTCTCGGTGTCGTGAAAGGCTCTGACTTCCTAAGCATCATGGCCGAAATCGGAGTAATCATGCTCATGTTCGAGGCCGGACTCGGTACAAACCTCAAGGAGCTTGCGCAGTCTGGCGTGAAAGCTACCCTCATTGCGTGTGCTGGAGTGCTTGTGCCTCTGGTATTGGGTGCGTTGCTGTTCATGTCGTTCTACGGATTTGACGCGCCCGGCTCAGAACGTTTCATGCGTGGGATATTTCTCGGAACGATAATGTCAGCAACCTCCGTAAGCATAACTGTAGCGGCATTGAAGGAACTGGGCAAATTATCCGGGACTGTAGGAACAACAATCGTAAGCGCGGCAATAATCGATGACGTACTCGGAATAATCCTTCTCACAGTCGTAACAGGTCTAAGCGGTGAAGGAAGCACTGAGAGTGTATCAAGCGTATTGCTGAAAGTGGTTGAGTTTTTCGCGGGGGCAGTCGTTACAGGATTGCTCGTGTATAAAGGAATGTCATGGCTTGACGAGTCATTTACCCATCATAGGCGAGTACCCATCATCAGCTTGTGCTATTGCTTCGTGCTGGCGTATGTGTCAGAGACATATTTCGGGATTGCCGACATAACTGGGGCATATGTTGCTGGCGTAATTCTCTGCAACCTCTCAGGACGTGATTACATTGAACGCAGAATCGATATAAGCTCGTACATGATATTTGCGCCGATATTCTTCGCCGGAATAGGTCTCAAGGTCAGCTTCGGCTCAATGGATGTTAGGTTGTTGGCGTTCAGCGTGTGTTTTGTGGTTGTCGCGCTCGTCTCAAAGGTAATTGGCTGTGGAGGCTGTGCGAGGCTTTTGGGGTTCAACGGTGGAGATTCTCTGAAGGTTGGAACGGGAATGATGACACGCGGAGAAGTCGCACTCATTACTGCGCAAAAGGGACTTGCGTTAGGGTTATTGACGGCGGATTATTTCACGGCTGTGATATTGATGATTCTCGTGAGTTCGATTGTAACGCCTATGTTGTTGAAGAAGTTATACGCAGGGGAATAATTTTCGGGGGGAAGCGACATCAATCCCCCCATGCAGATTCAGTTATGAGCCTCCCAGAATTTCACGGCATTATTCAGCCAACCTTCAGCGATTGTCCCCTCACCTAATCCGAATCCGTGAGGCAATCCCGGAAATATCTCAATCATTGTGTCAGTCCCATTCGCCTTAACCGCGTTCACGTATGACTGCACAGCCCTGTATGACGCAATCCCGTCAGATGTTCCAACGCAGGCATATGTAGGTGCTTCATGGCCAGTGATTTGTGTCAGCCCGGTGTATTGCATTATGACAGCACCCGGACGAGGATATGACTTTTCGCCGAATGCCTCAGTGCCATATGCCCCAAGCCACGCCGCCATTCTCGCCCCCGCAGAGCCTCCCCACAATGAATAGCCGCCAACATCAACGCCCAATTCACTCGCATGTTCGTGGATGAATGCTATTGCCCGCGCAAGGTCTTCACATGCCGTATCACCTCCCGGCCTGTATATCAATGCGAACGCGTTATAGCCTTTGCGTGAAAGCTCCAATGCGTGAGGGAAGCTATCATGCATAGCTCCGACAAAAACGAAGCCTCCTCCAGCGTTACAGACTGCGAACTTTGACCCCGGTTTGCCGCGAAAGAAGAACAGCCCGGTATCTTTTGCGCGTGGGTCATCATCTGAGTATATGCTGTAGAATACCTGCCTGCCATCATGAACTTGCTCCAGCATGTAGCGTATTATGTCGACTGTTCGCGAAGGGTTGAGTCGTCCGTACCATGTTAGGCGCAAATTTCCGAGCGTTGAGCCGCTGTAGTAATGCTCGTTCACCGGGAACAATAGCCTTCCCCATTCGCCGAATGCAGGATTGTTCATAACGTCAGCAATTTTCGTGTTCACGTCAACAGTATCAAGCGCGAATGCCCCGCCAGACATCGCAAACATAATCAGCAGGGCAATAATCACATTCCTAGTACACATAATCCGGCACAAGAATCCCGATAAGTTCATCATCATGATGATGCGTCAATATAGGCTCGTCGTCGAAAAGCATCGTTGCTCCGTTGTCGCGGGTATATGCCTCCCAGCCGGGATTACCCGTTCTCGCGAAGTCAACCCATGCACGGCTCATGACATCCGCGAGTGCTTGAGCTTTTTCCCCGCCACCCGTAGCCATTTCTGATAGCGCAATGTTGTTGAACACAAACGGTAATTCCGAGCAGTGATACGCCATAGCATAGCCGCCCATTATGGGAGTCTCCCACGTGAAAACGTACGCGAAGACAGGCGCACCATTCTGGTCAGCCTTGAGAGCCGCAACCTTCTTTGCGCGTGAACGAAGCCATGTATCAACATACAGTGCATCAGCCTTCTTCTTGTAGGGATAAGCCTTGAGGAACGCGGACGCTACAGCCTCTGCCTTGTCGCCGTATTTAGCCGTCAACATCTCGTCAACCTTCGAGTCGTCCCAGTTGTTTTTGTTGTCGGACTGAGTTACGGCCATGTTTGCGAGTAATGGCATTGAGATCCATTCGTTGAGGACTGAGCCAACCATGAGGGGAATATCTTTTGCGAGGTCAACAAACTTTTTGTCCGCAGGGTTCTCCGGGATAAATTCCCCGTCAACAACAGGACACCACATGAGCGACCTTCTGCCGAGGGCGTTGATGATGTTGCGTTCCTCTGCGACTTGCGCGAGTGCCTTGTTTGAGGCTGCTGCTAACTCTGCATAAGGGACATCATTGAGCTTGTCGAGTTCTTCAGGGGAAATGCCCAAATTCTTCAACGTGATTTCCGTTACGTACTGGCTTGTTGATTTGTCCGTGAGCGTCATTCCTGAGCCTTCTGTGCCTCCGCTCTGAATGATTGCCTTGTGGAACAATCCTTTTGCCGATGGTGTACCCATAAGAACAAGAGCCTTTGCGCCGCCTCCTGACTGGCCAAACACAGTAACATTGCCGGGGTCGCCGCCGAAATTGGCGATGTTATCACGTACCCATTCGAGAGCAGCGACAATATCGCGTGTACTCTGGTTAAAGGAGTCCTTGTACTTTTCGCCATAAGCCGAAAGGTCAAGGAAGCCCTCAACGTTTAGCCTGTGGTTGACGCTAACGACTACAACATTTCCCGTGCGTGAAAGATTCTCGCCGTCGTAAACGTCCTCAACGGTTGCCGCTCCCATCATGTGGCCACCACCGTGAAGCCAGACCATTACCGGGCGTTTTGCGTCATCAAGCGCGGGAGTCCATATGTTGAGATTCTGACAGTTGTAGCTCTGTGCGAGGATACGAGGTTCCCAGTGAGGCCAGAAGTAATGAGGCGGGAAAATGTCGCCCTCGCGTGAAGTGTCTTGCGGGGACATTGTGCCGTAATTCAGTGCGAGCCGGACTCCCTCCCATGCCGGGAATTTTGTCGGGGGCATGAAGCGTTCTGCTGTGGCGTATTGGACTCCGTGATAGGTGTAGATGCCGTTGCGTATGAAGCCTTGTAGCTGGCCTGAGTCTGTTGTGGCTATTGCGATGCCTGGGCCTGCGAGGATTTCAGCTGATGATGCCGCCGACATTGCAAGCACGATTATGAGCGCAAACACAAATATTTTCCGTGTCATGAACTTACCTCCTTAACTTTTCTGAACCCCGAAAAATTGCTTTGACCCTATGCTGTAAAGCCGGAACGGAGCAGTAAAACGCCCCTCTTCATCGATGAACGAATACAGGCGGATTTCCTCATCAGATGTCATGCCGTAGCCATCTTCATCTGCCCAATACATTCCGTCAGGCTGTACCTCCCAAATCATGATGATATTCCCATCATCACACCGCTTAAATTCCGTCCGATAACGTATCAGCGGCTCTATGTCATCCCGTTCCGTGATACGCTTTACGGTAATCTCGTCTTTGGCATCAATTCCCGGAAAGTCTAGAATTTTCCCATGGTAGTCCACGATAGTCCGCTTCTCACCTGAAGCACTCGTGAACACGATTGAAGGGTCATCACCTTTCTTGCGGTAAAGATGATCACCAAATGTTACCCACGCATTAAGGGTTGGAGTTCTTGATGATTGTTTCATTGAATTACAGCCCCTTCGACTCAAGCCATTTCTCTATGTGTGCGGCAATCTCTTTGTTGTTCAATTCCTGAAACATGAAATGACTATTACCCCTTATGCCCTCGTCAGGAAGGTACACAACGGTAGCATCTCCGCCGTCATCGTTGTAGTGTTTTGCGAAGTCGCGGCATTGGTCAAGAACGCTCTTCCAAAAAGCTGTACTCTTGATGTCCTCCGGGCCATTCTCGATGTAGTCGCCAAAGTAGAACACCATCGGGATTTTTGCCGCAACAAATTTCTTGTAGGTCTCACTGCCGACTTCAGGGGCAAACCCCGGCTCAATCGCAACAATCGCCGCAATGTTCTCCGTATCAGTCTGCCAACCTACGCGCCCTCCCTGCGAATGTGTCAGGTAAACAGCCTTTTTGCCCGTCATCCTGCGAGCTTCTGACAACACCGCGCTTAATGCCTCCCCGAAAATTACGACATCATAATTTCCCGTGTTAGGTGTCATCTGGCGCAAAAACTGATTCAACGCTTCTTCACCCGCCGGGAACTGTGAGCCGTCATAGCGATTGGGAGTCCAACGCCCGATTCTGAAATGCGTATACCATGCCTGATCCCCGGGATTGAACTCAGTACCATTTGCCCGCGTATCTTGGTCGTTGTTCACGATTTTGACGGTTGAACCTGCTGCCCCGCGTCTTGGCTGGTCAACAAGGAATGCTGCCCGCCCCTTACGGAGGAATATATCGCTCCAACCCTCGCGCCTGTCAGGGGTAGACTGCCAGCCCGTTCGAGTCTGCCCATAACCATGAAGGTAGACGATTGGAGTTTTGTTTTCGCCGTCTGGAATCTGGTAGAAGACATTTGCGTGGTCAACGTGTGCTGTATTTCCTGCGCGGGAAAAATCAAGCCAGTTTTCCGACACGTTGAACTCCCCCGGCAATGGCTCTGTTATTGTCCCACCTGCCGAGAATACGCCCTGCTCGCGGATGTTCAGCCCTAATGCCGGGACCGTGAGCGACAACAACGCTAATACTGCCAGTAACTTCTTCATGATATGACCTCCTTAATGTATTGACGCGCCTAAATCGTAGGCTTCCTGTTCATGGCCTGCTCCGAGAACCTCACCGAGATTCTTCCAGCCTAAATGACGCTCGAATATCCTGTACCATTCGACTGGCTCATCATAGCTTGGCCCGGCCGCCGTCATGAGTAGCACACTCTTACGCGGGAATCCCTCATACCCCAAGCAACGAAGCTCCGCATATAGTCGGTCAGTTGCGGTCTTGAGGACTCCTGTTACAGCCCAGAAATATATAGGCGACGCAAACACTACGACTTCCGAACGCGCAAACGCCTCATAGATTCGCGTCATGTCGTCTTTCTGTACGCATGGACTCTCAGGACGTACCCCCATCCTCGCGCAACCCTCGCACCCTATACAGCCGTGTATGTTCATGCCGTAAAGGTCGAAACGCTCAACCGTATTCCCGGCTGACTCCGCTCCTTTCGTGAATGCCTCGACAAGTTTCACCGTGTTACCATTCTTGCGCCCTGAACCGTTGAGGATTAACACATTCGCCAATTTCTACACCCCCTCCCTTTCATGATTGCCGATGATTTTTTCCATCCACACCATAGAATACCAACGCCCAAACTTATACCCGCATTCGTGGAAATGCCCAGCCAGCTTGAACCCCATATGCCCATGAAATTCAACGCTGTTGCGCGTCAAATACTCGTCTTCCGTCTCAGGATATGCGATGCAAGCATAGAGATTCAGAATCCCCGCCGCTTTCAACCTCCCTTCAAGCTCAGTGTACAGAAGCCTCCCGATACCTTGACGGTGTGAAGCCTCAGCGACATAGATTGAGACTTCCGCCGAATGTTCGTAGGCTTTCCGTCCGACAAACGCCCCAGCATACGCATAGCCGAGAATTTTCCCGCCTTCATGCGCAACAATGTAGGGGTATTTCGTGAGGGTATGAGCGATTCTGTCAGCAAACTCTTCAAGCGATGACACGTCATACTCGAACGTTATCGCCGTGTTCAGCACATAGGGCGCGTAAATCTCAAGCAATGCCCCAGCATCATTAGGCGAGGCATTACGGATGCTAATCACCCTTCATCACTCCTAGCTTTAAGTATGGATGAGCGAATTATAATAACCGACAGTGATTAACGCTCAAACAAAATAGCGGGGGATGAGACAATGATTTACACGATGCTTGAGGCTTGCCGCGAAACAGGTATGACCTATCAGGGGCTGAAGTTCTACTGCAACGCCGGGTTAGTCCCGAATGTGAAGCGCGACAAGATTAATCGCCGAATCTTTGATGAGCATGATATAGCGTGGATAAAGAGCCTGCGTAAGCTCCGTAAGTGCGGAATGAGCCTCGCCGACATACGCGAATATATGACGTTGTGCCTTCAAGGTGAAGAGAGCATACCTCAGCGCAAAGTCATACTCAGTAGGACACGTGAAAGGCTTGAAGCTCAAATCGATGAACTGAAAGAGGCAATACGCTACATTGATGGCAAGCAGGGATTCTATGACGGCGTGTTATCAGGTGCGGCGGAATATGTGAGTAATCTCCTTCCATGTTCGTGTAGTCTGGACAAATAGTGTATATTTTCAGCGAAGGAGGTTGACAGAATGCAGAATAGCGCAATAACAGACCAAGCTGTGAGCGTTCGTGATTCATCACTGGAGCTGTTGCGGATTATTTCTATCTTGATGATTATCGCGTGTCATTTCGCACAATACGGAGGCTTCACGTTCCCTCACGAAAATATTACGGTCAACAGGTTGTGGCAACAATTGCTGTTCCTGATAGGCCAGCGAGGAAATGACATGTTCATTCTCATATCGGGATATTTCCTCATAAACTCGCGGGGAATAAAATTCGGCAAGGTTATACGTATCCTCTCTGAAGTCATCTTCTACACCGTCATAATTTCTGCGTTGGCGGCAATTTCAGGTCTTCAAGACTTCTCCCCCATATCAATTTTCAGGACATCAGGCTTTCACAAGGCATCAGGCTTCAACTGGTGGTTTGTGAGGACATATCTAGCACTTTACTTGATTCATCCATACTTGAACACATTTCTTCACAGGCTTTCACGCGAGGAGTACAAGCAATTCTTGAAGGCGGTATTCATTTACTGGAGCATAATTCCAATGGTAACGAGTTCTCCGTTTGCAGGAAGTCAGCTCGTTGATTTCGTGTGTGTTTACTCTGTTGGTGCGTATGTCAGGATTTGGGCAAAAGACTTCAGCGGGGGAAAAAGATTCATCCTTTACGGGATATTGTTCATTCTTGCTGACGGACTCGTGTTGTTGTCGCTCGACATTGCCGGAATGAAGTATGCCATCTTTGCGGAGAATGCTACATATTTCTGCGGAATGATGATGCCCCTAACGTTCTTGTCGGCACTATGCATCTTCATGGGCTTCTTGAGGCTCAATATCCCTCACAGCCGAGTCATCAACACCATTGCAGGAACTACGCTAGGAGTATACATGCTTCACGAAAATATATTCAGCCAGCATTTTTTGTGGAACGTTATTTTCCGCCCCGCCTCATTCCAAGAGAGTACGTATTTCATCCTGTACACATTGGCCGTAATTCTCGCCGTCCTCACAGTATGTAGCCTCTTGGAGTTATTGCGGTCAAGACTCTTCCGGACATTATCAATGCATATCTTCA
>JAFSKY010000242.1 GCA_017448685.1 Synergistaceae bacterium
ATCAACCCTTACGCCGAGTGCTTCAAGCTCATCTTTGAACTCAACAACAAGCCTCTTCAGCATTTCTACATCCTGCTTGCTGGCCTTTGTCATGTCGACTACTGCCAACGCTCTGGCAAGTGCTGATGCCATCTCGTAACGGGTCGTCTGCTGCTTGCCCTTGTAGAGACCATCAGGATAACCTGAGAGAATGCCGTGTGCCGCGAGCTGTCCGATTGCGTCGTATGCCCAGTGATTCATGGGAACGTCCATGAACGGGTTTGTCTGTGAAAACGCCGGTGCCGCAAGTGCTACTACCGCAAGGATAGCAACTAATACTGCTGTTTTCCTCATTGCAAAAACCCCCTATTAAGTTGTCAATATGCTTTATCGTCTCTGCGCACTCAGTCTTGTTTGTTAAGCCCTGAGCCTGCGGGGGGTTCGGAAAGTTGCCTTGTTTCCTTTCTGCACCTCTTTGCAGTTTACAGAGGCTGAATAAATCCGACCTCCTGCGCCCTCGCCTTCCAGCTCTTTCCTTAATGGCTGAACGGGGATTGTTTACACCTCATTTCTTCGCCGTCTGGTTAAGTGCTGTGCGTTGGTTTGACGATTTCCTACTAGGTATTTCCCGTAGGACGGTGCATATAATACAGCACACCTTTGAAAATGCCTATACGTAATTTTACGTATAAATTAATTCAGCGTTTTGTGAAGGGAATTATACATAAACTATGCAGGGTTCGTTGTAGTAGGGTAAAAGCGCGTCATGAGTGAGGAAGGTCATTCCCTCGGATTTGGCTTGAGCTATGAGAATGCGGTCGAAGGGGTCTTTGTGTGGTGGGGCGTTGTCAGGGCGTTTGAGGGTTTAGAGGGCGTAAGTATGCCTTGTTTCGAGATAAAGCTCGCTCATATTGGCATTTTCACTCAGAGCTACTAATTCCTGCGGGGTCAATTAGGTAATTTTGCCGGGACGAACCAAACGTTTTATTGCGATTTCCCAAATTGACACGCTACTGAAGAACGTTCTGTTTTCCTCGTCCTTTATCATCTCATAGGCTTTTGTGGGGAGTTGGGAATCTTCGGTAAGCGTCCAGAGCAACATATGAGTATCGAGTAAGATTTTCATGATTACTTCACCCCGAACATTTCAGCGATTTCATCATTCATGGAGTCAAACTCTTCGAGGCTTGGCACTGTGAATTTTCCTTTGGCGATTCCAATTTTGACTCCGCGTGGTGGGTTGTAGTAGTCAGTGATTCTTGCGACTGGTGCGCCGTTCTTGGTGATGACGACCTGATTTTCTCCGCCGAATACTACTTTGCCGACAAGCTCAGACAACTTGCCTTCTGCTTCTTGAATGTCTACACGCATTATGTGTTTCCTCCTTGTGTGATTTGAAGGGATTATAGCATTCTGATAGGGTCAAGGGATTGCGTTAAAGGACGGGGATTATTTTTCCGCAAAAAAATAGGGCAGCCAAACGCCACCCCATAACCTAATGAGCCATCAGACCTTCTTCACACTCGCCATAACACCGCCCGTAATCTCAAGCAGCCTTCCAGGTTCAACCGGGAAAAACGCGTGATCCGTTCCAGCAGCAGCCCACACTATTTTGTGCGCAAATATATCCTCATCGATTACAGCCCTCAAATTTTCGTCATATCCTACAGGCGGAACTCCTCCAACATGATACCCGTAACGTGAATACACTTCTTCCGGGGGCATCATTCTTGCGCGATTATGGCCAATAGATTTTGCGGCGAGTTTGGCATCAACTTTGTTGGCACCGCACATCAATACGAGGAAGGGTTCTGTTTTGTCGGCGATGAGGATTAAGCTCTTGAGGATTTCGGAGGGAGTTACGCCGATTGCGTTTGCTGCGTCGTCAACGGTGAAGATTGTCTTGTCTGTGGTGATTATCTCAATGTCTGATGCGTCGGCAATGTCTAGTGCTTTGCGGACTTTTTCGGTTGGTGTCATCGTGAGTTTTCCTCCTGTGTGATGAGATTCATTGCGGTATCTTCGCCAGATTCTACAGCGGCTTCAACGGATTTCACGGCGAGGGAGATTAGGCGTTGGGATTCCCGTCTTAGGGTGAAGGAGTCTCTCACATGGCCGGAGATTTGCTCTTGGGTGTCGTGGTAAATGGGCGGCAGGGGAATCTTCCGTAGCTCAGTCTCAGATATGGCGGATAATATCGTCCCGGAACATCCACGCTTCATGAGCGTCTGAATCATCTCCGACTTGAACAGCAATAGCAACGTCTCAGAGTTATACACATCCGAATCAATCACATAGAATCCAGTCGAACACAAAGCTCCGTCATGCTCACCAGTAACAAGCGCACAGCTCTGCAATGACCCCTCAATTGACGACACTATGACCTGCCCAGCGTGGACGATGCGCCTTGCCCGCGTGGGGAGTTCTGAGCCGTCAGCAACAGTTGCGCCTGTGATATTGCCTGACGTGCCGACATCCGCAAGCTCAATGTAGCTGTACTGCGTCCCGTTCTTAGGGGTGAAGTTCGCTCCGTGTATCCTGCACACGTCCCCGATTGTTGGACAGCCCTCCAGGTGCGCAAATAGAGCGTCATACTTGGGCATGAAGTACTCAGCATCGAGCCTGCCTGCGGAGAATGCCCGCGAGAATGACACGGTGGCGGTGTTGCGGGGGTCTTGTGGGACATGGCCGAGGGAGTCTGTGAGGAGGGATTGTGCGGCGGTGTAGTGGGATTGTGATTCTCTCATCATTGCGCGGTATTCCTTCACCATGTCGCTGATAGTGCGCTGGAAATCCTCAGAAGGCACGAACACGTCAACAGCCTTAACTCTAGGCAACGTGAGCTGAAATTGTATCGTCTGTTCCCTCTGACGCATCAGTTGCCCGAAGCCATACTTGCACCGCAGAAACATTAGCAGATAATGAGGGTCAATGCCGCGTATATTCTTGAGACCCATCACAGTCCGCGACAACGCAACTTCATCATAGTCAACAATGCTGGCGTAACATGGAGTGCCGACTTTTGTTATCACGATTTCATTTCGTATGAGCATGGATATACCTTTGTTTTCCGTTGCGAATGTTCGGGGTATCCGCTCAAATGTTGCGTCTTGGTCATGAGAAATCACGGGATAATTGACACAGTCAACACAGCGTACAAATGGCGTATCACCTACGGAATATAATTGAGTTGCAGCAGGATAGAAAGCACTTGCAACCATATAAGCGACATCACCAAGTTTAACGGTCTTCACATTTTGCAGACTTCGCTTGATGGCCATTGATGATTTGGAGAAATATTCAGCGTCCATCCTATCCCCCAAATCAATATCACTCAGCATCACTTCACTCACCTCAAGCCCGCTCACCAAGTCCCTGTAACGTTCCTCAGCAAAGCGGGCATCCCCGAAAAAACTCAGCCCCTCCCTCTTCGCAAACTCAATGAACGCCTCAGCTATTCCATCCTCCGTCAACCCCTCGTGATTGTACAGGTCATGACTCACAATCGGGTGATAATGCGCATCCCTCACTATATACCCGTCCGAATCCCTCACGTAGATTTTTTCGCCCGAATTGTCTTTGCCCGGCTTCCTCATTGTCGCAAAGAATACCGGGTAATCCTCACGCCGCGGGCATAAATCATCATCCCATTTCTGCACAAGCAACACGCTCGTTTTCGTCCCTGTGTGAGGCTTGAAGACGTTTTCATGCAGACCAATTACTGCCAATATCCTGCACTCTGAGGCGATGAAATCCCGTATGTATTTGTCGCTGGAATTGTTGAAGCGTCCTTGTGGAAGGATTATTGCCATTCTCCCGCCAGGCTTCAGGAAATGAATATTGCGCTCGATGAAAAGTATATCCCGGCCAATTTTTGACGCGTATTTGCCCTTTGAGTCCTTCGCGAGTTCGTAACGAGATATGATTTTGCCCTCTTTGATGTCGCCAGCAAATGGAGGGTTGGCCATGACAATATCGAACATGAAGTTGCTGTAATCGCCTTCTTTTGCGCAGTAATCCGTGAACCTGAGCCAGCCTTCACTGTATGCCTTCTGCCATGCGCGTGGCGTTATGGTTTCTTCCCAGCGTCCATAATCCAGCGTGTTCAAGTGGAGAACGTTTGTGCGTCCATCGCCTGCTATGAGGTTGAGGGTGCGTGCGACTCTCACTGTCTTTTCGTCAAAATCAATCGCGAAAACTTTATCCCTCACATAATCCTGACATTCAAGGGGCTTCTCTTCTGCTGTGAAAAGATGACTCTGCTCAATACCTTTTGCCGCTAGAATTTGCCGCCATACGTAAAATATTGTGTGAACTGGGAATCCGCATGAACCTGCTGCTGTGTCAATCATGGACTCGTGCTTCTGAGGATTAAGCATCTTAACGCACATATCGATAACGTAGCGGGGTGTGAAGAATTGCCCCTTTTCACCTTTTTGGGATTTGCTCATGAGGTACTCGAACGCGTCATCAACTACTTCAAGGTTTGAGTTGAAGAGCTTGACCCCCTGCAACGCTGAGACACACACGGACAAATGCGAAGGAGTGAGGGATATTGTGTCATTCTCGCCAAATACTCCCGGCCATTTCTTCATTGCCTGCTTGAAGAGTGCTTGAATGTTTGCTTTGAGGTCTGAGTCTGTGTCGCCGTAATTCCTGAACTCCAAGACTCGCGATTTGTCCCGGCTGCTCTGCATTTCGTCATAAAGTTTCGTGTATATGAGCTTGAAAACTTCCTCGAAAACATCGACTCCAGCGTCAGCAAGAACATCATCCTCCATTTCCTGAATGAGGGCGGTTAATGATTTCTTGCCGTCCCTGAGCCTGTCTTTTGCCTCAAGGTCTAAGATTGTCCAGCGTTCACGGAGAATGTCGCGGAGTTTCTCTGATGCTTTGGGAATGCCGGGAATGTCCTCGAAATAGTTGGGATCTTTGCGGTGATAATACGAAAAGTCTTGGCCGTTAGTCCAGACTCCCATTATTGCGCCTGAGGCGTTGCAGTATGATTTGAGCTGTGCTTTTCCCTCGCGTGAATTGGGCTTTTTGACCTCGACAATAATATATTCCGATGTGGGATGATCCTTCTCGAATATCACAATGTCAGCACGTTTTACCTCGCGCCCGAAATTGATTCCGTGTTCGAGCTTTATGCGTTCAGGCTCGTAACCGTATTCATGTATCAGCGTGTAGACGTATAACTGCCTGACAGCCTCCTCGGGGGCAAGGCGTATTTCCTTACCCCGTATAATGCATTTGATGAATGGGACATCTTTCCCGCGAATGTTCTTGGTGTAAATCATGGACTCGATTGCGCTTATTGTGCTTTGGCTGAATGCCGAGTCATCATGCGCCGAGTTCCTGAAGAGTTCCGAAAGTTTATACATGCTTCCTCCACAAGAGCATAACCGCCGCAAGAATCATCCCCATAAAGCCGAATGACTCGCAACCTCCACCGCCACCGCCTGAGCTTGTCCCGGGATTATTGCTTCCCGCTGAGCTGTACGACACATACGGAGCATACAGCGTATCAGCCTCAAGATATGCCGCCGCATTCACGCCAGAAATCTCGCGCGTTAAGGGCATGGCCAGCTCGTTTGAGTCAGCGTCAAGAAACACGCAGGACTCTCCGTCATTTTGCGCCTGTGCCACGTCATCCGAGAAGAAATGCCATGCGAGATATGAGCCTGCCGGAATAGGCGAGTCGAATGAAACGGGGATAATGTATATTCCTTCCTGCGAGACTTGAATCTCCGGGAGAACTGCCGCGATTCTTGAGCCGTTTGCGTGATATTCGATTGAGTTGCTGCGTTCACGGTAAATTGATGCGTTATTGCGCGTGAGATTCTGCACGGGGGTATTGCTACCAGTGTTCAGAATGCTGCGTAACTTGCCCGCTAATTCGTATGAAGGGGCGTTATTCGCTCCGGGAGTGTTATCGATGTTGCCGGGATTGTCCGTGTTGTTGCTGGGAGTGTTGTTACTGTTACCGCCTGAAGGATTATCACCGTTGATGCCTGACAAGTAAACAGTCGCGTTCATAATTCCTGAATATTCTCCACTGTAAGCGTAAGTTAGTCTTGACGGTCTTGAAGCGAATTGTGCTATACCGTTAGCGTAAGATGTGGTTATTTCTGAGCCGTCATTATTCCAGCCTTTGAGTTCAGCTCTTACTCTGTTTGATGTGAAAGGCACGGGATAACCTGCAATGTTCTCTATTTTGTCTGAGGGGATAATCTGCCTGAAGTCAAACTCATATGGCCATGAGGCATTTCCTGTTTCTTTCAGCCCTGAGCTGGTCAGTGTCTGGCCGTAAAGTCTATTGCCTACATATTTTCCGAAATCTATATATGCGAAATGGTTATAACGGCAGTCAATAGTTTCAATCGATGGACATTCATCCGTATCGAGGCTGTTCAAGTCATTGCTGAAGCAGTAAATCGCATTAAGACGTGCGCAACCATCAAGGAGGATTTCGGATATGCTGTTGTCGTTGCAGTAAAGGCTGTAGAGCGATGAACACCCGCCCGCGTCAAGGAAGTGCAGGCTGTTTTCTCCGCATTTGACCTGAACGAGTGCGGAAAAATTCTTGATGTCCAGATTTTTCAGGTTATTGCGCTCACAGTATAAATATCTCAGTGAATTACAGCCGGAAATATTGAGGCTCTCAATTTTATTGCCATCGCATGTAATTGTGTCAAGAGACGTACAGCCTTTGAGATTCAGATTCAAGAGGCTTCCTCCGTTGAGGAAAGTTACCTTGTGCAGGCTCACGCATCCTTCAGCGGAAAACTCTTCAAGCCCTTCCAGCAGGGACAAGCCTTCAATGTTCGTCAGTGATTTGCATCCATCAACGATGATATTTTTCACGGGGTTGCTTCTTTCACTGTACTCGTAGACTCTCAGCGTCTCCAGCTTTTCACATCCGCTCACATCAATAACGGACAAATTGTTGTTCTTGCAGTTAAGATTCTTCAGTGAGGGAGAGCCAGCCGCCTTCAATTCGGAAATACTGTTATAGCTGCAAAGTACTGTTTCAAGATTCGTGAACGCCGTAATATCGAGTTCAGTCAGGGAATTTCCATCACATTCAATATAAATCAGCGAATCACATTCGGAAATATCCAACTCAGCGAGTTTGTTGTACTGACAATGCAAAATTTCGAGGGCTTTGCAGTCATTGAAGAGAACTGACGACAGCGAGTTGTTGCTGCATTCAAGTAGTTTCAGCGCGACACACCCGGATAAATCAAGCGCATTGAGTTTGTTGTAGTAGCAGAAAAGAAACTCAAGCGAGGAACATCCCTTCACGTTAAGCGTTTCGAGTCCATTGTTCGAGCATTGAATGCGTTTGAGGGATTTGCAGTTTTCCGCGTGAAGCTCCTGGAGATCTCCGTTATCCCATATGAAATCCGCTATGGCTGTGTTGCTGATGTTGAGTGATGAAAGTGAATTGCCTGTGCATCTCAGCGAGGATAGAAGCGGGCTTGATGAGAGATCTAACGCTGTAAGTTTGTTGTTCCTGCAATCAAGTGCTGTCAGGGATTTGCAACCGTCAGTGTTCAGGGTGGTTATATTCCCGCATTCAGAGCATGACAGTTCGCGGAGTGATGAGCAGCCGTTGAGGTTAAGAGTCTTTAACGCCTTGTTGCTCGTGATTGTGAGGACGGTCAAAGCGGGGTGGTTCGTCAGCTTGAGCGAGGTGATGGAATTATAGCTACAGTCAATCTCCTCAAGCATTGTATTGCTGTCAAGATTGAGTGAGTTTATGTGATTGTTCCTGCATATGAGTGAAGTTATTGACGTGAACCGCTCTATACCCTTTAGGCTTGTTATGCTGAGACCGTCAACAGCTATTCTCTTCACCGCTGAAATTTCTGCCTCGCTTAATTTCCCGTCCTTGTCCGTGTCAAATCTCTGCAAGTACGCCAAAAATCTGCTGTCAGGAAAATTATTGCCGTCAAGCTCTGTATTTTCTTCCGGCTCTTCTGGCTCTTCCTGAACTGCGTCCGAAATATTCATCACAACGCTTAGAACATGGCCGCCGCCTGTGTTGTAGTCATATTTCATGCTTGCGGGCTTTGGTGCTTCCTGTTGTTTCCCGTCAACAACGAGCGAGCTTCCCACGGTTATCACTCCGCTATTACTGTCAAAATTCGCAGTGTAGCCTATAGTGCCGACAAATGGCGAATCTCCTTCTGTGGCTTCCGATTTGCTTATCATTATTCCTGAGATATTGCCTCGCCTATCCTGCGGAATGAGTTTGCTTATGTCGATTTTCCAAGGGTGAGAGCTGTCTTCAGTAGCAACGAGCCTAGCAGTGTTATGCATCTGATTTTTCGCCGTGAATGTCCCTGAATAGTTGCTTGGGAGGTCAATTGCCGCGAGCATATTTTCATCGCAGTGAAGTTCCGTAAGTTTCGGGCAACCTGATACATCGAGATATGTCAGTTTGTTGTAATCGCACCATAATTTTTCAAGTGCTGTGCATCCGCCCACGTCAAGTGCCTCAAGGTCATTTGAGCCACACTCTATTTTCGTCAGGGAAGTGCAGCCTGAAACATTCAATGAAACGAGTTTTGCGCCGTCTTGGTCAAGTCCGTCGAACAACACCGCCCCAAGCCCTGCGCAATTGGCCGCGTTTATGGCTGTTACGTTGGGGAGATATTCTCTGCCTGGTAGCGATTCTATGTTTGTGCCGGAGCAGTCAAGTTCTTCGAGGGCTG
Source organism: Synergistaceae bacterium (assembly GCA_017448685.1). GTDB lineage: Bacteria > Synergistota > Synergistia > Synergistales > Aminobacteriaceae > JAFUXM01. The sequence continues at coordinate 8,703 of JAFSKY010000242.1, forward strand.
AGAAATATTGTATGCCTTCCAAATCTGACACAGTAAGCCCCGATATATCTATAGACGTGATGCCGGAAATCTCATCAGCGTTAAGCCTGCTGTCGCCGTTACGGTCAATATTCTCCAGTATGTAATTTCTGAAAGCCTCATCGGGAAAACGAATATCATCAACAGGTACGCCCGGCTGAACGTTAATTCCTGCCATGACATCAAACGCCCCTTTAGCGTCAAGAAATCCGTATTTCGTGTAATCGGAAGCGTAATACGAATTGGCTCCGTTTATGATTGCCCGCTTGACCTCGCCCGCTGTCATGCCGGGATATTCTGACCACAGAAGTGCTGCTGTTCCTGCTACAAACGGCGCGGCCTGAGAAGTGCCATCCTTATTGGTGTAATTGTTCCCGTCATGTGAAGTTACTTCTTTTGTAGTATCGCTATACTGCCTCGAGAGAGTACTGAATATTCTTGTTCCCGGCGCGGCAATATCTACTGAAGTCCTGCTCCAGTTGCTAGCCCTGCCCCCCCCAATTTCTCCTGGAAGGCGTGAATATTTATCGTCTTCTTGAGCGTTCGCTACGGTAATCATATTCTTTATGCCGCTGTATGAGACCGGGTAATAATACTTCCCGTTTGTCGGAGCACTAATATTTTCCCCATCATTACCGGCAGCTATACATATCAGTGCGCGGTCTGTCATGTCGAGGTCATGGAATGCCTGCCACATTCTGTACTCATTGCTGCTGGCTTTCGCCGGGGAAACATTCTCCCACCAACCCAGAGACATGTTGACGACAATTTTCATTTCCGGATTTGCAGAAAGAATATCTTTTACATACTCCAAAGCCCTAGAGATTATCTCTCCACGCCTATAAACGTTAACGACTCCATTGGTATCTGACACCTTAACTGTGATTATCTTAGTGTGCCATGACATCCCTGCTATGCCTTTTCCATTATCTCCTCTAGCAGCTATTATCCCTGCTACGTGTGTACCATGCCCGTTCGTATCAACATAATCTTGGCTGTCTATATCATCAATATTAGCGAATGTTTCGCCCATCTTCATGCTGAAGTTCCTGCTGTGTTCAGCATCGAAATTGCCTCTTATGTCCTCATGGCCTGCTTCTATTCCTGTGTCCATCACTACAGCATAAATATTGCTACTTCCTGTAGTGATTTCCCATACTGCCGGAGCGTGTATAGCCTTCAATCCCCATTGCCGACTGTAAAACGTATCATTAGGCTCAACAGAAGCATACGACAAACTCGCCGCGAAAAAGACAGCGCAAAATACAATGAGAAGGGTATTAAGGGCTCTCCTCATAGCAAAAGCCTCCTTTTGTTGTGCTATGGATTTATGGGGGATTTTAGCACACGGATTAGCCCAAAAGGGCGCGGAGTGCACTTGCTATGGTTTTGCGCTTCATTATGAGATTCTTCACCAACTGACATACAACGAAAACGGGATATAAATATTTGTGCTTGTAATAGAACGGATAACGAGCCTTAACCTTTTCGAGCGGAGGAAAAATTTTGCCTAATATATACTTCATTTTCCCGGACATTCCGCCACCGTTTTTCTTCATCGTGTTCATTATGGAGTGGTCAACAGTTCCATATATCCCTGAAGAGATTATGTATTCAAGCATGGACTCGTTCTCAGCTGTGAGCTTGCCTCCCCCGAAAAGATTCACCGCAAGTGAGCGCATTCCCGCCTCAAATTCAGATATGCCAAGCTTCATGGCCTCACGGGATATATATTCCATGTCGAGAACTCCGGAAAACTTTCGCAGGTACACATACGAGTCAATCACTGAGCGTATTCCCGTCCCATAGTCGGAATAATGTTTGTATGCGTGAGCTGTCATGTAAACGTAGAAATCTTCCGGGCTTAAATGCCTCGCATACTTTTTCCCGTCATCAGGCAGAAGTTTATCCGTAATGGCAGAGTAATACTCATACAGTAACGGATCAGGCCATGACCCAAAAAGCTCATGATGCATTTCAACGTTCAATGCTGGCGGCTTGCAATACACATCATGATGAAATGTGCCGAAATCCTTAACCTTGAAGCCCAATCCCCTCATGATTTCCCTGACATCATACTGCCGAGGCCCGTCAAAAAGAATGTCAATATCTGACATCTCGCGCATCCAAAAAGCAGGGTAGCAACCCTTCAGCACAGTGCCTTTCAGCGGGACATGCCACACCCCAGCAGATTCAAACGCATCTGACAGCTTCGCATACTCCGCCTCAAGTATTACAGCCCGTCTCATCGCTTTAGCTTCTGCCTGTGTCAGAGAGTCATTCTTTACGCCAGCCGACAAAAGCCCATGAGCCACAATTGCCGAAATCATATGAGCCTTCGCGAATCTCATCAGACTCTCAATGTCAACGCCCTCAATGCGTGATTTGTCAGGGACGACTCCATTCACGGCGCAACCAGCAAGATATATCATTTCCTGCGCATAATCCATCCTAACGCCTTCCTCATGAATATACGTAATCTTATGGCGTGAGTCATCATGAACGTGTATAGCCTATAGCCCACACTACTCACGCTGTACTCCCGGCCGGAACGTGTGAAGCCCGTCATGACTCCGATAATGTCATCGTCTGTTATGCCGTGTTCAAGCCCCGTGCAGTTGTCGCCGAGAATGACATACTCACCATCAAGGACTCTCACTACCCTGTGAAGTACATACTGATCCGGCGGCCTCCTGTACAGAACGACATCACCAACCTTGCAACGTTCATCCCCTTTGCGCCTCACTGTGAAGAGGTCTTTTCCCTCACGCAAAAGAGGCATCATGCTTGTACCTTTGTTCGTGTAAGTCAGTGTGCCGTTCTCCAACAAATACGCCTCAATCGACAATTGCGCCCGCGTTCCTGAGTTCATCAAGCGCGCTCCTAACATCGCTCTCAATTTTGCCTTCGGGAGCGTCAAACTCACTGCGCAGAGAGTCTATTATTCCCTGCTCCGTTATGTCATTCTTCAGAAGCTCAACGATGAGTCCGAATGTCTTATTCCCCTTGATGATCCCTGAAAACTTTGCTCCCCCTGAAGGTACAAGCAGGCTTTCAGTTTCAGTTACGTGCGATATGAAGTCTTTGCTGAGTTTCATTGCGTGTTAATCCTCCTTCATTGCGTTGTATGATATTTCCGCCGCTTCAAGATTCATGTTGCAGTATAGGCGGTAAAACTTCACCATTGTTCCAAACATGCCGAGAAGCTCAAGAGTTTTTGCCAGTGCTTGAACGTCATACGGCCTGTATGTTTGCCGCAATATTTCCGCGTACATTCCGTTAAGTGTTGAAGGCTCAATGTGATTCGTGTCTGAACGATGGAGAACGCATATTGCCTTCACAGGGACATGAATATTATTGCCGAGCATGTGCTTACCCGTGAAAGGAGTCCCGTATGCATAAGCCCTTCCGTTTGTGATGCGTATTATTGGCTTGTCGTCATTCACCATTACGGCGCGTTCACCCAATAGCTTGCGCCACAAAGCAGAATGAGTTGATTTGCCTGTGCCACTTGGAGCGGTGAAGATATAGCCTTCCTCGTTTACGCTTATGCATGAGCCGTGAAAGAGGAATGAGTCGTAATAGGGCATTTTCTCGGAGATTTTGCGGTATATTGCGAGGCTCTCTATATATTCGTCAGAGTAATTCCCGCCGTCAGATGATTTTGCTCGTTCGGAATCTATATCAGCCTGTGAAGTTTGAACGGTGAAATCTGGTATGCCGTTATAAGCATAGCCCTTGAAGTATTCGTGAACGTAATTGTGGATTGAGTCTACTTGAATAATTTTGTCTGCAATTCTGTATGTATTCATGCCGTAATTGTACCAGCAAAACAAAAGGCAGGGCAGACATATAGCCTTTAACCCTGCCTGAGAGTCGGTTATTGGCCTGAGTTATCTTGTTGTGTTCTGTATGCTTCCGCCGCCTTGAAGTAATTGTACAATGCTGCACACGCGTTCTTGTCATCGTCTGAGGTCGAGTCGCTATTCAGAGATGTTCTGACATACGACATGGCCGAAAGTTTGTCGATTTGAATCCAGCTACTTCCCGCTTCAATCTTGAGCGCATGAGATTCGCCGAGCTTATGAGCCGGAATGCTGTTTGACTCGATGAGATATTCCCCAGCGTGAGTCCCTTCCTGAATCTTAGAGACCGCGTACTTATCGCCATCATCAAACGTGGCGTATACGGTATCACTTATGGTTGATTTCGGATTGAGGTAGATATTTATTGTCGTCTCAGATTCAAGCATGAGGCTTATGCTCATTGTGGCGAAATTTGAATCGCTTGACGTAATGACAGATGCGTAATCAGTCATAGCACTTTTCACCGCGTCAACATCCAGCGTTGCACCATCAAGCGCGGGCATTGCGAGATATTTATCGCCGATTGTCCAGTTATTTGCGGTCGCTAGCATTGGTTGAACGTAATGGCCGTAATTCCATATCGCCTTGTAGAGGTTTTGCGTTACCTCATCGCCTCCACTAGCGAGTCCCAACGCAAGATAATCTTTTGCGCTGTAATCCATCGTGAGTGTCTGATTATCGTCGAATGTGAGAGTCGCCGTTATGGGGTCAGCCATTTGCGCGGAATTTATCCGGCATGTGAACCCGTAGCATGTTGTGCCATCCACGTCTTTTGTGAAAGTAGCGTCATAAGGTTGCGGGGCATGAGGAGTTTTGCCCCTAATGCTGAATGCGGTTGAGCTGCCTGTAGGAGTTACGCTACTAGGGAAATACACATAGAAGTTCACGCCTATTTGCCCGCTGAGAAGCAATGATGCCGCTTTGAACTCAGGAGTCAGCCCTGAAACTGTCAGAGTCGAGTCGCGTGTTATGTTGCTGAGATTGAGCTTCACGCAGTTTGACACGTCAAGAGTCGTAAGGGCTGTGCCTGTAACGTTCAGGAGGGCGATAACGTCATTCGTGCCAAGTATGAGGCTGGCGAGCTTGGGCAGGTCTGAAACATCGAGGCTTGCGAGGGCTGCGAGTTTTGACACGTCAAGGGCTGTAAGGGCGGTGAAATACTTTATGCCAGTGAGGTCTGTGATGCTTGATTGCGTGTCCGTGAAGGTGATTGATGTTACGGCGGCAATTTCTGCGTCACTCAAATAGCCATCATTGTCCGTGTCGAATGTCGCTACATAGGTGCGGAATGTTTCATCGGGGAACAGGGTTGCATTGATTTGCACAAGGTGAACGGTGAAAGCCTTTATGCAGGCGTTGCGAGCTGGAGACATTGTGCTTCCGTCTTCCCATGATGAAGGGAAGCTGTCTGATCCAGCAAAATAACTTTCCCCAACATTGATTACGGGATTCGCGTAATATCCTCCGCCAGCTGAGTCTGAATAATTCATGGCTCGTTCAACCGCTATATTACTGCTACCAGTATTCTTTGTGTTCACGACAACCGCAAAATATTCCCCGTCATCAATAGCTATTTTGTCGTCAAGCGCGACAACATGATAGCCCGCGTAAGTTGCCTCACCAGTTTTCTTTGTGGCGGAATTTTCAGCGTTTACGGAGAATGTAGAAGGTTTCTCAGCACCTAGCTTGAACACGTAAATTTCATACGGCGCGTTATTCTCTGTCGTGAAGAATGAGACTTCAGACAATAGCTGATTTTCCCCTTCAGCCTTGAAGACATTTGCCGCCCAACCCGGAATGTTTGCGCTGTCAGATGTGTAACCGAAATCGCCGACATGCCCCAAAGCATCATGATAGTAAACCGTCGTTCCATCCGGCACAACGTCAGCCGCATACGCTGTAACGCTCGTAATATTCTGCTCATACGACATCCAGAAATACCCGTTGTCGCCCCAAGTGTTACCCCATGAATTTCGCACTAGCCACGCTCCTTTGTTGGTGGGCTGTCCTGTTTGGGAGTTAAAGTTATCCACAGCGAAATCATCATTCCAACCGACTATAAGCACAGCATGATTAGGTGAGTTTGTAGTCGAGTAATAGTATGAGAACGGGCTTGAGTCGTTTTTCCTGTAGTAGGGGGATGTAGTTGAGTCGCCTGTGCTGGAACTTGATGAGGCTACCGTCTGCTGTGAGTAGTAGTTCACCTGAACAGCTCCGTTGCTCATGATAAGCTCTTTCACCGTGCTACGTAGTGCCTCTGTCATGTCGCCAAGCTGATACGCGTCATGAAGCCGTAAAGCAAGGTCATAGCTTTCAGGGTATTTCCCGCCCGTAACGGTATTCATTCCGTCAATCGTCTTGTCAATGCTGGAATATGGCAGATCCGCTTCAAGCACTGGGCCAGCAAGCCGGGACATATACGCCACAGATTTATCGGCGTTCCCTCCCTGCCCAAAAACCGGGCCTCCAGAGAAATCGCCATCCCTTAGTGAAAACGAATGTCCTGCTTTGGGGTCTTCATACACGAACCACGACATATGAAGCTCTGAAAGGTTTGGCTCGTTGTTACTGTCCATAGCCATGCCGCTAAGATTCTTCATGAGGTAGTTTGACTCCATGCCTCCCACAGCCGCATGAGCCCAGCATGTTCCGTAGCTACCCTGATTCCTGACCGCCGGAAGGTAGTTTGTGCTGTTTACGCTACGAAGGTCATACGTTGTCGGGATTGTAGTATCTCCAACATTGCCGCCGTTGTCCCTGTTTTTTTGGGGGGGATTGTCCTTGAGATGAGACCTATCAATAGGGCTTGGGATATAACCGCCCTCATACATTGACTCCGAGCCTGTATCACCGAGAATAGGCGGGTCTCCTTCACCTGAATTTTTCGCCGTGCTGTATTTCAGGAACTCTTCCGATAGTGGAGCGTCAACAACCTGCAAATCCCCTTCAGAAAAGGCAGGTGAGATTAACGCGCACAAAAAAGCGGCAACAAAAACTATTGCCGTATACTTTTTCAGTACTGACATAATTCAGCCTCCTGATATAAATTTTCGTGGAATGGTACGGATTTTAGCGCAAAAAATAACGGCGGGCAATACAACTCATCCGCCGTCATCAATCTTCACCGCAAAATCTTTATGCCTGAGCTGACTTCTTCCCTTTCATGTATGACAGCCCCACAAACACGAGCGCAACAGCAATCAGCCCACAAGCCACTAACGGCCTATAGCGCACCCACGCCACAGCAATCACGACAAGCGACCACGCAAGCCCAATCAGGAACGCCACGACTCCCGCGCCAGCGTCAACAATCGTGCCGAGAATCGGAATCACGTCAGCAATCACTGACAGCGGACGGAACACAAGCCCTAATCCGGCAATCACGCAGAATGCTCCGACAGCCCTCAATACCCACGCCATAATGTTATTGTCCGAGCGAGCATCCTCAAACATGGCCGAGACTCCTTTAATGCCCATCTCCAAGCGTGAGAACGTGTAGCCATTTGACGCGGTGAAAGGCTCAAACGTTCCTCGTATTACCTGAGCTATGATTGAGACATCAGCGGGAGGAGTCTGCGAGAATGTTATGCGAACATCGCCTATTGCGGGGTTATTGGGATTCGCGCCAACATAAACCGAGCTTCCCTGAACGTGAATTATCTGCTGAGGCGTGTAGCCTGTTGGAGTCATTACGACTTGAGCGAGTGAGTCCGTGTTTACGTTGCGGAGGGTTATGGGTTGTTCGCCGCCTATGCTGTGTGCGAGGAACTGAGGCAGCCTATATGCCCCGAACGTGATATTTTCCGCCCAAAACGTTTTGTCTTCCACGTTGGCAAGAACCATGTTGCGCCCCTTGTATGACTCATCCTTGAAGTTGTTTGAGTCAACTGGTGAGTCTGTCCATGCTGGCGAATATGTGTATGTCGTTACGGTTTCTTCACCGCCTCCGAGCTTTTTACGCGTCTCTGAGTGTGATTCTTCCTTCCACTGATAGAACTTTGCATCACGCTCAATGTTCAGCGCAGTAACCTCGACTCCGAAAAGCGGATCTCTAACTGTGTCTTTTGTGTCGGCGCGTCCAGTTGCGTGAATCAATTTGCCTTCAAGCGCGGGGTCAAGCCGTGAAATGTCTTGAACGTCCTCCGTAACAAGCTCAGCTTCCTTGATTGCCCCTGCAGTGTTGAATGTTCTTCCTTCGTTCCACCATAAGAGCCACGTCCCTACGATGATGAGTATTATTCCTGTGATTATTCCCGCAAAAGACTCGCCGATTCGTTTGAACCAGCTTTTATTTTCCGTTACGGTGTAGGCCATGAGAATAAATCCCTCCTGAAAAGTTTTGCGCAAATTATTTCACGCGCCGTTAGATTCTTTCAAGCCCTTCACGGAATCATTTACGCGAAATTCAGCCCGCTCACGCAAAATGATGATACAATTCTGGCGAGGTGATTCAAACATGAAGACAGCGGCAATATTTCTCATTGACGGCTTCGAGGAGACAGAAGCATTGACGACAGTAGACATTTTGAGGCGCGGAGGAGTCGTAGTAACAACAACATCACTCATGAAGACTCTTGAAGTTACCAGCAAGAACAAAATCCGTGTTCAAGCGGACGCAATGTTTGATGACGTGAAGAACCAGAAATTCGACATGCTCATACTTCCCGGCGGAACTCTGAACATCAAAGATCACGACGGACTTCAAGAACTCGTGAAGAAGTATCACGCTGAAGGTAAACTCATTGCGGCGATATGTGCAGCTCCTGCGGCATTGGGGCGTGCTGGTGTTCTTGCGGGGAAAACAGCGGTATGCTATCCCGGCCTCGAATCACATCTCACGGGTGCGAGAATAGGCTCTCATATCGTTGAGACTGACGGCAACATTACGACGGCAAAAGGCCCGGCGGTTACTCCGTTTTTCGCGCTGAAGTTGCTTGAGATTCTAGAGGGTAAAGCTATGGCTGATGAGGTTGCTGAAGGATTCCTGATTCCGTTGGTGTACAAGGGATAAAGTGTGAAAGAGAAAAGAAATCCCCCCAGCTGACATGGCCGGGGGGAATTATTTTGCGTTCGTTTAGGATAAGCCCTTCCAGAGTCGTGAAATTGTGCTATCCATGATTTTCTGGCGTTCATCCTGAGTAAGTTGCTTGAGCATGATATTTATCTTGTTGAGCAGATCAGTATCACTCTTCCTGACTCCCGCGCATATTCCGTGAAAGCCAATCTTGAAGCCTTCATTTTCCGGGAAACGTATAACTTTTAAGTTGCTGTATGTGGCCTCATATGAGCGTCCTGTGTCGAGGTTAATCACTATTGCGTCAGCCTGTCCACCTGTTACGGCTCTAATCATTTCCGGCACTGTGTCAACTGCTGGAAGAGCGATTGCCCCGGGAATCTGCTGGATTGACTGGTACAGGTTGGTATCTTTTTGCCCGGTGAATTTCGCTCCGGCAAAGTCCGTCATCTTCTCCGCATTGGCGTAAAGGCTATCAGTGTTCACGACAACGGCATATTCTGTTTCTTTGACCTCGTATGTGTCAGTGAAGGCTATTTGCTTGTGGCGTTCTTCGGTGTCAAGCATTCCCGAAAATATCGCGTCAATTTCACCTCTCTGCAATGCTGGTATGAGGTCTTCCCATGGAAGTTTTACGACGACGAGTTCAGACTCAAGATGTTTTGCGGCGAGCTTGGCTATTTGGATGTCGTAACCATCAGCGTAAGAGCCTTCATGATTCGACACGGGCGCATTGAACTCCGAGGGCTTTTTCTCCTCCCAGTTATTCGGGGCGTAATCGCATTCAACGCCAATTCGGATGGTCTTAACTGCCGGGGGCTTCTCTGACTCTTTGAACACGTTGAAATACACTGCGGCGCAAAGAGCTATTACTGCGAGGGCAATAAACTTTTTCATGTCAACCACTGCTACGTAAAAAGTGTAATTTCACTCTTTCGATTATTCCTCGTTCAACCTATCCTCTTTCGGCGTACTAATCCGCATTCTGTACACTCATATACACGGTCTGACAGTTGCAAATCACGCTTCACATGCCCGCAACGTGAACATGTCTTTGAACTGGCATAAAACCTGTCCACTATACGAAGCTCTATACCAAATTCACGGCATTTTCTTTCAAGCAATGTCCTGAAGTAATAGAACTCACTCTCAGCAATTGCCCGCGCTAAATGGTGATTTTTCATCATTCCCGACACGTTTAAATCTTCCATCACTATGTATTCAGGCCGTGTACTTACTATTTCGTGTACAGTCTTGTTAATATAGTCATGGCGTTTGTTCGTCAGCTTCATATACGCCCGCTGTACTTTCTGCCTCTGCTTGTCTAGGTTTGAACGCTTACACTCCTTTGTAGCAGTTTCCTCCTTTCGTTGTTTGAGTTTCTGTATCTTGCGTGAGAATTTACGCTGCTCACGCTTCAGCCTTCGGATTAATTTACGCGTTTGTCCGGCCTTGTTGATATTCGCATAAGTCCTACCGTCCGAAATTACTGCAAAACTTTTTATCCCTAAGTCTATTCCTATACCTTAGGTTTGTGTCGTGCTGGCATGATTAACTGTGCTTATTTCAAACAGGAATGACGCAAAATATCTCCCGGCACGGCGCGTTATTGTTACGCTTACTGCTTGGGCTTGGCCGGGTACGTAGCCATATTCCTTAATCCGTACCCAACCTAATGTAGGGATTTTTGCTCGATGTCGTTCTACCTTGAGGTCTCCAGCATTATTGCGGGGGAGATACATACTTACAGGCCGTCCGTTACGACGCTTGAATTTCGGAAATCTGCCCTTGCCTTTGAGGTAATTCCTGTAAGCTATATCAACATTCATTATCGCTTTCTTTACCGCTTTGGAGGATACTTCCCAGATCCATAACTTATCGGGATTGGCCTTCCTGTATTCATTGTTCAGCCATTTCGAAAAGTCATAACCGAACATATAACTTTGTGAGCCATTGCGGTAATTATCACGGTTCGTCCCTATAAAAAGATTGTAGATATACCGACATACACCCATAGTCCGCTCGATAATATTTATCTGCTCGCTTGTGGGCTTCATTTCCACTTTGTACGCTTTATGCCTATTCATGACACTATATTACACAAAATTACATTCTAGATGTACCTTTGAATGTATTATTGTCAGCGCAAATTCATCATTCTTGAGGTTGCTTCGTCCATTATTTTCTTGCGTTCACTGCGTGGAATCTCTTCGATAATCTTATTCATCTTTGTGAGAAGCTCTTTGTCATTCTTCCTCACAGCCGCGCAAACTCCATTAAAGCCCAGATTGAAGCCTTTACCCGCCGGGAACTTTATCAGCGTCAAATTCTTGTTCATCAGCTCGTAGAAATGCCCGGTATCTGTCTCAATCACAGCTCCGTCTGCTTTGTCCTCCAATACCGCGTCAATAACTTCCTTCACAGACCCCAAAGGCGCAACGTGAACAACTGCGGGAATCTGGGGTATAACCTCATCAAGTTTTGTCCCTCCTTGGCCTATAATCCTAGCTCCCGTGAAATCCTCAAGTGTTGCTGCCGCGAAAAATGGCCCAACACTGTCAACAATTATCCCGTATTCCGTTTCGTTCACCTCGTAAGGCTCAGAGAATGCCGCAACTTTTCTGCGATCCTCAGTGTCAAGCATTGAGGAGAATATAGCGTCAATATCTCCATTGTTCAGGGAGGGGAGAAGGTCATTCCACTCTATTTTGTGAACCTCAAGGACAAATCCGAGCTTTTCCGCAACGATTTTCGCTATCTGAATGTCGTAGCCGTCAGCGAAATTCCCTGTCCTGTTTGCGATTGGGACATTGAAATTTGTGGAAGTAGCTTCCTCCCAGCTGTTAGGAACGTAATCGCATTCAGCACCAACACGGAACACTTTTACATCAGGGATTTTCTCTTCCTCTGTGTCGAAAAAGTGAACGTATATTGCGGCGCATAAGGCAATTAAAGCGAGGACAAAATATTTTTTCACACAGCATCACTCCTTGGGGAATTTACTGAAAATTTTAGCGTACAACAGCACAAAACCGCAATAAGTCAGTGGATGTGATTCGCGAAATATTTTGCCCATTCGCGCCCTAAATCACGAATCCTTCCGCCCTCTTGAGCATTCTCTCACGGTCAAGCGGCTTCACATTTTCCGTAATCCATTCCCGCATGGCTTGCCCCTCTTGAGTGTCCTGCGAGGCTGAAAGAAATTCGAGGCTTATCCCTAATTCACGCGCTGTGTCATGAGCTATGAGAGGCCAGACTTTTCCGATGTCGCCTACAACAGGTATGCTTCCTTCGTGGCGGGCAAATGCTGACATTTCCATTCTGAAGGGGATTTTCGCGGCTTTAGTTTTCGGGAGTCCTTTGTCAATTGCCTCCTGAACAGTTGCGTTCAATTCGACAGCACGGCGCAAATTTTCGTCAAGGTCAATGCGTATTAGGGATTTCCCGCGAAGGCTGTACGTGTTCTGCCCTGACCACCACGCCCAAATACCGTGTCCCATGTAGCACTCAAACGGCCCGTCATGAATCTCTTGCGTTAGAGCCACAGCCGACTCGATGATGACATCACATGACGCTATCATACGTGAAATCCTCATAGAGCGCTCTGAAACGGGGATTGAGTCTCCGATTGACATTCCCACAGCACCACCACCGACAAGCTGAGGGATCGTAACCAGCACGGGAATATTTTTGCGTGAAGCAGCCCCCAGCATTGTATGTTCATCGCAGCCCCATCCCGCAACAGCCTCAAACGAAAGCCCGTACATTCTCGCGAGTGATAACACCTCATGCGCGAGTCTCTCAGTCCTGAGTCCCATGGGGTAGGCCATGTTCCCGGCAGCCTTTATGATTTCGTTGACGTGTGGAAGATTTCTGCCGCGTTCAAGAAGCTCATCATCAAGGGGCATTTCGCGTTTCAATGCGCCGATTTCGTCATCATTCATGCATGTGAACTCGAACACATCGCCGCGTGGCATTTTGTCCATGTTCATGCCGAGTGCTTTTGCGTCAACACGGTACACGCGGTCAAGTGAGCCAGCCATTTCGTGAGCGATAACCGCCGAGCTTGTTGACACAGCGTCAATTATTCCGGCGCGAATCAATTCGGCGATTAGGGTCGTAACTCCTTCATGTATGTTTGGCCCTGAACCTGTTACGGCCATGATTTTGCCTCCATGTTTCTTGGCGTTGACGATTGTTTTGACGGCGGAGTCTAATGCTTCCTTTGAGCGTTCATCGAGTGATGAGCGGAAATATTCAAGCTGTGGAAGCCCGAAAAGTTTTGCTGTATTCATGTGAATTCCTCCTTGTTGAATGCGAAATATTATAGGGCAGTGGAGGAATATTGATAGGAGCTTAAATGATGGTTTGGGGAAGGTTAATGATGAAATGGCGCGGAGCTTGAGTGTGATTTACGGCCTGCCCCGCTAGATTTCAGCCGTAACATTAACATTGAGGCTCTTTATCCCGCGAATTTTTCTCAGCGCGTCAACAAGCCCCTGTATTTTGTCTGAGCTTCCTTTTGTGATGATGCATTCGAGGCAGGTCTCGTGATTCAGGTGGACATGAGTCGAACATATAATCACGTCCCCAAAATCATGTTGTGCTGAAGTTAGCGAGCGTGTCAATTTTGGGAGATGATGGTCATACACAACTGTGATTGTTGCGCAGACTTCTCCCCCGCTGATGTGCCAACGCCCGCCGGAAATATACTCCCTCATGAGGCTTCTGACTGCCTCGGATCTGACCTGCCTGTTCTCGGCGTAATACTGGGACTCAAATTCCGTGAGGAGATCTTCAGGAACTGTTACGCTAAATCGAATCAGTTTCTCATTGCTCATCAAAATATTGCGCTATATGCCCTTCGATTATGGGAAAAGAGCGCAAAATACCTCCTTTCCATCAAAATTTTCATGTCGTCAAATCTGGACTCGTGGTTGTGTCTAATCCGCTGTGAAATGTAGGTAATTGAGTATCTCATCAAGGCTTCTTGCAGTCATGGCCAGTCGCCTCAGTTCAGCAGCTCCACGCTCAAACCTCAATATTCCTCCCGCAAATCTCTTCATCAACACTAACGCTTTATGTTCGCCGGAAATTGTCCGCGCATTGTACGCAAACTTCACGAGCTCTTCAAGTTTTTCATCGCGAGTCCTGAATTGCCCGCCGTATTCCTCAAACATAAACGGATTCACGAACGCCCCCCGCGCAATCATAACCGCGCAACACCCCATAGCTATATACTCTTGAATGTCGCTCACTGCTTTAACGTCCCCGCTTGCGCTGACATATCCGGGAAATTCCTTCGCCGCCAACGACAATATATGCCTGTCAGCAATCCCTTCATACCTTTGGGCGCAAGTACGTCCGTGAATGCATACGTTATCCGCCCCAGAATCTATGAGCATGGCCGTGAACCTCAATGTGTCAGAGTCATCTTCAAGCCTACGAATCTTTACCCACACAGGAAGGCCGAGAGACTTCAAGCCCCTCACCATTTCAGCGGCAATCTCAGGTTTCTTCAGCAGGGCAGCCCCTGAACCGTTGCGGGTGATTTTGGGCATTGGGCAGGCCATGTTGATCCCGAATGCCGAGAACCTCGCGCACCTTTCACGCACAACTTCACCGCCTGAAACGAGGACTCCCGAATCATTCGCGAAAAGTTGAACCACTAACGGAGCTTCATTCTCTGACGTGGCTAGCATGTCGAATGTTTTGGCGTTGTCGCGGATTAATCCTGCACAGCTTATCATTTCCGTGTGAGTCAAACTCGCTCCATGTGCCGAGAAAAATTCCCTCACAGGAAGCGTTGTTATTCCAGCGAGGGGCGCAAGGCATAAAGGACTCTCAACATCAATCCCGCCGATTCTCACTCATTCACCTTCTCAAATATCATCTTCAACCCTTCAAGCGTAAGCCATTTGTCCACAATATCAATCCTCGATGACACTTTAGCCATTAACCCCGCGTTGCCTCCTGTAGCTATGACTTTTGCGGCATTCATTCCCGGTTCGGCTCGTATCATGTCTACAATCCTGTCAGTGAGTCCAGCGTTCCCGAAAAGAATCCCAGACTGTATAGCTTCCTCCGTTGAACGTCCTATTACGCTCTCAGGGATATTCAGAGCTACTTGCGGGAGCTTTGCTGCCTTCGAGAATAGCGCGGAGATCCCAGAATTGAGGCCGGGTGCTATTGCTCCTCCCATGTACGCGCCTTCAGGTGATACAACATCAAACGTTATAGCCGTGCCATAATCCGCAACGATGAGAGGCATTCCGTATTTCTCGCGGCCTGCTATAGCATTCACTATTCTGTCAGCTCCAACCTCACGGGGATTCCGGCATAATATCTCCATTCCCGTAATTGTTGACGCGTTCACTTGGAGGGGATTCAAATCGAAATACCGCCGTATTGCTTCCGTCATTGGGAAATCCAGCGAAGGAACAACGCTTGCGAATGCCACCCCGGAAATGTCAGAGGGCTTTAATCCCTTTGTGGCGATGAGATTCAGAAGGTATATGCCCAATTCATCATACGTGCGAAGAATTGATGACAGCCTCCAATGCGCTATAAGCTCTTCACCGTCATAGATTCCTGCGGCGGTTGTGGTGTTGCCTGTGTCAAGTACCAGTAACATTTACTCATTCACGCTCCCTGCTACATATCCTGTTGACCAACAAATTTGAAGGTTGAAGCCTCCTGACGGCCCATTAAGGTCTAAGACTTCCCCGGCAAAATACAAATTGTCGCATAGCTTTGACCGCATTGTTGACGGATCTATTTCATCGAGGCAGACTCCCCCGCGAGTAACCATCGCATTACCATAACCCCATAAGCCATTCACGTTCATGCGAATATCCTTGAGGAGGTTCACGAACTCTGAAATTTCCTCGTCCGAAATATACTCTACAGGTTTATCCTGGGGAATGTCTGACAGCTCAAGCATCAGTGTAAGCATTTTCGCCGGGACTAACGAACGCACAAGCCCACGGAATCGGCCATGCCCGGAATGAGCTTCGATTTCACGCTTTACACGGGCGGTCAATATCTCATGAGTCAGAGTCGGCTTCATGTCGAGCGATAATTGCAACTCCCCATCCCAGTCAGGAATGTGCGAGCTTAACTCCATGACGATTGGCCCGGAGACTCCGAAGTTCGTGAACTCCATCTCACCGAATCTCTCAGCAACATTTTTCCCGTCAGCAAAAACTGTAAGTCTCACGTTGCGCAAATCACATCCACTCGCCAATTTCGGCCATGTCTCACGAGTCCTAACTGGCACAAGCGCGGGGTATAGCGGAATTATCGTATGTCCTGCCTGCTGTGCGAATGTGTAACCATCTCCCGTTGAGCCTGTTTTAGGGTATGACTTGCCACCAGTCGCGATGATGTATTTGTCGGCGGTGTACTCGTCATTCTCCGTGATTACGCGTTCAACATGCCCGGCATTAAACTTGATGGCTTTGACGGGAGTCCCTCGCATGATTTTGACTTCGTTTTTCCGGCATTGTGATATGAGTGCGTCAAGAACTTTTTTGCTTCCGCCTTCTTTGGGGAAAATCCTTTTGCCTCGTTCCTCTACATACTTCACGCCTATTGAGCTGAAATATTCGCGTGTCCTTAGAGGGCCGAACTTGCTGAACGCCGAATAAAGGAACTTGCCTTTATCCCCGTAACGCGATATGAATATGTCCATGTCTGACTCAGCGTTGGTGAAGTTGCAGCGTCCTCGTCCTGAAAGCAGGAGCTTTTCTCCGACAGAGTGATTCTTCTCGGCGATTGCGACTCGTTGTCCCTGTGATGAGGCTCGTATTGCGGCCATTAATCCGGCTGAGCCTCCTCCGATTATGAGCGTGTCAAAATGTTCCATGTCCGGGAAATTTCTGCCTCCTGTGATTAAAGTTGTTCGTGTGATATGATACTTCACAATTCACCAAACAAGGAGATGAATACATGAAAATCTGTGAACGCGCCGTAAATTTTGTTCAGACTATGGGCTGGGAAGGCGAAGTAAGATTGTGTTCTTGGCTACGCGACAACAAAATAGGCAGGCTAAGTGAGCAGAGCTTTTATGATATATACCACAGCAAAAAAGCACGAGATATATATCATAAATTAGGGGGGGGGGGATTACTCCCAGTGTCATATCGATGCTTGCCCCTACCTTTCAATGGGGACGATAAACGATCACCTCATAGAGATTGACGACATCCCCGAATACCCCAGCTCGCTTTACCTCGCACATGAAGAAGTCTGCAACTACACATGCACATTCTGCACAAGCCGCGTCTCATGGCGCAAAGAACCTCCCGAAGTCCGCAACGCCGGATATGAAGCCATCACCGAAAAACTGAAGCCAGTCCTGCCCCACGTGAAGAGGATTTCCGCTCATGGACGTGGTGAGCTTTTCTGCGCTCGCGGAATCCTGAAGACCCTCTCGGAATGGAGGCCGCTTGCCCCTGCTGAAGAATGCTCAGCTTCCCTTGAGACTAACGGCTCACTGTTTGACGCTGAACACTGGAAGCAGATTGAGAACCTCGGACAATACAATTTGCGTGTGGCAATAACAGTAACTAGCTTCGATGAGTATACGTACAGGCTACTCTCAGGAACAACATTGCCGATTCAGCAGTTAATCGACAACCTTCATTTCGTGAGGAGTCTGCGTGAGAAGGGGATAATCAATCACCTGGAAATAGCCTCAGTTGTGCAGGAGCGAAATTTCTGGCAAATGCCCGAGTTCGCAAGGAGGTGCGTTGAGGAGTTCGGAGCTGACACCGTGCGTTTGAGGCCGTATCTCGTGCATGGGAGCAATAATCCTATACGGGATTGGTTCACGGACATGCGCGGGGCGTATCATCCTTACCGCGAGGAATATCGGCAAATCATGCAGGATCCAATATTCCAGCATCCGAAAGTCCTCGATTGGGGCGGAGGAAGAGACAGCCAGACTCCCGACCTGCTTCCGTTCCTCATCAGGCGCGAAAAGGTGAGAGCCATTAAGGTTATGACGGCTGAAATATTGAAGTGGCCATTCAGGAAGGCAAAGAGGTTGCTGAACCGTCTGCGCTTTGGGATTTGAACGAGAAATGCCGCGGGGCTGGAGAGTGAATTTCTCCGGCCTCTTTTTTTTGTACCTTGCGCTAAATTTACTGCCAAAGTTTACCGCCTTATACGCCTTAAATTTTCACGCCATCAACTGTAATATAATAGCTTGCAAAATTTTCATCACATAATATAAAGGTGTGAACTTGTCTTGTTCATTCGTAAACATCGTATCTTATCTATTGCGTTGGCTGTTTCATTTCTGGCCATGCTCCCCCCCTCTTCACACGCTTCAGTCTCAATGACACTTCCACAATACGTGAATGAAATCCTCCTCAACAACCACTCACTTCGAGCGGGAATCAAAAACGTTGAGGCCGGGTATTATTCCGTCCTTGCGTCAGTCGCCTATCAGCGTCCAGCAACATCAGCAACCCTCACAGGCTCATACGCAACGAGGCAGCAAACAGAAGATAACGTTATGGCTGGCACTTCAGGCTTGAGGCTCACACAGAGAATAGACATCTCCGGGAGCTATAAGCTGGACGAAAAGCAAAGCATTATGGGCTATGAGGCAACACGAGCGAATTTCGACAACACGATAAACACTCTCATTGCCGCGGCTGAAGAAACATGGTGGTCAGCAGTCCTTGCGCGTGAGAACATGAAATTGCAGAAGGAGATACTGCTACAGCGTTCAGAGAATCACCGTGTAACTATGGAGAAATACAATCAGGAGTTAGTACCGAAGCTGGATATTGTTCGCAGTGAAGCCCAAGTTGTAGCCGCTGAGACTCTCGTCAAGAACGCAGAGACTACATATTTAAATCTCATCGCTGAATTGTCGCTCATGGCTGGAGGGCTTGACGTTGAACCTGTTGACGAGGAATTGAAGGTGCCTGAGTTTGACGTGGCATTAAACTTTGAGGATGCATTAGAGTTCCGCCCTGATGTCAGAGCCGCAAGAATCAACCTTGAACGCGCTAAAATCGTCAAGAAGCTCACAGCAAAGGGACTATCCCCGACACTTGATTTTGCGTTCCAGTTCACCCCATGGTCAGACCCGGAATATTACGCCACACCAAATAACAGGCAGGCTGGCGCGTCATTATCTCTCACACTCCCAATCACTGACGGTAAAGCGACAAAGTATAGGCTGTTCAACACTGACAGGCTCATTCAGGCTGCGGAGTCAAACCTTGATGCACTACGCGAGCAAACGAGGAGGGATATTACTGTTGCAATGAACAACTGGCGCAACGCTTCAGCAGCTGAGCAGGACAAACAAAGGCAGGTTGAACGCGCCGAGGAAGAATTGAAGATTACGGAGCTTATGTACGCTGAAGGAATGGGGGCGCAAATTGACCTCATCAACGCTCAAACAGCATACCAAGCTGTGAGGACGGAATACCTTGATGCGGTGAAGAATATGTATGTCGCTCTCGTGGCCATGCGTAAGGCTATAGGTGATTATTCCCCCGATGAAAATGGAACATGGCGTGAGGCTGTACAGCGTTATGGTAAGGGTAAAGACGTTCTCGGCGAGACAGGCTTCACAGTGCTTAGGACGAACAGGAAGAAATGATGCGACGGAAAATATTATGCGCCCTCGTTATTGTCGTGGCATTCGCGGGAATCTCTGAGGCGGCAAAAAGGAAGGTTGCGGCGAAGAAAGTTGTTGATGACCGTGCAAGGAATATATATGCTCTTTTCACGGAGGTAAACCCAAAACTCTCAGGGGTTGACGCGAAGAAATACGCTGAAATCATCCTTGAGGCAGGTGAAAAGCATAAAGTTGATCCGTATGTTATAGCCGCGATAATCGTCCATGAGTCGACCGTCAACAATAAAGCGGTGTCAAAGGGCGGGGATTATGGGTTAATGCAAGTGCGCTGGAAGGTTCATGAGAAGGCCATCAAAAAGGAGTTCCCGAAAGTCAAGAAGGCAAATGATATGTTTGACGCTAGGACAAATATATTCTTTGGGACAGAGATTTTTGCATATGGCTACAAGAAATCGGGTAATGACGTGAGGAAAGGAATATTGCGTTACAGTGCAGGGAACACACAGCTTGCTGATAAGGTTATGGCAACGGTGAAAAAGCTCCAAGCTAATGACGCGAAAACAAACAAAAACTCCTCAAAGAAAGGAAAATGATTATGACGCGCAAAATTTTCATGTGTGTGATTATGGCGTTCGTGTTATGTGGGGTAGCTCATGCGGATATAGCCTACACTACTTCAGACGGCGGATTAGGTCTCATCAAGATTAACGGTGAGTCAAGCATTGATGTGAAGGGCATACAGTATCAGGGGAGTGCTTCAAATCCTCTTGTCGCGCCTTACTGGACTGGGGGAAATTCAAGACTCGCTGTAATTAGTCGCACAACAGACACAACCACTTCAGGCGATACGGTTATGATATTCAGCCCCTCAGACCTTACACAGCCGCTTACCTCCTCGCCTACAGTCCTTGAAGGAATCTACAACGCTCAAGATGTCTCATACTCGAACAACGGCCGGGGATTGTTCATCACTTCAGGGACGAAGCTAACACAGTTCAGCGCGGAAAATTTCGGGGTCGTACGCTCGTTTGATTTCGCGGGGTATTTCGGGAGCAAAGATTCCTCCCCTGAGAGTCATACTGTGCTGACGAGTAGCCGTATATATACGCTCGTTGACTCAGGCGACAATGAGAGCGCAATGTTCAGCTTTGACGGCCAATTGACGCAGGCAGACGGCAACATGAGTGTTACGCGCATAAGATACCGTGCGAACTCTATGGCGTGGCTCAACAACTCAAGCATAGCACTAGCGCATTCACGCGGAGTGTATATCATTGGTGGCGGAAATATGTCATCAGATATTCCTGTCATATCGTTATGCCCGGATTCAAGTTACGGCTTCTATTTCATCACACAGGACAGTTCCGGCAACAGTACTCTCTCACATTACGGCGTGAATATATCAACAGATCTTCACACGGACAACAACGGCGGGTCAGTAATCGCTGTGAGGGATGCAAGCTATAACGTTCTTGCGGCGAAATTTGGCGGAAAAATACGCCTCTACAGGATGAAGGATGATACATTCTTGGGCGAGTATGACAGCTCACAGCTTGGAGGAGTCCCCGTGAGTATGGCTGTAACGTCCTCTTCTGGGAGTGAGGGCAATGACAGTTCAAGCGGGTGCAATTTGTCGGGCATTGGCGCGGTTATGGCGGGTGTGTGCTTGTTGTTGCTGAGGCGTAAGAGAATATGACGGCTCGTTAAGATTGAAGGATAGTTCCTCCTGTTTAGGCAGGGGGAATTTTTTTTACCCTGCTAGTGTGAACTACCCTCCCTTACGGTGATGGGGGCTTCCTGTCGTGGAGCAAACGCAGTAATTCAACGAGGTCAGCGTTGCAACATTTCTGTTCCCGTCTTACACGTAGTGCGCTGTACACGTAGTGCGCTGTACACGTAGTGCGCTGTACACGTAGTGCGCTGTACACGTAGTGCGCTGTACACGGAGTGCGCTGTACGTCCTCTCCAAAGGCGTTTATGGCTCGAAACCAAGGTTTCCTACGCACCATAGGTACCAAGTTGTATTTCCATTTCGTTGTCGGAATTTCAGTTATTCCAGTTAGTCAACGTAGAGGATTATAGCGCGGAAGTGGGAGTCTTCTTGCGCGTTACGGTAAAATAACCCGCATACTACATTGAAAGGATATGACATAATTTGAGTCTCGAGCTGTTCAATGACCTGACACGGAAAAAAGAACCCTTCATCCCAATAAAGCCCGGGCAAGTCAGCTTCTATTCATGCGGCCCAACAGTTTACGGGCATATACACATCGGGAACGCAAGACCCTTCATCGTGTTTGACGTTTTGCGGAGGTGGCTTGAACATGAGGGCTACAAGGTAACGTTCGTACAGAATTTCACGGACATTGACGACAAAATGATTCACCGCGCCCACAAAGAACACACAACGGTGAAAGCCCTCGCCGAAAAATTCATCGCCGAATACTTCAAGGACGCTGACGCACTCGGAATACGCCGTGCAGATGTTCACCCCCGCGCAACTGAGCATATCCCAGAAATCATAGCCACGATTGAGCGCATAATCGCGAATGGACATGCTTACGTCTCAGAAGGTGATGTGTACTTCGACATAC
>JAFSKY010000243.1 GCA_017448685.1 Synergistaceae bacterium
AAGGCAACCCGTGTAAGGATTTGCGGAATAATCTGACACAGGAAGGTTTGATTTCGTCAGCACAGATTCGACTGCAACATCTCTCACTATTACGGACAAAACATAACAGCTCCTTTCACACGCTGAATCTTAGCGCAAAAAAAAATACCCCTCGGCCAAAATTACGGCTGAAGGGTATTGTCGATTTTACGCCCGTTGACGGTGTGTTATTGCCAGCGTCTGAATACTCCAGCGAGTAATGCCCCTGAGATATTGTGCCACACACTGAACAACGCCCCCGGAACTGTTGCCATCGCCAAGCCCGGAAACGTGCTGCCTGCGAGACTCGTTGCAAGCCCAGAGTTTTGCATTCCGACCTCAATCGAGAGTGCTTTTATCCGCGTAACACTCAGTCCCAACACCTTACCCAGCAGAAAACCACAGGCATATCCCAGTACGTTATGCAGAATCACTACAGCAAACACAAGCCCGCCTGTAGACATTATGCGCCCGGCATTGTGTGAGACAACACACGCTACTATGAGACATATAGCAGTAACGCTCACGGCAGGAAGAACATCACTGAGGCTCTCGGAAATTCGCGGAAATAGCTTGCTGATAATGAACCCTAAAACTATAGGCACAATTACAACCTGTACTATTGATATGAACATGGCCATTACATCAACGCTTATTGTTGTGCGTAATATGAGGTAGGTTATAGCTGGCGTGAGAAATGGCGCAAGAAGGGTATTAACGCTCGTCATTCCAACGCTCAAAGCAACGTCCCCACGTGAAAGATACGTTATAACATTACTTGACGTTCCTCCGGGGCATGTACCCACAAGCACCGTTCCCGCCATCAATGCGGCATCGAGGCTGAACGCGAGACTCAATCCCCACGCCAGAAGAGGCATCACCGTGAATTGTGCGAGGCATCCCAGCAATATATATTTTGGCTGTGTGAATACGGGCATGAAATCTTCGGCCTTGAGTGTAAGCCCCATCCCGAACATGATTACCATCAGCAGAGGGTTAATCCAGCCCACTTGAATCCATAATGACGACTCCGGCACAAACAGCGCAAGTGCCGTAACCACAACTACAATTGCGGCCATGTAACGCCCTAATGCACCGCTTATTTTACGCAGAATACCCATAAAGCTCATAGCTCCTTTCGTGGCGAATATTACCACAAAAATATTTCACGGCTTCAACGTGGCTGAATGTGCGAAACTCCATCAGCTACCCATAATGTTATATCCTGCAAACATTTCGCGAAATCACAAAATCGGGGATAAAGTATTATGGCGCAATAGTTTATGTGAAAGTAGCAATTTTATATCCGCCTCGGACGAGTTTTACTAGGCTTACATTTTAGGGCTGTCTATGAGGGGAGATATTATGCCCTCATTCGTTGACCGCGTTTAGGCATTGAGTGTAGAATAGCGCAAAAAATTGTCCGTAATGACTGTGAAAGCAAGGCCGTATAACTTTGAATGCTAACTTAATCTCTGTCGTTATACCTGTCTGGAATGAACAAGACAGCCTCCCGGAGCTTTTCCGGCGTTTATTCAGCGTAATGCAAAGCCTTAACCGCCCCTATGAAGTAATCCTCATCAATGACGGAAGCAAAGACTCATCACTCCCCATAATGCTCCAAGAACGCAAAAATCATCCTGATACACTCCGCATAATAGACTTCAACGGTAATTTCGGCCAGCACACCGCAATAATGGCAGGCTTCAAGGCTTCACGCGGTGAACTGGTTATAACGATGGATGCAGACTTGCAGAACCCCCCGGAGGAAATCCCACGCATAATATCTGAATACGAATCAGGACATGACGTTATCGGCACAATCCGACAGAAACGCAAAGACTCATTCTTCCGGCGATATGCTTCACGCCTCGTCAACAGAATCATGAACGGCGTTACGGGCTTCGCATTGCGAGATTACGGATGCATGTTGAGAGGCTATAGCAGGGGAATTGTCGACATCATCAACGAATGCGGAGAAGTCTCAACGTTCATTCCAGCGTTGGCGCAAAAATTCGCGGCTAATCCCATTGAGATTGAAGTCTCACATAGTGCGAGGGCTGGAGGCGAGTCAAAATACAGCTTATTCCGACTCATTCGCCTGCAATTTGACCTCATGACAGCATTCTCACTTTTCCCACTCCAAATGATAACGATATTGGGAATGTTGATTTTTGGCGCGGGAGTCATTCTAGGGGTATGTGGGATTTTCGGCCATGCTGTGAATACTTTGCTCGCTGGAATCATAATCACATGCACGGGCATTACAGGAGAATATACCGGGCGAATATATCAGGAAGTAAGGAAACGCCCCCGCTACGTGATACGGAAAATATATGAAGGTGATATGTAAAATGGCAAATGCTGTTGTGTTTGCGTATAGCTCTGTAGGCTATGAGTGTCTTTCAGTCCTGCTGAAACATGGCGTTAATGTCAAGTTAGTGTACACGCATGAAGATGACCCAAACGAGGAACACTGGTTCAGCTCCGTCTATGACCTCGCGAAATCGCATAATATCCCCGTAAGGACTGACTCACCCTCAGCTGATGTTGTGCGTGATGTGAATCCTGATGTCATATTCTCGTTCTATTACCGCTCAATGATTGACATGAAGATTTTAGACCTTGCGCCCCTCGGAGCTTTCAACATGCACGGATCATTATTGCCGAAATATCGCGGGCGTGCATGTGTGAACTGGGCGGTACTTAACGGTGAGACTGAA
>JAFSKY010000244.1 GCA_017448685.1 Synergistaceae bacterium
GAAGGCCATGTGTTGCCGGATAATGTCGCTGTGTTGGTATCGCCAACTATGCCGCCTGCATGGCCTGATGAGGTTATAGCAGTCCCGTCTTCTACTGTGCAATTCGTTATCGCTCCTGCCTCCGCAAATCCTGCTATACCGCCTGCCTCGCCTGATGCTGTAATGGTGCTTCCAGCTTTGACGGTGCAATTTTCGACAGTTCCAGACTCTATATATCCTGCTATGCCTCCAGCAAAATCATTTTCCCCGCTTGTCCCTGAAAAAACATCTCCGCTGACTGTGCAGTTTCTTGCAGTCCCTCCAGACATCCAACCTACAAGGCCACCTGAGTAACTCGCTTCGGCTCTAACAGTCCCTGTGAAGGAGCAATTTTCGATTATCCCGCTACGTAAAGTCATAACCAATGCGGCGCAAGAATCGTTTTCTGACGCAACTGTGCCTGCGAGATTCAGATTCCTTACGGCTATTGTCCCTTCGTCAGCATTTATTGTGTCAAACAAGCCTTTAGCACCGTTAAGCCTGATCGTATGAGACTGGCCGTCAAAATGCCCGGTGAAATTATTACCGTTGCCGATTCCCCGCCAGCCTGTTATGGAAGTCAAATCAATATCCGCACTCAGCTTGTAGTATTTGCCCTCGTCATCACTAGCAGCGTTGATTCTGTCGTGCATGACAACCAAATCTCCAGATGAGAGAATGACATAGGACTTTTCCCAGCTTGAGCCGTCATTATCGCCGTTCCAATAAGGAATGTTTCCTATCATGGTGTAGTCGAAGGGGTAATTGTTGCCGGAAAAAACAGCATCGTTCACAGCATAGCCTGCAATGCCGCCCGCATATCTTTGTGCTGTTACGGCTGTACCGGCTTCAACAGTGCAGTTTGTTACAGTTCCTGCGATCATATTTCCCGCAATACCGCCAGCGTTCTCTGAGGCTGTTATGGCAGTTCCGGCTTTGACGGTGCAATTCTGTGCTGTACCTCCGCTCATGAGTCCAACAATGCCGCCCGCATCGCCTGAAGTGGATGAAATATCAGCACTGACGGTACAATTTCTGATAGTCCCTCCCCAAATCTGAGACACTAAACCGCAAGCCAATGTAGTATTGCTTACACTCCCGGCAAAACTGCAACTCTCGATTATTCCGCTATATAAATCCGTTGCCAGTGAGCAATTTGAATCTATTTTGCCTGAAAGATTGAGATTCCTTACTGCTATTGTTCCTTCATCCACGCTTATGCTACCGAACAACTTTCCTCCTGAACCTAGCGCAACTGTATGACCTTGCCCATCAAAATGCCCCGCGAAGTTTCTGCTTGTACCTCCAATACTCTGCCAGCTCGCAACAGATGTCAGATCAATATCCGCACTCAACCTGTAATACTTCCCATCGCTTTCAGCACCAGAATTTACCCTGTTACGCATGAGCATCAAATCTTCGGATGAGGCTATGACATACGCCGTTTCCCAGCTATCACCGTCATTGTCGTAATACGCCCCTGAAGCTACCCCTGCCATCAATGCAACCAGCAACACAAGCACCAGAAATTTCTTCATCTTCCCGAAATCCCTCCTTTAGAAGATACATAATCCCCCGCAGCCCTCAGTGATAATGAGAACTACAGGGGATGTGCTTTAGTTTATGAGCGTTTTCCGGCTCTGAACGCAAGCATGGCCGCAAGAACTATCATTCCGAATCCGCCGCTACAACCTCCGCCGGAGCTGTATAGACGCGTTGTTGTGGTCTGTTCTTCCTGAGACGTGGTAGCCTTTGACACAGTACCGAGGTCAGCTGTGTATTCTTGGTTGTCAGTCCCGGTAACAGCAACAGAGACAGCCGAGTCAATGTTCAAATCTTTTGGGGGAGTTGCCTCAATTGTTGCTGAGGTAGCATCAGAGCTTGTGATTGCCGCCCAACTTGTTGACGCTGAAGCAGTGAACCCTCCAGCCCAGAACACTGCACTGTCTACTGTGAGGCCGTTAATGAGTAGCTTCCACGCTTTAGCCGTAACTCCTGTGCCTTCAAGCGAAATCACGTACACTGCCCTTGAACCTGCCTGCAATGACGAGAGCGGTTTTGACTGCGCGGATGAGCCTGACTCGCCACGAATCTTTATCTTCTCGGTGAGGTTGCGCGAGTCTGTGTTTGTCTGATTGTTGTTGTCCGTGTTTTGATTCTGGTTGTTCGTGTCCTGATTCTGATTCTGGTTATTGGTGTTGTCGTTCTGGTTGTTGTCGGTCTGCTGGTTAGTGTTATCGTTGCTGTTATCGGTTTGCTCCTGCTCTTTCTGGTCTGCTGTGATTGTGATTCTCAGGGTAGCACCTGCTGAAGTCCCAGCCGAATCCGTTGCGCGTATTTCACTGCTATATGTCCCGGCCGCAACGTTATTCCCGACAACAATCGAAATTTCCGCCGATGAATCTCCCTGTGCTGTGCATGATACGAGAATATCCGCAGTGGGAGTTACATTCCCGGCCGTCCATGTGATTCGCCCGTTCGCGTTGCCTTCAACTGTGAGAGTCGTTTTTGCTGTACCGCCTGCCTTGAGGGAGAATGTTTTGGGGTCTCCCGTGAGTGTTAGCGATCCAGCGGGGGTAGCTGGCTTCTTCACTGTAACTTTCACCGTGAGGGAGTCAGATTTCCCGGCAGCGTCTGTGAATGTGAGTACGCTCTCATATTCGCCATCTTCAGCAGTATCTCTGGCCTCAGCTGTGATATTGATTGTCCCTTTGCCTGTTGCGGGGTCTATAGCTGTATTGCCGACAATGAACTTCACCGCCGGAACATCTCTTGAGTCGCACCTCACTGGATCTGACCCGGAAAATTCCGCCGTCAAGCTGCCTGTTTTGCCCGGCTCAAGCGTGAGGGTGAGAGTCTTCGATGACGTTATCACAAAGGGGTCTGGCTTCTTGTGATACTCAACGTCCCAGCTCAATACGATTTCGGGGTTATCGAAATCATCCGCACTCACCAAGGGGATATTCACACGGGCTTTTGTGCCTTCTTTGAGTTCCCCTAAAAGTTTGCCATCGTAATTGTCGTTGAACTTTATCACGATTGACGTTATCGCTTTGCCGTTGACCTCTTCAAATGCCTCTTTCAGCTCCTCATTGCTGAAGCTGGTCTGTTGCCCGGTTATCTCATACTTGAGCCATTCAGGAAGGTTCACCGTATAATCATTGTCCGAGCGTATGTAGCGGCCATAGCGTTTATCTATGTTGTCATAGTCAGCACTCATGGTAACTGTAACAGCGTAGTCTTCCGTAACCTCGTTAAGGCTTATATCTTTGCTGTTGTAAACGACATATCTCGCAAAATCCTCCGGGGTTGCTGATATATGTTCCGTGTCAGGCCCTATGCTGATTTCAATAGACTCATCAAAACTTGTTGTCGTGCCAATTGCGTATTCCCTGTAAGTTTCATCGTTCACATCAACAACTGTAGCTGTTACCAGAAAACGGCATGTGTAAGCGTCAGCAGAATCCGGGAAATATCCGCTCACCACAAATATATCCCCAGAAGCATCAGAAGTTTTCTCCTTCAGCTTCAACCCATTGAACTCTGACACCATATCCCATGAAAGCGTATATGCTGTATCTGGTATGAGCGTCCAGCTGTCTTCATCGTCAGCGTTTTCCGGCTTGAATATATACAATTTGGCTTTGGGTAGCCGATATTTTGCCAAATAGTTGTACCCGAAATAGCTCTCGTCAGCGTCAGGGTTATCCTCATGAAGTTCCGGGGACTCGAACGTTGCCTCATCACCTAAAAGCCTGCATTCGCGAGCAGCTGAATACGCGCATGAAGCAACAAGCAACATGGCCATCACCGCAAGAAGCAACAAACATAATTTCCTGCTCAAAATTCCTTCTCCTCTCTTGATTCCGCATGAGCGGCCTTCGTGGTTTTTACATGACAGTTCACATAGTTGCGCGAATAATTATTGCGGAGCTTCCACCTTCTTTTTTGCGCTAATGATGCCTCACTGCCAGCCCGATAAGATTTCCGGGACATTTGGCGACAAAATCCCGCGTTCATGTAAAAGGCGCGGGAATAATCAGCGCACACAACACGTGTCTTTACCGTTTCTGTGATATAATTGACAGCAGACAAGCAAAGACACACAGCGCATAACTGTATTGTCATGTGCGGTATTCTATGAGCAAGAATAATTATAGCACAGGTTGCTTGTTCTATTGTTATCCCGGCATTTTCTCCAGCCGATAATTTATCTCTTACCTCATATACCAGAATATAAAATGTTTATGCCCCTTACGCCTTGACAAGATGCCATGACGAAGGGGCTTTGTTGTGTTATGGATTGTGGAGCGAATAGTTACTCGAAACATATAAAAATATCAATGCTCCGAATTTTACAGTTATAAACTGCTGGCGTACTACACACCTCTATCAAGTCCGCAAATTTTTGCATTCCTGACTACTTGTTGCAAACTGTTTTACTTCATTCGATGTCTTGTTCGTCGTCTCTGTTCAGAACTATGTGATTCATCGAATAATCAGTATGCTATCATATGTTTACGTATAAAACAAAGATAAGAATTTAATACGTTAAGGGAAGCTATAAGTTATTGACCGCAATAATATTTTCTTCGGAAGAGTTCACCGCGTACATTCACTATGATTTGTCAATCGAGCCGGGCATCATGGAGAAATCAGAGACAATGCCCCCGTCAACATATCATTGAGAGCCGCTAGAGGCATCTCAAGCCCACATGCTTCAAGCGTCTCAATGTCCATGAAAATCTCCGGCAACGCTCCTTCAGCATACACAGCACCATCATGAAGAATCACAGCTCGCCCACAAATATCAAACGCCATGTCCAAATCATGAGTCGCAAGAATTACAGCCTTGTCGCTTTCACGCAGAAAATTTATGACTCTCCTTCGTGCTTTAGGGTCAAGACCTGCTGTAGGTTCATCAAGCGCGAGGATTTCAGGATTCGAGGCCAGCAAGCCAGCGAATGTTACGAGACGTTTTTCACCGCCTGAAAGCCTGTGAGGTGGACGCATAGCGAGGTGTGATATTCCCAACGAGGCGAGAATTTCACCTGCGTGTTCATGTGCCTGTGAGAGCTTCATTCCCCCGGCTATGAGGCTGAATGCGACATCCTCAATCACTGACGGCATGAGAATCTCATCATCCGCATTCTGAAACGTGAGGCCGATATTCCTCCGCAAAATGTCAGAGCCTTCACACCCCCTGAAAGTTATCCTGCCCGATTGAACTTCCAATGCCCCCGCTATGTGAAGGAGCAATGTTGATTTCCCTGAACCATTTGCGCCGACAACAGCGAGCTTTTCACCCTCATGCAGTGTGAGACTCACGCCCCTTAAAGCCTCGTGGCCATCCGGGTAACTGTAACGAAGGTTGCACACTTCAAGCATAATTCAGCAACGCAACGCACGAAGCGTAAACCATGAATCCGGCCATGAAGAGAACATCACGCGAATTGAAGCCCTCATGACGATATTGCGAGAAACCTCCGAATCCCCCGCGACATTTCACAGCCCTCATGACATTTTCCGAACGCAATGCACTCTGCACCAGCACTGAGGCCGTAACGCTGGCAAATACTCGTAGCTTCATCATACCTTTCAGATTCGGAGCTCTCAACCTCACGGAGATTAACGCCGTCTCAAATCTCTCATGCATCGTGAATATCCCCCTTAGCGTTAAGATTATGAGGACTCGCATTTTCTCAGGCATTCCCAAAACGCACAAAGCCTCATAGATTCCGCCAGTCCCAAGAGGATACACCATCGACATGAACACAACGCATATCATGTTCACCCGCAAGGCTATAACCGTCCCCATGACAAGCCCCCCGGAAAATTCCGGCCATGTCAGCGCGAGAGTCAGAATCATAACGGCGTTAAGCAGGTTGAGTTTTGCGAGGGCGTGAAGTGGGAATCTCTTGGCGAGAATTACGGCAGGAAGGATTGACGCAAGCAATAGTGCAGGCCATGAATCACTGACTGACACGGCAAGCGCATAGCTTACGGCGCAAATGAGGGTTGTTGCTGGATTACGGCGGGTTTCAGTCGCGGCTGTAGTGGGGGAAAATTCGAGGGTATATGCGTTCTGGCTCATTGCAGGGACTCCGGCATAACACGTTTCAGCCATATCACAAGGAATGCTGTAACGACTCCTTCAATCACGGCCAAAGGAACATGAGCAATCAGCAACAATTTCACCGCGCCGAGAAAATTCTTGTCCGTCATTCCGAGAAACGTTCCGGCAATACATGCCCCAGCCATCACAGTGAATGTCCCGGCCATGAATGAGAGAGTCATTGTGCGAAATTTCCCGGAGGACTCACAGATTGCCCGCCCGAAAATTACGTGTGTCATAAGCGCGGGGAATGCCATCGCGAACGTGTTAGCTCCAAGCACAACAAGCCCGCCGAAATGGAACAATACCGCCTGCAATAGTAACGCCACAAACACCGCCGGAAATACAGCATCACCGAGAATTATTCCCATTGGCGCAAGCAACGTAAGGTGAGTCGATGACGGGCCTATGCGGACATTCACGAGTGAGGCTAGGAAAAACACGGATGATGTGAACGCCGTTCGCACGATTTTTTCAGGGTCAGTGTGCTTCAGGCCGTATGAGATTCCCGCAACGCTCCCAGCCCAACCAGCTATGAGAGTCCCGCCCGATAATATGCCCTCGCTAATGTGCATTTTTCCTCCTGATTATCATTGCTATGTTGAAGATTACGCTAACGCCAAGCAACGCCCGTATAAATAGCTCCATGCCATTAGGAATTGACGACTCCGCTTCACCCCCGCTAACCTCTAACCCCTCACCACTAATCAGTATACTTGCTTCGCATTGATGGCCTTCCTCATCACGAACAATAACGCGCCACATTCCCGCCGCATTCGGCACAAACGCAAAACGCCCCCGCTCATCAGTTCTGCCTGACTGCCACGCGAATTTGTCATCATTCGGGGAAAATACGCGGGCTTCACGGTAGCTCATTGCCTCGCCAGTTGAGTACATGAACTCTAACGCAACAGCTTTCAACGCCGAATGCCTGTAGCCAGTTCCATGCGCAAATGCTTCTCCGCATAAAAATATCAGGCCAGCAAACGCCAGCCCGATAACGTATTTCACTCTCATCATTTGACCCTGAACAGCAGGAACGTCCTCAATGTTTTTGCGTCATAGTCGCCTTCAACGCCGGGTAAATCTCCCTGATACGCCCTTATTCCCCACCAGCCGGGAGCGGTGATTTTCACGTGGGCTTCTCCGTTCTCCGCCTCAGTGTAATACGCGTATGTGTTCTCATATTCCGTAACGAAGCCGTCATATGTCGCCCATACTGACCCGGTGTAAGGTTGACCGTTCAGCAGAATCTTCACCGTGAAATACTCGCCTGCTTTAGCGTCGGCAGGATTGGTTACGGGTATGATTTCGAGGGGATGCCCTATGACCTGTGAAAATTTCGTGTCATCATGGGAGGTGTTGAAGAGGGCTTTGGCGTATTTGTCGTTCTTCGTTGCGCGAATGACTTTGAGTCCCTGCGCTTCAAGCTCCTTCCTTGCGCCGGATTTCCCTCCCTCATTCGTTACGCTCCATGTTTCGCCGTCCTTAATGGCAACTAGCATCACTGACCCTGAGAGATCTTTGGGCGTTACGGTGAAATCGATGCACAATCCCGGCTCATTGCCTGTGAGTTTGGCCTCGACTAATTTCCCGTCCTCAATGATGCCTGCCTTTACGCGTGAGAGTTCTTCGACTTCTTCCGGGACAATGAACTTGTGAGATGATTGAACTGTTGCGGGGAATGGTTCGCCTTCCTTCATGGCTTCATTCTCAGCTTTGATTGTCAGCTCGTGTGAGAATGCCGGAAAAGCGCAAAGCAATACTACAGCCGCAAGAACGGTTATGCGTTTGAATGACATAATGAAAAAGCCTCCGTGTGATTGGGATTTTTGTACGGAGGCAATAATAACATTATCGCGGGTAAAAGTGTTACGCGTTAATTACACATTAATGGATTTTGTTTGAGGGTTGATGATGCATTCAGCCCAGAATTTCGGAGCGTCATAATCTCCCATCATGGCGCGAGCTTCCTTCATGGCCGAGTCAGTCTTGCGCCTCATATCATCATCATCAAGGTAGCGTTCAATCTCACGTGCAATATTCTCAGGCGTTGCTTCACCGCATAACAGCTCAGGATATATCCGCCTTCCTGCGAGAATATTCGGTATTGATATGTCCTTCACTCGAACAAGACGCTTCAGCACAGCATAATTCAGTCGCCTCATGTTGTATATCACCGTCATGAATTTTCCCAGCAACATAGCCTCAACCGCAACCGTTCCAGACACGCCAGCCACAGCAACAGAGCCTAGCATTAACTCACGCCCGCTACCCTCCCAAACTTGATGGCCTGACTCCTTTGCGCGTTCTCTGACCTCATTCGCGAGATTCGATGACAGTCCCGGCGCAACAGAAAACACTGGCAAATATCCGCGAGCCTTCAAGATTTCAGCCGTGCCAATGAGTATATCGAGGTGAAATCGTATGTCGTAATGCCTGCTTCCCGGCATGAGAGCAATAATATTTTCATGGCCGAAACGTTTGGTGAAAGCCTCAGAGATTCTCACGCCCTCAATTTCACGCACAAGAGGATGAGACTTCCACAACGATTTAACGCCGTGTGAGAGCAAATACTCATGTTCAAATGAGAATAGCGGAAGGCACAAATCAAAGTCCCGTTTCAGATTCTTCACCCTACCTGAACGCCACGCCCAAACAGTTGGGGGACTCAATGAGATTATCCGGCCAGTATAGCCGCACTTCCTGAGAGATTTTGCGAGCATCAAATGAAAGTCAGGGCTGTCGACAAGCACAACGGATTCAGGGTTGACGGTCAATATTTCGCGGGCAATGTTTTTCTTGAGGCGCAATATTCGAGGAATCGCCGGGACAATCTCAAGTAGCCCCATCAATTTCAGCTCGTCATAGCTCCATCTCTGAACGCCACCAGCTTTGACGCTCTCAGGGCCTAACATACCCCATAACTTTGCGGACGGAGAAATCTTCAGTGCCTCACGTATGAAGCCTCCTGCGTAAATATCCCCGCTAACTTCACCGCATGACACAAAGATATTCTTCATGGCCGGTTATATTTCTCGCGGTCAAGAAGGCCATCATCCGCCGCAGCAAGAAGTGTACAGGCCAAATTAGACTGGCATATCGTCATTGTAGCCGTGAAATCTATCATCATCTCGATGCTCACAGCTATTCCAACAAACTCAAGGGGGCATCCCGCCTGCGCAAGAAGCACTGACAACGATATTAGCCCCGCGCCCGGCATTGAAGGAGTCGTAACCGTAAGAAGTAAGATTGTTACTGAGAGCTGAATTATCGCCGACGGAGTCATGTTCACGCCGTAAAGATTGGCCGCTGACAGCACCATAACCGAGTAATACAGCGGAGTAGTTATCTTGCTGACTGACACGCCTACAGGGATTGAGAATGAGTATAGTGATGGCGATATTCCCATTGAGCCGGCGCACTTCATGCTGTCAGGAATCGCGGCTACACTTGAGCATGTACTGAAGGCTGTTGCTAGCATGGGGGCAGATTTCCGCAACATCGTGAAGGGATTCAGCCCTGCCCGGAATCTCACTGCCACGCAGACAATCACGACTATCACCGCATGGCCGAATATCTGCGTTAATGTTATTCCTGCCGCCGAGACGAGAGTCCCAGCTCCTGCCGTGATAATCATTGAGGCTGCCGAGCAGAACATCACGAGGGGCGTAAGGTACAGGAAGATTTCCGTGATCTTCATGAATGTCATATTGAGTTCGCTGGAAACTTTGCGGAGGATTTTCGCGTCAGTCAGGGAAATTGC
>JAFSKY010000245.1 GCA_017448685.1 Synergistaceae bacterium
CAATCATCAAGAAATCCGCCAACCCTGAAGCCGATGTTGATTACACGTTCGCACAGGTCAGCGTTGACAAGCCGTTAGTCAGCTACAAGGGTAACTGCGGAAATATCTCATCAGGTGTAGGGCCATTTGCCATTGAGCGCGGACTCGTTGAGGCCAAAGACGGAATGACAAGCGTACGAATCTTCAACACCAACACCAACAAAATCATTGTCGCTGACGTTCAGACCCCCGGCGGTGAAGTCGCATATTCTGGTGATTTCGCGATTGCAGGAGTCCCGGGAACAGCATCGCCCGTAAAGCTGAAATTCGTCCGTCCTTCTGGCACATTGGGTAAGGGATTACTGCCTACAGGGAACGTGATTGATACGCTTGACGTTCCTAGCTTCGGTAAAGTTGACGTTTCAATTGTTGATGCGGCTAATCCGCTTGTGTTCGTGAAAGCAAAGGATATAGGCTTGACGGGTAAAGAGCTTCCCGATGACCTCAACGCAAAGCCCGATATGCTTGACCTCTTGGAGAAGATTCGCGGAATGGCGGCGGTTAAGCTGGGACTTATTGAGGATTACACGCGTTCGGCATGGGACACTCCCGGAATCCCCAAGATGACGTTTGTAGCAGAGCCAGAAGCCTACACGACCTCAGACGGGAAAGAAATCGCAAAGGACAAAATCGATCTCCTCTCACGCATGATGTCAATGCAGAAGCCTCACCCATCATACGCCATGACCGGGGCAATGTGTACAGCAGCAGCAGCGGTAACACCCGGCTCAATCGTGAATCAGGTACTCGCACCGAATGCTGATACTCAGTTCATACGCATAGGACATCCAGCTGGGATTCTTGAATGCGGAGCGGACTTCAGGCTTGAGGCTGGGAATAATGTCCCGGAAATCGATGACACATTCGGCTTCAGGACAGCCAATTTCATCATGGATGGCACTGCAAGAATTAGACTCTAAGGGGGGTAAATCATCATGCAGGAATATTTGCCGATAATATCGCTTCTCGTTCTTGTCGTTGTTGTGGCAATCGGCTTCATCAAGAAAATCAACCTCGGCTTCTTCGCATTAGGCGCGGCATTCGTCTTAGGCACTGTAGGAGGCATGAAGGCTTCACAGATTACAGCGGGATTCAGCTCATCAATGTTCGTTACTCTCGTGGGAGTTACATTCATGTTCGGCATGGCCAGCCAGAACGGTACACTTGAGCTTTTCTCCAAGAAAGTTGTCGCCCTCGTCGGAAAACATACCGTATTGATCCCGATTCTGATGTTCGTACTGTCAGCGTTCATTTCAGCAATCGGTCCCGGACATATCGCCGCCGGAATACTCATGACGACATTCGCGATGTACCTTGCGTTTGCAATGGATATTAACCCTATGGCAACGTCATTATATGCCAAGCTCGGAGCTAACGCGGGCTGTGCGTCAACACTATCACTCACAGGCATCCTCGCGGCTCAGCTCTCTAACCCTCTCGGCTATTCAGGCTTCGGGCTTCATTTGTTCATGTCAACCCTGCTGTCTGGCTTCGTGTTCACTCTGGTAGTGTATATCCTCTACAAGGGCTATGCGGTGAAAGCTGACAACCCGCTGAAATGGTCTGAGATTCCCAAGTTCAACAAACAGCAGAGAATCACAATCGCTGTCATAATCGTTGTAGTAATCTGCTGCATAGGCTTCAAGCTGGACACGGGGTTATTCGCGTTCCTTGCGGCGAGTGTTCTTATACTCACAGGGTGTGCGGATGAGAAGAAAGCCATAAAGGGAATCCCTTGGGGAACATTGGTGTTCATTTGCGGTGTTGGTGCATTGGTGAATGTCATCAACAAGCTCGGCGGTATTGCGCTTGTGTCGGATTACCTGAAGACGC
The DNA here is from genome assembly GCA_017448685.1 of Synergistaceae bacterium. Classification (GTDB taxonomy): domain Bacteria; phylum Synergistota; class Synergistia; order Synergistales; family Aminobacteriaceae; genus JAFUXM01. Next base: position 1,873 of record JAFSKY010000245.1, read on the forward strand.
TCATGACGAAAGACACAGCTACCCCTGTCATGGCCGCGACATCTGGAATATTGTCATGGGTAAGCTCCACCACTGGAGTCGTAATGCCCGCATTGCTCCCGATTGCTGACAACGTAGCAAAGACTCTTGGCGCGAATTACATTGAGATGATGTCGGCGATAATTGCGACCTCATTTGCGGCGGCAATAAGCCCTCTTTCAACTGGAGGAGCTATCATAATGTCGTCATACAGCGCATCAAAGGAGACAACAACGGAGGAAATGAATAACATGTTCAAGACTCTGTTCCTTCTGAGTGTGGCGAACGTGTTAATCAACGTTTTCATGGCGTGGCTTGGAGTGTTCAATCTGGGGCATCTGTTCTATTAGGCGAGTGAGTGAATATTAATATACATTGCGTTTCCCCTGCTGTAATGGCGGGGGATTTTTTTTACTGCCAATTCTCTAATATCACTTATCATTCATGGCCGCGAAAATTCTCACTCTCACATTCTCCCCCATATCCTCATCAATCACATGTCCCCATATGATTTGCGCGTCAGGGTCTGTTGCCATTTCGATAACGTTCGCAGCTCCTGACATTTCGCTGAGCATTATCTCTGTGCCTGTCGTTGTGTTCAGGAGTATTCTTTTTGCGTTTGCGATGCCCTCGCACATTTTCACCGCCATTTTCGCCGCCGTCATTGGAGTTTTAGCCGTGCCAGTCCCGTAATAAACCGTGCCAGCGTCCTTGAGAATCTCTGTTATGTCTTCAATGTCGAGATTCACGAATCCTATTTTTGTGATGAGGTCTGATATTCCGTTTATGATTTCGGACTCATCATTGCCACGCGAAATTATTACCGCGTCTGCAACGTCAAGAAAACTCTTCATGTCTTTACTGCCCGACATGATCCCCGCTGTTACGATGCCTGATTCATGTGCTGATTTTGCGAGGGTGATTGCGTCATTGAGATTCGATTCCGTTATGCCTGTTATGATGGTTAGCGATGAATTTTCGAGGAAGCCCGCGCTCCTGAAACTGTCAGGCGTGAATATTCTCTCTTCATTTCTGGCAACGTCTATAATTCTGAACTCATCCATGTGATTACCTCCTGTTTGATTCTTGCGAGTGAATGATACATTTTGAGTACGAAAACTAAAAGTGCCATGAATTATCACGGTAAAAATTTCCTCAATGCCCGCCGAAAACTGAAACGGAGCTATAACTTTCAGCAGGAGGCACAATTTATCATGGTGATAAACAACAACAACACAATCAACATGACATATAACGCCCTGACTGCCACGAACAGAGCCATTGAGCAGACCTCACGAGCACTTTCAACAGGACTCAAGGCCGCAACAGCCGCAGATGATGCTTCCGGATTCGCAATAGGTATAGGCATGTCAGCGCAGCTTGCCGGGATAAGCAGGGCAATACGTAACTCACAGGATGGAGTCTCATTGCTCCAGACAGCCGAAGGAGGATTGAGCCGCATAAACGAGATGCTTCAGAGGATGAGGGAGCTTTCAGTGCAGGCGGCAAATGACTCACTCACATACCAAGATAGAAGCTATCTTCAGCACGAAATAGAAGAGCTTTGCGGAAGCATTAACCTTGAGGCAACTAACGCTTCCTTCAACGGCAAAAGGCTTCTTGATGGGACATCGGCGGCGCAATGGTCATCAGACATGGCCGGGACGAAGCTTAAAGTTACGGGTGCTGTTACGTCAATCGACAATTTCGGGCAAAAGAAATCTACAGAGGGCAATTACCGCATCGAAATACGCGCAAAACCCGGTCAAGGCCATGTGCAGAAAAGCAACATCATCAACCTCACTGTAGCTGAGGAATACACTTACACGGAGAATGCCGAAGAAGCTGTGTTTGAGCCGATTAACCCCCCGGCAGTTCCTCCAATGCCAGAATATGACATCAACATAGAGAGCGGAGTCAGCTCAACGAACGCTACATCCGGGGAGGGCTGGCAGTTCAGCGGGGGAGTCCTCACGATTACGGCAAACGGAACTTACAGCATTACAGGCACAGGAGCAGCCACAACAAACAGAATCGTAATATCTGAAGGCGTGAAAGCGTCATTATTCCTCACAGACGTAAATATAGACGTGAGCGCAACGAATTACACGGCAGCACTTGACATGACTGGGGCGGAGGCGGATATATTCCTTGCGGGCGATAATACCCTCAAGAGTGGCTATGATGTTGCAGGAATCCTAACGCAGGCGAATGAAACTACAGGCAATTCAAGCTCCGTAACGATAAACAGTGCTTCGGGCTTCGGTTCAACAGATGGTACACTCAACGCGGTATGCGGTTCTGGTTGCGGTGCTGGCATCGGTGGCGCATGTCATACAGCAAACTCAATCCCATCAAAGTGGACAGGCTCTGTTGGTGCGATAACCATAAACGGCGGGACAATCACGGCAACAGCATACGGTCCTGGCGCGGGTATTGGTGGAGGCGGCTATTACTCCAGCTATACGGGCGTGGGGGCTAATGTGAAAGTGAACATAAACGGCGGTAATGTTACGGCCACAAGCGTAGGTTCAGGAGCGGGCATCGGCAGTGGAGGAGGCTCAAGGGCAGATTTCACGAACGTTGACAGCATAACCATAACGGGAGGCACTGTTACTGCTACAGGCAGCGGAGGAGGCGCGGCTACTGGCGGTGGAGCTGGTAGCAACAGCGGAAGCATAAACATATCCGACTCTGCTCGGGAAAATCTCACTGTAAACGGCTGGATTGACACGGAAAACGGAAAAACTGAACCTATTGGGCGCGGCGAGAATGGTTTGTACGGAGGGAATCCCGTTGACATAACAAAAGTCAGAGTCCGCGAGGCTAAATTGTCGGAAATACCCAGCTTCTACGATGCAAGCTCCGTATTTATGGTAACACGGCCTCAAACAATCGTAATCACTCAGGGTGATGGCAAGAAAACGAGCGTTACTCTTTACGGTGCTGACACGATAACGGACGCTGTGAGGAAAATCAACAACGCCATAGCTGATGACCTAGGACAAGCGAAATACACTGACAACAGGGAGAATTTCTGCACGATTGCTGACGGCACAAAACAAACATCAGAGTCAGTTTTCGTTGCGGATGAGCCTGTGTATCAAACAGAATACCAGCGTGATGCTTCCGGCGAGCTTGTTCTTGATTCGTCAGGCAATCCCATAATCCTCAACGAGCAAGGAGAATTAGCCGGCTATAACGCAAGAGGAACTATAGTTGTTCGTAGTGCTGTTGCTGGCGAGGCTGGAAGGTTGACTTTCTCGTCTGAGAATGAAGACCTCATAAAAGCGTTAGGACTCGTTACGATTCAGGAGCCTGAAGAAAACACGTTCACCGCCTCAGTGTATGACGCTCACACAAACAAAGCCCTCGCAAAGGAAATCCCCACTGACGGCAACACGATAAACGGAGTAATTCACCCCAACGCGGCAATTGAGTTCGATAACATGGCCAACGTAAAAGCCTCATGGGATGAAGGCTCAAAACGCTACGTCCTCAGCAGTGAGTCAGACGCATACACAACAACCCTTCACATCAAGGACAGGAGTACGGCATTCCAGATTGGGCAGGGGCGCGGAGAAGATATATACATCAACATTGGCGACATGAGAGCGGAAGCCCTCGGCATTACGAGTGTTGACCTAACGACAAGGGAGAACGCCTCAAAGGCTATAGGCATACTCGACAAGGCAATACACAAAGTGAGTGTACAGCGTTCGAAGCTCGGCACGTATATGAATGAGCTTGAGTACAATACGAACAGCCTCACGAACACGAATCTTCACATGCAGGAATCCGAGAGCAGAATCAAAGATGCTGACATGGCACTTGAGTATATGGATCTCGTGAAGTTGCAGATATTGAGCCAAGCAGGTAACTCAATGCTTGCACAGGCAAATCAGAGATCACAATCGATATTGGGAATGTTGAACTTTTAGCGGGAAGGGAAAAATGATCCCCTCTGTCATTTCCGGCAGGGGGGATTTTTTTAGCTGATTATGCTGTATTTCGCTTTCTATGGCGTTCCAGTCAACTCCAGCCATGTCCGCAGTTGTGAGTCTCAATAGGGCATGAGATTTTTCCCGCGTACCTTTCGAGCTGATTCATCATACACTGATACACAGCATAGACAGCCAACACAGGGAGTCTTGATGTTCCCGGACATTTGCAGCTGAAATGACATTCAAGTAGCTTGATTATATCCGCTATCGACAGGCTGTGAGGTTTGGCAAGCTCAATATTCATGCTCTGCTACGTAAAAAGTGTATTTTCGTGTTATACACATTTTTTCGTTTATTCCTCGTTCATCCTGTCCTCTTTCGCCGTAGCTACTTGAGCTGGTTCGACAGTCCAGAGGCTTCACTTCCCGCCTAGGCCATCCGGCCCGCTACGCTAATGCCAGCGGTACGGTATTTCTTACAGCGTTTCAAGTTTAATGCGGCGTTATAATCTCGGTCAATCACTAATCCGCATTCGGTACACTCATACACACGGTCATTCAGGCACAAATCTTTCTTGATATGTCCGCATCGAGAACATGTCTTTGAGCTGGCATAAAACCTATCCACTACCCTAAGCTCTATACCATATTCACGGCATTTTCGCTCCAGCAATGTCCAAAAGTAATAAAACTCACTCTCTGCTATTGCACGAGATAAATAGCGATTCTTCATCATTCCTGACACGTTCAAATCTTCTATCACTATGTATTCTGGCCGTGTACTTACGATTTCATGTACAGTTTTCTTGATATAGTCGTGGCGTTTGTTCGTCAGCCGCATATACGCCCGCTGTACTTTTTGCCTCTGTTTGTCCAAGTTTGAACGCTTACACTTCTTCGTAGCATCCTCCTTTCGTAGTAATAATTTTCGTATCTTACGTGAGAATTTCCTCTGTTCACGTTTCAGCCTTCGTATTAATTTGCGTGTTCTCTCGGCTTTATTGATATTGGGATAAATTCTGCCGTCAGATATTACCGCAAAATCTTTCACGCCTAAATCTATTCCGATGCTTTCATATTGTGTTGTGCCTGCCGTGTTGGTTGCTTTCACCTCAAACAGAAATGACGCAAAATATCTTCCCGCTCGTCTGGTTATCGTTACGCTTACCGCTTTAGCTTGGCAGGGTACATAGCCATATTCCTTAATGCGTACCCAGCCTAACGTAGAAATTTTTGCCCGGTGTCGCTCGATTTGCAGGTCGCCGGGATTATTGCGTGGAAGATACATACTTACTGGCCGTCCGTTACGTCTCTTGAAGTTCGGAAATCCGCCCTTGCCTTTAAGGTAGTTCCTATAAGCCGTATCTGCGTTCATTATGGCCTTCTTTACCGCTTTTGATGATACTTCCCATATCCACAGCTTATCGGGATTGGCATTCCTGTATTCATTG
>JAFSKY010000246.1 GCA_017448685.1 Synergistaceae bacterium
CGGGTTTCATGATTAGTTACGGCTTGAACTCGCTGGAAGCATTGCCGGAAGAAGGAAACACTGAGTACTATTACAATTTCAAGTCCCGTCCGTGGTACAAAGAAGCAAAAGAGAAGGGCGGAGTCATATTCACCGATATATATTCAGACAGTTACAACAGAGGATTGATGATAACGTGTGCTTCTCCGTTCTATAACGCTGAGGGGAAATTCGCGGGCGTTGTCGCAATGGATATGTTAATCGGGAATTTGTACAACTCAATCGTTAATGTTGACTTGGGAAAAGACTCTTACACCTTCCTTGCTGACAAAACCGGAAAAATTATCACGCCCGGAGGAGGCTCCCGGCATATCTCAGAGATAACAAGCAGCCTTGAGGATAAAATCATGTCCGGGGAAGCCGGCGTATCACTCTCAAACAGCAGGGTATATTACGCATACACGCCGATAAAGAGTACTGGCTGGACGTTGTGCGCAAGCATTCCTGAGAGCGTCATTCTTGAGCCAGTCAGATCCGTGAATGAACGCGTAATCTATACTATTCTGTCATTCTTGGGGGCGTTCGTTATTATCGTTGCGCTTGCTGTCATTGCCGCCCGTAGATTCTCGCACAAACTCACAGAGCCGATAATCGCGCTTGAAGATGACGTGATGAAAATCTCAGGGGGGAATCTCGATTACCGCGCCGAAATTCGCACAAATGACGAAATCGGAGACCTTGCGAAATCGTTTAATGACATGGCCGCTTCCCTCAAAGATTACGTGAAAAATCTTGCAGCAGTTACAGCCGAGAAGGAGCGAATTGGAGCTGAATTGAACATTGCGACACAGATTCAGGCCGATATGCTTCCCCGGATATTTCCTCCTTTCCCGGAGCGCAAAGAGTTCGACATTTACGCCACAATGAATCCCGCTAAAGAGGTTGGCGGAGATTTCTATGATTTCTTCCTAGTTGATGATAACCATTTGGCTTTAGTCATGGCTGATGTTTCCGGCAAGGGAGTCCCCGCGGCGTTGTTCATGGTGATAGCAAAGACGCTCATCAAGAACCGCGCCCAAATGGGTGGAACGCCTACAGAGATTCTTGCGGACGTAAACAATCAGCTTTGCGAGGGTAACGAGGCTGATTTGTTCGTTACTGTGTGGCTTGGGATTCTTGAGATCTCTACAGGCCATGTTACAGCGTCAAATGCAGGCCATGAATACCCCGCAATCTACAGACCCGGCGAGGGATATACACTCTTCAAGACAAAGCAGAGTCCCGCAGTCGCCACAATGGAAGGATTACGCTTCAAGGCCAGCGAGTTCACGCTAAATCCCGGCGATGAATTGTACCTCTACACGGATGGAGTCGCGGAAGCAACAAACTCACATGATGAGCTTTACGGGACTGACAGAATGATTGACGCGTTGAATCAGGCTGAAGGGATGACGGTTGAAGAAATTTTGCGGACTCTGAAGAAATCTGTTGACGATTTCACCGGGGATGCTCCACAGTTTGACGATATAACTATGATGTCATTGAAGTATTACGGCGAAAAATGCTGAGGAAGAATTTAACCCTTCAAATCCTGCTAGGTATCGTTTTCGTCATATGCGCCCTGACTGTGCTGGTCTGCGCAATAGGATATGAGCAGTTCACATTGTCCGTGTCAACACAGTATGAGGATTGCGCATACAACACTGCACGTACAGCCGCAACAATGATTGCCCCCGGACTCATAACCGGGGGTATTTCCGGCACTGAATACAACATGCGCTTCAAGATGCTCAATGATGAATGGGAACGCCTCGCAAACACTCAGGATGCCACATTCATATACCTCATACGCCCCGACAAAACAGACTACAATCACATAAAGTTTTTCCTCAGCGTAATGAACAGCTCCGTGAATTATGACCGTTATCCGAGCGGCTACGTGCGCAAGACCTCAAATGAGGAATACCGCCAGGCTTATCGGGAAATATGCGAGAACGGACTCAGCAAGGCTACAATTCTTCGCGACAAGGGCGACAGTGAAACAGGCCATCACATTACGGTAATGATTCCCGTGAGATTCGGAGGCTCTGAGGCTGTTGACTGGATATTGTGCGTACAGAGGCAGATGGAACGCCTGAACTTTTACCGCAAGTCCTATGTCAGACACGTTGCCAGTGCTGCGGCTGTTGTGGCAGTGTTGGTGTTTTTCGCTTACGGGGCGTATCTGAGGCATTTCCTGATATTACCTGTGCAGAAAATTGCGGGCGAGGCACAGAGATTCGCTGACGAACATACAGAGCCTGAGTCGCCTTTAGGGGAGAATATAGCCTCAAAGAATGAAATCGGCCAGCTTGCAAGAATAGTTGATGCGATGGAGATTCAGATTCTGAGCTACGTTGACGACATAACGAAAATCACTCAGGAACGCGAGCAGATAAAAGCCGAACTCAACATAGCCTCAGAGATTCAGCTGAGTATGCTTCCTCGTGAGTTCCCAGACATGAAAGAGTTTGAGATTTCCGCGTCAATGACTCCTGCAAAAGAAGTCGGCGGTGATTTCTATGATTTCTTTTTCGTGGATGACAATCATCTTGCGCTTGTAATGTCTGATGTTGCCGGGAAAGGTGTACCTGCGGCAATGTTCATGGCCATATCGAAAGCCCTCATACGCACACGGACTCAAATGGGCGGAACTCCCTCGCAGATTCTTGCTGACGTAAACACCCAGCTATGTGAAAGGAATGATGCGGATCTGTTCGTTACGGTGTGGCTTGGGATTCTGGAGCTCTCAACCGGGCATATTATAGCCTCCAATGCCGGCCATGAATACCCAGCTATATACCGTCCCGGTGAAGGCTACACGCTCTACAGGACGAAACAGAGTCCCGCCGTCGCAACAATGGAGGGTATGACATTCCGTGAGTCTGAGATGACTCTGAATCCCGGCGATATACTGTACCTTTACACGGACGGAGTCGCCGAGGCCACTAACAGCAACGAGGAGCTTTATGGCACAGGCAGAATGATTGAGGCTCTGAACATGACAGAAGGAATGACGGCTGAAGAGATATTGCGGACGATGAAAGACTCTGTTGACGCGTTCACGGGGGAAGCTCCACAGTTTGATGATTTGACAATGCTGGCTCTGAAATATAACGGGAAGGAAGTATGACACTTGAAGGAACTTATCACCGAAGCAAGCACGGAAAAACTTGACGAGGTACTTGACTTCATAGACGGCTTTCTTAATGAATGGGAATGCCCGATGAGAGTCATGACCCAAATCAACATAGCCGCCGAAGAAATTTTCGTGAACATAGCGCATTATTCCGGCTCTGAAAACGCAAAAATCAGCATCGGGAAATCTGGCGACATGGCCGAAATCACATTCACTGACAGCGGAATACCCTATAACCCTCTGGCACGGCCTGACCCTGATGTAACACTCCCAGCTGAGAAAAGGCGCATAGGCGGACTCGGTATATATATCGTCAAAAAGAGCATGGATGAAGTGAGCTACGATTACAGGAATGGGCATAACGTGTTCACCATTCGGAAAAGGATAACGGCCTGAAATGTTTATTGGGCGAGAAAAAGAGCTTGCCGGGCTTGAGAAGGCGTATTCAGATGAGGGCTTTCGGCTTGTTGTCGTGAATGGCCTCAAAAATTACGGGAAAACGACTCTGATTGAGGAGTTCTGCCGGAACAAATCAGCAGTATATTTCACGGCCTCGCAGGCAAGTTCCCGCTCAAATCTGAATGCTTTTTCCCGGAGCATATTCAAGTATTTCGGCGTTGATGGGCATGAGCCGTTTCAGTTCTGGGACAGCGCACTAAGTTATATTGCGAGGACGTACAAAGGCTCAAGGATTATCGTTGTGATTGAGGGCTTTGACATTCTCGCGAATAATGACGCGGCGTTTCTTGATGTTTTCGCGAGGATTATAGACACTGAGCTACGTTATAGTGCGGTTATGGCTGTGGTTTCGTGTGAAAATGTTGGCTTTCTGAAAAACTCCCCTATTCGTGGCAAAATAAACGGCCTGATAAATCTGGGAAAATTCCTGACTGACGAGAACATAGCCAAGCTGAAAGAGCGTGAGTCAAAGCGTTCTGGCGCAATGCAACGTGCTAATTTCGTGAAAATCCAGGCTGACAGGGTGATACTTCGCGAAGGCACAAGGAACAATGACATGTACAAAATTGTCTCAGGTCGGGCAATATGCACAATCAATAACGGCACGGACAATGAGTATCTTCTAGGCAGCTTGAACGAGGGAAAAACTTTCGGTGAATATTCGCTCCTCACAGGCAAGCCCGGAATTTACACAGTAACATCCTTCACGGATATGCTATTGCTGAGGATAAGCCGCGGAGATTTCATGAGCTTCATCGGGATGAACGCGGAAAACTCTGTGAACATTATGCGCAACATGGCCGCGATGATGAATGTGATGAAGGTGAATATTGACATGCTTAACGGAGAATTGAATCCCTAAGACTGACACACACGCATAAAAATTCCCCCCTGCCATTTACGACAAGGGGGACTGTTTTTCACTACTCACTACTCACTACTCACTATTTTTTCTTCCCCTGCCATTCACAGAGAAGACCTGTAGCCACAAACATTGAACTCCATGTGCCTGCAATCATGCCGACCAACATTGCATAGCTGAACGCCATAAGCACCGGCCCTCCCCACACGCAAAGCGCGATAATTGGGAAAAGCGTCGTCAATGTCGTGTTTATCGTGCGGGCTAATGTCTGGTTGAGGGATTTGTTGACGAGGTTCACGATCCCTTCGCGTGAAAGTGTACCCCAGTTTTCGCGAACACGGTCAAGGATGATTATCGTGTTGTTCAGCGAATATCCCACAATCGTCAGTATTGCCGCGATGAATGACGAGCCTATTTCCATTTGCGTGAGGCTGAAGAATCCCAATGCGATTATGACATCATGCACCAGAGGAACAACGCTCACCACAGCAAAACGGAATTGGAATCTCAGCGTGATATATATCAGTATGGCAACAAGCGCGATTGTAACGCCTATGAAAGCCTGCCTCCTGAGTTCGCCACCGACAACAGGCCCAACCTTTTCAAAGCCGGTAACCTTCATGTCCGCGTATTTGGCTGTCATTGCCTTTATGACGGATTCGCGACTCTGCTCTGTGTCTTCATTGGTGCGTATGATGATTCCTTTTTCGCCGAAATTCTGAATCATTGCGCCTTTTGCCACGATGCCGGAAATCACATCACGAACCTCGCCAATGTCCGGGCGTGTGTCAAATTCCGCCTGTATGACATTTCCGCCAGTGAAGTCAATCCCAAGATTCAAGCCGCGTGTCAGGAGCAACGCAAGACTGGCCAGCACAAGCACAAGGCTGACTGTGAGAGCGAACTTCCTATGCCCCATGAAATCAAAGCTCAAGTTAAGTCTGCTCATCTTCTCACAATCTCCTTTCCGCGCCTCACGAACAACTGCAATATAGCCCGTGTTACGACAATATTAGCGAATACGCTCGCGACAAGACCAACTGAAAGTGTTACGCCGAAGCCCCTTACTGACCCTGAGCCGAAATAGAACAGCACTAACGCCGCTATGAGTGTTGTGATGTTGGAGTCGAGGATGGTTACAAGTGCTTTCCTGAAGCCTGAGTCAAGAGCTGCCATAGGAGTTTTTCCGGCGTTGCGTTCTTCACGTATGCGCTCGTAGATTAGCACGTTGCCATCAACAGCCATTCCGAGTGTCAGAATGATTCCAGCGATGCCCGGAAGCGTCAATGTTGCGTTGAAGGCTATCAATCCTGCGAATATGAGCAACACAGTAACCGCAAGAGCGAAATCCGCCGCAAGCCCGCGGAACTGGTAGTAGATGAGCATGAACACAAGCACCATTCCTGCGCCGAACAAACCAGCTTCGAGTCCCTGCTTCACGCTGTCAGCTCCCAAGCTCGGACCTACTGACCTGTTCTCGGCAATCTCCACCGCTACAGGCAATGCGCCAGCCTTGAGCATTATTGCAAGCCGTCCAGCCTCATCAGCCGTGAAACGCCCCGTAATCTGAGCGCGTCCCCCGGCGATTCTGTCCTGCACAACTGGAGCGGAAATCACGACATTGTCCAGCACTATAGCTATTTGCTTGCCGATGAGTCTTGCTGTGGCGTTCTCAAAGAGTCTTGCGCCCTCAGAATTGAACTCAAGTGAGACTCCCATTCTGCCGAGGCTGTCAGGTTCTACAGCTGCGTTGATGAGGTCTTTCCCCGACAAAAGCACAGGCCCTAAGAGGTAAAACCTTCCGGCTTCCTCAGCAGGGGCTACGATTGCTCCGGCTGTGGCTTTGGCGCGTACCTGGAAATCTGCGCTGGAATTGTTCAACTCGTCAATAGCTTTCTGCCATCTCTCTTGGGCGTTCACGAACTGAATATCGTTGTCGTAATTGCTCCTTACTGGGGGCGGTGGAGGAGTGCCAGTTGATTCTATGACTTCGCGGAAATCCATCTGTGCTGTACGTCCAATAAGCTCTAACGCGGCCTGCGGATCTTGTATTCCGGGAAGGTCAACTATTATGCGGTCATTGCCGGATTTCTGGATTATAGGCTCTGCGACTCCGTACTGGTCTATTCTGTTGCGCAACACTGCCAATAACCTGTCTATGCTGTCATCGCGCAGGGGGTTTTCGGGGGTGTCTTTGGCCTGAAGGACTATATGCGCCCCGCCGCGTAGGTCAAGCCCCAAGTTAAGCCCGTCCCTGTAGAAGTAGGCGAAACATGCCGCGCCAGCTACTACAATCAGGACTAACCAGAGGCGTAATCTGTCAGTGCGGTTCATCAAGAGGCCGCCTCCGTTTTTGGTGTGGCCGCTGAGCGTTTTCCCTGCACCGCCGATTTCAGTATAGTTACGCGCACTCCCTCGGCAATTTCAATCTGGAACGAGTCATCACGAACTTCACGCACAGTCCCATAGAAACCGCCGATTGTGATTATCTGGTCTCCTCGGGCTATGCTGTCAATCATATTCTTCTGCTGTTTGTCGCGCTTTTTCTGGGGACGAATGATGAAGAAGTAGAATATCAGCACGAATATAGCGAGCGGGAATAACATACCCATTAATCCGCCCTGCTGTGCTGCTCCTCCTTCAGCCGCCCCGGAGCTACCTCCCGTTGAAGGTGCGCTGCCTCCGCACGGGTTTACTGCTGTTGTCGTTTCTGCCATGTCTGAATTGCTACCTCCAAAAATTACTGCTTCTTACGCCACGCAACCGCTTCAATCTCAACGCCGACTCCCTTGGGGAGATCCTTCACCGCCACGAATGAACGCGCAGGAGCTTCCTTCGGGAAATATTCTGCGTATACAGCGTTGATTGCCGCAAAATCGCTTATATTCGCCGCAAATACTGTAGTCTTCACCACATCAGCAAGCCTATACCCACCAGCCTCGATTACGGCCTTCAGGTTCTCAAGCGAACGTTTTGCCTGAAGCGATATGTCCGCGGGGATTTCGCCTGTTGCGGGGTCTACTGGTATTTGCCCCGAAACGTAAAGGAATTCACCCGCCTGCACTCCCTGTGAATATGGGCCAATTGCCGCGGGGGCTTTGTCGGTTGAAACTACCCGCCGAATGTCAAGCCCCTCAAGTATTGATTCAGGTTCTACGAATGGCATAGCTTACTTCCACATAGGCGAATATCTGTCAAGCCCGGCATATTTCGCCGTGTCGCCGAGTTCTTCCTCAATCCTGATTAGCTGGTTGTATTTCGCGATTCTGTCAGTGCGGGCAACGCTTCCCGTCTTAATCTGGCCTGCCCTTGTCGCAACCGCCAAATCAGCAATGAACGTGTCAGCCGTCTCGCCTGAACGGTGTGAGACTACAGCCGCGTAACCTGCTTCGCCTGCCATGCGGATGACCTGAAGAGTCTCGCTGACTGTGCCAATCTGGTTGAGCTTCACGAGAACTGCATTTGCTACACCCTCAGCGATTCCCTTTGCGAGGATTTTGGGGTTGGTTACGAACAAATCATCGCCGACAAGCTGAATCTTCTTGCCGAGTGAAGCCGTGAGAGCCGCCCAGCCCTCCCAGTCATCTTCTGCGCAACCGTCTTCGATTGAGATTACCGGGTAATTGCTGGTGAGATCCTCATACATTTTCACGAGTTCAGCTGATGTGTATTCAGCACCGCCACTCTTGGCGAAAACGTACTTGTTCTTCTCAGGCACAAAGAACTCTGACGAAGCTACATCAAGCGCGAAGCTGACATCATCGCCGGGCTTGTAGCCAGCTTTGTTGACGGCCTCCATGAGCAAATCAAGTGCTTCCCTGTTGTCCTTGAGGTTGGGAGCAAATCCGCCCTCATCGCCGACTCCTGTTGAATATCCGCGGCCTTTCACGCAACCTTTGAGAGCATGATAGACTTCCGCGCCCATCCTGAGAGCCTCAACGAATGATTTTGCGCTGTGAGGGACAATCATAAACTCCTGGAAATCGACCGTTGAATCTGCGTGTGCGCCTCCGTTGATGACATTCATCATGGGAGTCGGGAGAAGTCCTCCGCCGATTCCGCCGAGCCACACATACAGAGGTACTCCGTGTGATTCAGCAGCTGCCCTCGCGTTTGCCATTGACACGCCGAGAATCGCATTTGCGCCGAGCTTGGATTTTCCGTCTGTGCCGTCAAGGGCTATCATTGCCCGGTCAAGTGCGCCCTGGTCATCTGCGTCCATGCCGAGAATTTCGGGGGCGATTTTCTCGTTGACGTTCTCGACAGCGTGCTGAACGCCTTTTCCGCCGTAACGCGCTTCCTTGTCGCGAAGCTCTAATGCCTCGTGGACTCCTGTTGATGCTCCTGAAGGAACTGCAGCGCGACCCATTGAGCCGTCTTCAAGGTACACGTCAACTTCTACCGTGGGATTGCCTCTTGAGTCAAGAATCTCGCGGCCATGAATACCGATAATTGATGCCATGAAAAAATTTTCCTCCTGTCAAGTTTTGAATGCAAGTAATTATAAATGGCAAGCCCGAAAATTAAAACGGTTTTTCATCCGGCTTTACGGGTTTTTCTTCGAGCTGCTCCCATGATACTGCTTTGGGACGCTTCAATATTGCCTCGTCAGCGCAGAGAACTTTCACCTTCAATACTCTGTTCACGTAGGCTATTTCGATTTCGTCCCCCTCGCGGACTTCGCTTGATGGCTTGCACTCCCTGCCGTTGAGCCTCACTGCTTTGAGGTCAATCATCTCTTGTGCAATTGTTCTTCGCTTGATGAGACGTGCAAGCTTTAGATATTTGTCGAGCCTCATTGAGACTGCCTCCCTTGCTGTAGAATATGCAAATGATAACACCATGTAGGAGTGATATTTATGGAGCAGGTATTAGAGCGTGAAGCACCGCAGACAAGCTACAAGGTATACCACATTTACGATGATGACGGCTCAGAAATCAGGAATCCCGGCATCCTCAAGGCCATATCAGACGCGCAGGAATATATTGCGATGTGGGAAAAATCATTGGAGGACTAAGACATGCCTGCGGACAAAAAGACAGCTGCGGAAAAACGAGTCGCATTGCCAAGAGACTCCAAGAAGGATGACAACTTCATCAAGAATTGGGAAAAGCTCTCACGTTCCGGCAAACATGACATGCACAGGCTGAAGGAAGTTATGTTGTTGCTTGTAGCAAATGACGCTCCCCTGCCGCCTGAATGGAAAGACCATCCGCTTAGAGGCGAGCTTGACGGCATAAGGGAATGCCACGTGAAAGGCGATTTGCTGCTCGTATACCAGATACGCAACAAGGGCGGGCATGAGCTGGTTGTGTTTCTTGGTGCTGGGACTCACTCGGAAATATTCTGACGCTGAAATCTCCCCTCATACCCTGCGTAACAATATGCGCGGGGTTTTTGCTTACCCTAATGGATATTTGCGAGCTGTGACACAATTCGGCCAAACATTTCACAGGAGCATATAGCGATGAGCAAAGACAAAATCATAGTCATAGGTGGCAAGGGTTCAGCTGTAGTTATAGCCGAACAGATCTATGACGCATCAGTAAAATTACAGCGAGTGGTGGAGGGGGTATGCATTTATCGGCTTCGCGTTCGATGACGAGACATATTACCCTGAAATAAACGGCTTTCCCATTCTCGGCAACACCTTCAATATTTACGACAAATACAAATCCTTCCCAGACGTAAAATTCATATTCGCAATGTACCGCCCTGACGTTATCCGGGAGAGAATAGCTCTCCGGGACAGCTACGGCATTCTCCTTGACCGCTGGGCAACATTCATTCACCCTTCGGCATATGTGGCACGTTCAGCCTCACTCGGATAAAGAGCGTGGACGACAACATGATGGTTTACGGCAACCCAGCAAGCCCCGTTGAACGCAAAATCAAACCGCTGTAAGGAGGAGTGAGAATTGAGCTACGGAAATCATCTCAAAGCGCGAATCACACACAAAGAATGACAGGGGTATCGTTGAAGTCATAACACACGCATACAACCAGAACGGGCAAGAAGTACTCTCATTCGGTCGCAAAGTCTTAGTGTTCAAGAAAGGGGGCGGGAATTGATGCAGTTGCTGAGAAGTATGTTATATGTACCGTCATACAGCAAGAAGTTTCTCGGTAAGGTGAAGGACGTTAAAGCCGACGCTGTAATCTTTGACCTTGAAGACTCCGTGCCGACTCAGTTCAAGAAGGAAGCCCGCGAAAATCTATGCGAGTTCTTGAAGTCATATGAGCCTGACGGGA
This sequence comes from Synergistaceae bacterium, assembly GCA_017448685.1. Taxonomy (GTDB): domain Bacteria; phylum Synergistota; class Synergistia; order Synergistales; family Aminobacteriaceae; genus JAFUXM01. The sequence goes on from JAFSKY010000246.1 coordinate 10,732, forward strand.
AAAAGCTCTTTGTCCGATTAAATTCCATTGAGAGCGGAATCCTGTTTGATGACTTGGCTTATGTCATGTCGGAAAAACTATACGGCTTCATGCTCACAAAAATTTATTTCCACGAAGACGTGATTTATTACGATAAACTCATAAAGCAATACGAGAATGACAACGGCAAGGGTGAACATCATTTTGCGTTTGTGCCATTGATAGAGACGGCATCAGGTGTGCTTGATGCGTTCAGGATTGCGGGGTCAACTGTCAGGGTTAAGGCTCTTGCGTGCGGGAACAAGGATTATCTGAATGATATGGGAGGCTTTCACTGGACTCCACCTAAGGGGCTGGATTATCCGCGGGCGCAAATTGCTGTGGTTGCTCGTTCTGCTGGGGTATTGCCGATAGACACGCCGTATTTGAGGATTCATGATGACGATGGATTCAGGGAAGAAGCTCGGCTTTCATTTGAGCTTGGTTTTGCGGGGGTGCAGTGTAGCAATGTACAACGGCAATATGATAGGGCCTCCTATGGAGAGAAGAGCGCGTAAGGTTCTGGCACTCCTTGAGGCGGCTCAGAAAGGAATGAATGACTCAATATGAGCAAAGAACGCTTGATCATTATAGGCATGAGTAGCACGGCGGAGCATTTGTTCTCGTTCGTTGAGGCTCATGGGCTTTTCGAGGTTGTCGGCTTCGCGGTGAACAGGGATTACAGGGACAAAGACAGATTTCTCGGCCTGCCAATGTATGACCTTGAGGGGCTGAAGACTCTTGAGGGAGAAATATTCGACCGTGTATTTGTGGCTGTGTTCTGGAACGCCCTCAACAGTGATAGGCGGAAAATATAAACTCAGGCCAAAGCTATGGGGCTTCAGTGCGCGAACGTCATATCACCCAAAGCCAGCGTTTACGGCAGACTCATGGGTGATAACATATGGGTTCATGGGGACAAAAAGCACAGTCGAAGGGGGATGCGCAGTAGGTGAACAAAGCTTCATCGGGATAAATTCCGTTGTGTTTGACGACAGGCAGGTGGGACAGAAATGCATTGTCGTAGCGTGTTCAGCCGTGAAAAGAGACTTGCCGGACTTCCATGTGTGTAAGACTAAGCTAGAGTCGATGCAGGTCAAAGCTACTTTTCCGGGAAAATGTAAGGACTCCCGTTGAGGCCGGGAAGGAGTTGCTGAACACTCCACGCTAAAACATCACAAGCCCTGCGCGGAAAAAGGCGCGGGTTTTTTGTTGCCATCAAAGGCCGAGGCCAGCCTTCACGCCTTCAAGCTCATTGAGTTTTTTTACCATGCATTCCCTTCGTACAATTTACGTTGCACATATGATTTCCTTCCATATTACTTTTCCCAATAATCTAAAGGCATGTCCGCTAAAATTCGTTTTGCTTCTCGCCACGCAGGATAATATTTTTCTACGAGACTCTTGAAACGGTTTGTGTGATTCTTTTCGAGAAGGTGAACAAGCTCATGTGTTAATACATATTCGAGGCACTCAAGGGGCTTTTTCACAAGCTGAAGATTTATCAGTATCCTTTTGCGTGATATGTTGCAAGAACCCCAACGCGTTTTCATGTTTCTTACATTGCAGGAATTTATGTTTACGCCGACTCTCTTCTCGCATTCCGCCAGCACTATGGGTAGCATTCTTTTTAACTCTTGACGATACCATTCTGTGAGAAGGCTTTTACGTTTCTCAATGGGAGTCCCTTCCGGCACTGTCATAATGATTTTGCCGGGGACTCTCTCAACTTTGCTGCGCCTACCCTCATAAACAACTTGCAGCATATACGGCACCCCCCAATAATAACAGGTCTCGCCTGATACATATTCCCGTTTTGACTGGCGGAACTGTTTGCGCATTCTTTCACGTGCTTGGGTTATCTCTGGAATCTTGCGGAGGATGAAGTTCTTGATGAGCGTATCAGGAGTCCCGGCGGGTGCGCTCACTGTTATACCACCGTCAGGAGGGCTTACCCTGATATACATATTCTTCTGGCCGCGGCGTTCCGTTATGTGTACCTCGAAATCTCCGGCCATGATTGTTTTCTCAGCTGTCATATTCAGGCTGTACCTTCACGATCTCAAATATTGCTTTCGTTTCTGCTACTGCCCTCTGACTCTCCATTCCTGATTCTGTCAGCACATGTAAAATACTTGCGCATATCCGGCGGGATTTCTGCTGATTTTCCCGGAAACCTGACTCTTTGCTCACCCATATTGCTCCGTCAACCTTCAACGCTAATCCTTCGTCCCCATCAAGATAATCATATATCGCACGGCGGGCAGCACTACCCTTCACGGACTCAGGGAGATTCATATCATCTTCAGGGTGAAGGACTTTCCGAGCCAAGTCTATAATCTCCGCTAAGTATTCTGCGTAGTCAATAGCTTCATCCTTGCGCCGTCTGATTAACGCCTTCAGCATTTCGGATAATTTCCCGTAATATATTCCGTTCGTGTCCATTCTCTGGGCAATCTCGAACGTGATATTATTCTCGATAATTTCGGGCTTTGCTGAGTCGTCGCAATTCAATTCCCGCAAAACTTCATCAGGCGTTAAATTTTTCCCGTCAGCAAGCAATTCAACGAGAGACATATCCGACAGCTTGCTGATGATATTAGATTCCTCCGCGTGAATGTACGTGTCGAGAATATACCGCATATCAGCCTCATACGCTTTCAGGTCAATATAATCACCGCTCGCAAGCATGACCAAGTATTTTATCCTGCTGTACTCGTGAATTTCCCGCCTGATTCCGTCAACCTCTCTCACCGTATAGCCGTAATCAGATGCTAACTTGTCGCAGCAATTCGAGAACGAACGCACAGCCGAAGCCGTCAGCTTGTACAGATTCCCGCGCTCCGTCTGCCTATCATCACCGCAAAAGTATTCTATGTAATCCGAGTCCCGCCTAGAGTCTTTTACCTGCGATAACAAATCCTCAAGCCCCTTCATACTCCCGCGCATTTCTGACTCTGCCTCGTCATATTTCCCCCTCAAAAAGCCCTCGACATCCTCCTTGTCGTAAAGGTCAAACGCCCCGGAAGTGTAGTCCCTCACAGCCGACTCTATATTCCTGAACAAATCCATGTAGTCCACAATGTAGCCGTAATCTTTATCATCGCCGTCCGTCCTGTTGACCCTGCATATAGCCTGAAACAAATCATGATCCCTCATGCTTTTATCGATGTATAAATATGTCGCGTGGGGTGCGTCGAATCCAGTCAGCAATTTATCCACAACAATCAACAGCTTCATCTGCGCGGGCGTTTCCTTGAAGGTTCTTTTTGCGTCCCTCTCAAAATCAGCCGGGCTTTGTCCGTCAAGCATACGCTCATAGATTCGCTTCTTGTATTCTTCCTCGCTATTCTGGCTTGTGTCTGACGCTGAAGTCCTCACGCTTTTTTCTGACGGCTCATAGGACGTAACTACGGCGCATTGTGTGAAGCCCCTCGCCTGGAATATCTCCCAGTACCTGCAAGCCTCGTATATGCTCCCGGCAACAAGCATAGCATTTCCCCTGTTACTTATGAGCCGCGGCTTGGTGGCCATGTCAAATATTATGTCCGTTGCGATTCTTTCGAGGCGTTCCCGTGCGCTGTATAACTTGTTGAGATTTGCCCAGCGTCGTTTAAGCTCGTTCCTTGCGCGTTCAGTTAATCCGCGTGTCTTGATGTCAAAATACCTGTCAATCTTCCCCGCGTCCGTCATATACTGCTCAACATCCCGCGCCTCATAACGCAAATCCACAACAACACCGTCATTCACTGCCTCATTGAATTTATACGTGTGAATATACGCCCCAAATGTCGCCAAACTCGTGGGCTTGTCCGATTTCAATAACGGAGTCCCAGTAAAGCCGATAAGTTTTGCGCCGGGCATTAATTTCTTCATGGCCTGATGGAGTTTTCCCGATTGCGTTCTATGGCACTCATCAATGAACGCGATAATATTCCCCTTGGCCGCGTAATTCTTGGGCAGGTTCTCCAAAAGCTGACGGGTATATAGCTCTATGTCGGACTGACTCCCGGCGTTATGGCCGTATTTGTGAATCAACGAGCATATTATGTAGTCCGTGTTGTTGTTGAGAATGTTGCGCAAGTCAGCTCCACTTTTAGCCCGCCTAACGTTATTTTCTCCAGTCTTGCGTAATACATCCTCAATCTGTGAGTCTAATTCCTCGCGATCAGTTATGATTACGACTCTTCCATCATCAATATGTTCACGTATCCAACGCGCAAGCCACACCATAATTAGCGATTTCCCGGAGCCTTGAGTGTTCCAGATTATTCCGCCCTCGCCCTGCATGATTCGAATCTGCGCAGCACGAACCGCAAAATACTGGTTATGCCTCGCAATCTTTTTCCGTCCATTGTCGAAAATCACAAAGTCATGTATCAGATTCAGGAATCTTTCACGATGGCACAATGAGATTATCCCGTCCCGTAATTTGTCCCTCTCTTTTGACTGCTCACGGCGGATCTTCACCGACAAAGAATCCTCTGCTCTTTCATCCTCGCGCCACGTAAGATAATATTTCTCCGGGGTCTCGATAACTCCATAGCGCAATCCCTGAGAGCCATTCCC
>JAFSKY010000247.1 GCA_017448685.1 Synergistaceae bacterium
ATGATAACATCATGGGCATATTCCCGCTCAGTTTGCCGAGTCCGAGAAGTGTTGCGTCATTGTTCACGATTATCCCAGCTGATTGAAGCCCTATGAACGCGATGAAAAGCCCAATTCCCGCAGAGATGCCTATTTTGAGCGATTTGGGGATCGAGTTCATTATGGCCTCGCGTATTGACGTGAGAGTCAGAACGGCGAAAATTGCACCCTCAATGAACACTGCCGCAAGTGCCATCTGCCATGTAACGGGAGCTCCGTTAATCTTCATGCTTAGGACGACACCAAAAGCGAAAAACGCGTTAAGCCCCATTCCCGGCGCAAGGGCTATAGGGTAGTTCGCGAACACAGCCATCAAGAACGTACCCAGAGCTGACGCAAGGCACGTAACGACAACAAGCGCGTTGAAGTCCATACCCGTATTGCTGAGTATACCGGGGTTCACGAATATGATGTAAGACATTGTAACGAACGTAGTTATGCCCGCGAGAATTTCCGTCATGAATGTGCTTCCAGTCTCGCGTATCTTGAACAACGACATGTAATTATCACTCTCCAAAATTGGAATGAGCCGTAATTATCTCACAAAATCGGAATACAGTTATGACTCTTCAGCGTGTTCATTCTATTGTAATGACGACTCCGGGCTTCTTCAGCATGGAATCAAGCTCATTCTGAGATTTACCCGTGATTTTTCCCAGCCTCGTATATTCCCACGTATTAGCCTCGAAGAATATTACAATCTGATTCCCGGAATACAGCATAATATCTCCCGACTCTGTAGTTATACGCGTGTCATTGCGTGGAAGGTTCATGCCCAATGAGCCAACCTGCTCAAATCCACCATACATATGAAGTTCCGCCCTCAATGGTGCGTAATCCTTCAGGGCTTTAACGCTCTCATTATCCGCCCATTGAACTGGGACATTCACGCCGTCAATTGTGAGTCTCATTTCTGAGGCCGAAGCCACGTCAGATAACGCCATAATCACCGCCACAACAGCAACGGCAAATTTCATCCCGTCCAACGAAATCACCTGACCTTCCTACGAATCATGAACAGGACACACGCCGCGGCCATGAATCCGCCTGAGTTGCAACCGCCTCCCTTTGAACCGCTTGACCCGCTGTTGTCGGTAGTCTCCTGGCTCGTGTCATTGTCCGTGTTGGGAGTCTCGTCAACGTGAGTCTCTTGGGGCAATTCTGACTCCGTAACGTCAAACCACAATACGTTTTGCGTTTCACCGACAACACTAAGATTCCCGGACGTATCAGCCCTAAACGCCGTCAATACGCTCCCATAATCCCCTTGGTTGACCGTCGCAAATAGAAGTTTGTTGTTCGTGTCATATTTCATCCTTCCGACATTCGCGAACATATTAGCCGCCGTAACTGAATACGCCCTCGACAGATTCGCCCCGTCATAGTGATATATTGCGAGGGACTTCAATTTGTCCATAGGGAGCTGCCACGAATAGACTTGCCCCGCCTGAGTCCCGGCTTCAAACTCATACGCTGAAATGTACGCACCTTCTCCGCCGTCTGTGCATATATTCACGGGATAAACGCTCTCAGGGAATATTGCTCTTTTCGCGCTGGCCATGTCAATATTGCCGTTGAAGCAGTACATTCCGTTCTCAAACGTAAGCTCCTCAGTGAATAGCACGGAATAAAACGCGTAAATTTTTCCGCCCGCCTCATTAAGCGATTTGAACTCAAGAGCAGCTTTCTTGCCGTCAAATTCTATTTCGTCCGAAGTCGTTTCACCTGTGAGGGAGTCAAGTCCTGTAAGCTGATTCGTTATCGTCCCCAGTGAACTCATCTCGACAAAATCCGCGTAAGGTTGGCTGGCTGTGTCTGAACCTGTGAATGCCGCCTTGAACGGCCAAACGTAGAATTTCGCGTAGATTTTCCCGCCTGACACAAAAACTTCTGTGTCCTCTGTGCTGTTCAGCGTGTTCTGTTTGGGGTATGTGTATGAGCCTGTGAGGGCGCAATTTGAAGGGTCAAGCTCGGCTATTACGTTGCCATGCCCGGGAAGGAGTATATGACTCCCCCATGCTGAAATCTGCCCATAATCATACGGCAATGGGAGCGCGGAATATGTGAATGTGCTTGAGGCTTTTTGTGTCGCTGAGATGTCGAAATCGTAGACGGATATTTTTGTGTCGTAATTCTCGCGTGATGAGACTTCAACAGGCTCAAATGTGAGGAGTGATTCTTTTCCGCCTGACTTGATGATATAGAACCTGTTGGCGTTGTAATTCGTGAGGATGTCCCCTGAGACTTGTTTGTTGCCTGATGTTATGCGTTTCAACGTGCGTTCATATTCGCCCTGTGAGTTGATGACGAACGAGTCATAAACCACGTCAGCATATGCGCAAGAACATACAGCCAAGAGCATGGCCGCGCAAAAAAACTTCCTGAACATGAAGAGTCCCTCCGTGTGAAAGATTTTCAGTGATTGGCGGGATTATAGCATGTGAAAAAAAAATCCCCCCGCCCGTAGGCAGAGGGACAATCTGTTTTCACTTACGCTTCGTACACTTCATCGAGGATCTCAAACTCTTTGGCCTCAAGAGTCTTGTACACCCAATCGCGATTGATTGTGCCTGCGCGTGTTTTTTCGAGTTTGCCTTCATCAGCTGCTTGGAATTTCTTTGCGTCCTCGAGGACTTTTGCCGCGTCCTTGCGAGGGATTACGATTACGCCATCAGGGTCAGCGAGGATTATATCGCCGGGATTGACGCTGATTCCACCGCATGAAATCGGCACATTGAGTTCTCCGGGACCTTCCTTGTAGGGGCCGCCAGGGGTTGTTCCTGTGCAGTATACCGGGAAATCCCATTTGCCAATCTCGTCAATGTCGCGTATTGGGCCGTCAAGGATTATTCCCGCAATTTTCTTCTGGAGGTAGAGATATGCCATCATGACTTCTCCCATGAGGGCGCGTGTTGAATCTTCCTCATTCGACACAACGAGAACATCACCCTCGTTGCAGAAATTGAGCGCGGCATGAAGTGCGAGGTTGTCGCCTGCTCTGCACTTTACGGTAAAGGCTGGGCCTGCCATCATTTGTGCTTTTGGCTTGCTGACGAGGTGAATACGTGGGTTCATGGCTGAGCTTCTGCCCATAACATCGGCTGTGTTGGAGGCGGGTATCTTCTTGAACTCCTCAACGAGTGCGGGATCGGGCATATGGCGCTTGAGGTATATCCTTTTTCCGACTGACATTGATATTTCGCTCCCTTTGTGTGATTGTTTTGTGGATGAGGAAATATTACAGCGGGGACTTCACTAACTCAAACAGTGATAATTTTACCGTTAGACAAATATTTTTTGTTGAAGGCGTATGAAACATCACGGGGGCATAAAGCCTAAGCCCTAAGCCCCTCGCCAATGTCATATATCCATAAGGAGAAGTGCCAGCAATACAGCTCCTACAGCGTGTGCAATCCAGAAACGCAAAGTTACGGCTGTCTCGTCAAAGCCTGCTTTCTGATAGTGATGGTGAAGGGGTGCCATGAGGAATATTTTGCGATTGAGTTTGCGAATCGTGAATATCTGAATCGCCGAGCTTAACATTTCGATGATGAAGATGAATCCCGCCGGAATCACCGCCAATGTTCTCCCGTTCATGACGCACAAAGCCGCCAATGCCCCGCCCAAAAAGTGAGAACCTGTATCACCCATGAAGGTTTTTGCCGGACGAATGTTGAAGAGCATGAATCCCGCTACCATTGCGAAAAGCTGAATCATTATGCGTTCGTTGAGGGCGTTTGACGGAATCAGAATGAGCATGACTCCAAGCGATATGAGGAAGCTCCCTCCTGCGAGTCCGTCAAGGCCGTCAGTGATATTCACGGCGTTGATTGTCCCTGCAACGATGAGAAACGCAACAGGAATCGCCAGCCATCCGCCAGCATCCCAGATTCCCGGCCATAATCCGAGATTCCCGCGAATGAACACGCCAACAACCCACAACGCGCAAAGCATGAGCTGCACACGGAGTTTTGCGAGGCTCGAAAATCCCTCGCTTGTGTGAGTCCTGAACTTTAGCCAGTCGTCAATGAACCCTATAAGCCCGCTCAATATTGGGAGGCTCCAGAATATGAAGCTGTCGAGTGAGAAATCCATAATCAGAGCCGCGAATCCAAGCATGAGAAATATCACACCGCCCATTGAGGGAGTTTTCTCTTTGATTTCGTTATCGATGTTGACTCCGTACCATTTCTGAATCTGAGTGATGTGAACACGCCGCTGAAACTTTATCCAGAGATATTGAAGGATGGAACTCAGAACGAAGAATGCCAACGCGGTAATGAATCTCATTGCGCAAATTCCTTCACGATGTTCTCAAGTCCGATACTGTGCGAACCTTTAACGAGCATTCCTCGCCATTCATGAATCTCACGCAAAACGCTCAAAGCCTCCTGCCATGTTGACGCGAAAACGTAATCACCCTTCAACGCTTCCCGCCAAATATCGCCGACAAGCACGACATGTTCAACGCCTTCAAGGAGGGGGGCTAATTCTGCGTGATACATGGCCGAGTTCGTTCCAAGCTCGCGCATTTCGCCAAGCACAGCGATTTTCCCGGAGCATCTGACCTCCGCGAATGTCCGCAATGATGCCGACATAGAAGCCGGGTTTGCGTTGTACGCGTCATCAACGAGGAATCTTTTCCCGCCGTCAAGGATTATGACTCTTCCACGTCCTTCAAGTGCCTCAAAATCTCTGAGGGACTCTGCGCTGTCTTGTAGGCTTATCCCTAACTCATGGCCTGTTGCTGAAGCTATAGCGAGTGGGACTGCGTTATGCCTGCCCCAGATGTTAGCGGTAATTCGGGCGATTTCCTGCGTTGGTCTGTGAGCTAATACGAATGACATTGCCGGGAGCATGTATTCTGAAGTGTCATGACTTATCACGAAATCGGAGTCCTTATGTTCGCCGACTCCCATTGATTTCACGACATACCTGAAAGCCTCACTGAGATATTCGTTGTCATTGTTGAAGATTATCTTGCGGAGATTCTCTGAGTGCGTGATTTCTGTTTTCTCGCGCAAAACTCCTTCAACACTCCCGAATCCCTCAAGGTGTACAGGAGCTACAGCTGTCAATATTGCGATTGATGGCGGGAAATACTCTGTAAGCTCGCGGATTTCTCCGGGCTTGTTCGCGCCAAATTCGAGGATGAGTATTTGCGACTCTTTCGGCATGGCCATAATTGTAGCTGTGCAGCCTATGAGGGTGTTGAAGCTGCGTTCTGGGGCGTGAAGCGTGAATTTCGGGGATAATACCTTTTGGAGGGCGGCGCGAGTTGTGGTTTTGCCTACGCTGCCTGTGATGGCTATTATGTCTGTGAGGCTGTGAGCTTTGAGCTTGCGTGAGGCTGTTGCGGCTAAATCGCGTTCAGGGTCTTCAAGCTCGATAACGGGAATCGCGAGATTGCCGGGGTTTTTGCCTTTGCGGACGATGACGAGTCCTGCTCCATTGCTGACGGCCTGCGGAATGTATTTATGTCCGTCAGTCTTCTCACCTTCAAGCGCGACAAACGCCCCGCCGGGTATAACGTCTCTGCTGTCAGTGGCGAGGTGTGAAGGAAATTCCATGCCCGCAAAACTTTCAGGCACATCATCAAATAGCTCTTTCAGTGTCATGTTCATTAGTGTGAATCCCTCCATGATTTGACGGCTTCAGCATCGTTAAACGGTATCTTTTTGTCCTTGATGGTGATGAATTTCTCCGGGCCTTTTCCCGTAATGACGAGAATATCTCCGGCTTTGAGGTTGTCCAATCCAAATTTGACGGCTTCGGGTCTGTCAGTGATTGTAGTGTGAGGGATGGTTGCTCCGTTTGCGATTGCCTTTGCGATTTCGGCGGGGTCTTCATCGCGAGCGTTATCGGAGGTGATTATTATCTCGTCAGCAAATTCTGAGGCTGCCTTGCCTAATTCCGGGCGATTCTGCTGGTAGCGTCCTCCTCCATGACCGAACAATGACACTATTCTGCGTTCATTGCCTGACAGCTTGCGAATGACTCCCAAAACGCTCCGTAAAGCTGAGGGTGTGTGTGCGAAATCCACGAAAACCCTTGCCCCGTTAGGCAGGTCAATACGTTCAAGCCGTCCGGGTACTTGTGGAACATTTGCGACTCCCTTCATGATTGCTGAGTCGTCAACTCGTCCACGCATGGCCGTAACAGCGCAAAGTGTGTTCATGATGTTGAACGCACCTACGAGGGGGCTGTGAAGATTCAGAGTCTCGAATCCATCCGCCTCAATCACAATGTCTGTGCCGTCAATGCTGGTCTGTGATGAAACGACGCGTGAAGAAGCTCCCTCAACGAGTCCGAATCCGCGCACGTTATCGCCAAATTCATCGGTGAGTCTTTTGCCGTAAGGGTCATCATGATTAGCCGCGCCGATAAAGCCGGGCTTTGTGTAATCCGTGAACAGTAATTTTTTGGCCGCAAAGTAATTTTCCATGTCCTTGTGGAAGTCTAAATGCTCCGGGTATAAGTTTGTGAACACAGGAACGTCATACAATGCGCCTTTGAGCCTGCCTAGATACAGCCCATGCGATGAAGTTTCCATGATGCAAGCCCCGCAACCGTTCTCGACCATTTTCGCGAGCTGCCTCTGAACGATACAGCTTTCTGGGGTTGTCCTGTCAGCGTCTTTTTCCGTAACGCCATCGCTCTCAATGATTGTCCCCAAGAGTCCGGCTCTTATTCCGGCAGCCTGAAGTATTGAGCGTATTATGTATGTGGTTGTGGTTTTGCCGTTTGTGCCTGTAACGCCAACCATGAGCAATTTCCCGGAAGGATTCCCGTAAACGAGTGAGGCGACTTCGCCAAGATAATCCCTCACGCGCTCGACAATGATTTGCGGCAAGTCCGAGTCTACTTCATGCTCACACAACAACGCGCAAGCTCCATTCTTTTCGGCCATGCCCACGAATTTATGCCCGTCTGAGTTTTCGCCGGTAATGCAAGCGAAGAGAGTCCCCGGTTTAACGTCTCTGCTGTCGGAAATGACATCAGATATTTGCGCATTAAAATAGTCCTGAGACTTCACGCGGAGGATTATGTTTTTTCCTTTTGCCCGCACAAAGTTCAGGACTTCACCAAAAGTTGCGCTCAAGATTTCTGCCTTCTTTCTGGTTAAATTTGTATCAGCATTATATATTCCTCGTCATTCTCTGAAAATATTTCAAATCCAAGTTTCTTGTACATATTGACAGCAAAATTTGCCTTCTGTACTGAGAGTGAAGCCCGCTTATATCCCGCCAGCCTCAGAGTTTCAATCATCGCTTTCATCAACGTTGTACCAATTCCGCGTCGCCTGTATTTTTCCCTGACTGAGAGCGCGAATGACGGCGTATCGTCATCAATATGTCCGTAATCGTTCATTATCCTGCACCACACAGCCCCGGCGATTTCCCCGCAAGATTCGCAAACGAGGCACATATCGCCTTCCCTGTTGCCGAAATTCTCGGTGTACACTTTCAACTCTGGTTGGTCTGTAATGGATATGTCTGGGGGAGTCATTCCTTCAGGCACAAAAATAGCACCGTGAAGAAAATCCCTCAGCATTGGAAATTCCTTACGGCGCATTTCTCGTATCTTAAGCATATTTCTCAATCACAGCGAATAGTATTCAAGCTCTGCCATTTCCTCAACTATTGCTTTGAACACTGGTGCGGCAACATCACCGCCGTAAAACCTCCCGTTAGACGGCTCACCAATCGCAATGAGCATGATATATTTGGGGTCTTCATACGGCCAGAAACCAATGAATGAGCCGACATACTTACCTTTTGCGTATTTTCCGCCCTCAGCAACCTGTGCTGTACCAGTTTTTCCGGCAATATGTGTTGATGATACAGCAGCTTTTTTCCCGGTGCCTTCAGTTACTACCAGTCGCATAACTTGACGTATCCAAGCAGTAGTTTCAGGGGTCATAACCTCGCGCATGATTTTAGGCTCACCCTTGTAGACGACTTCGCCCAAAGAGTTCACAGCCTCTTTCACGATATACGGACTCATGAGTTTACCGCCGTTTACGATAGCCGACATTGCTGTAGTCAGTTGCAGGGGGGTAACTGCAAGCCCCTGACCTATTGCGATGTTTGCGGGGGTAATTCCGCGCCAGTTCTCCGGGTAAGGGAGGATGCCACGTGCCACGCCGGGAAGCTCAATGTCTGGCTCTTGACCAAAGCCGAGTGTCTGCAAAGTCTCATATGTTACTGTGTTTCTTGCCCTCACTCCGATTTGAGCCATTCCCACGTTTGATGACTTTATGAGCAATTGAGCGGTACTCACATTCCCCAGTGCTATGCGAGCGTCTGACTCGCGTATGAATCCGTCAGCAACTTTATATTTTGCGGGGCAGAAGAACATTTCATCCTTGCGGACTATTCCGCGGTCAAGAGCAATGGCCATGTATATAGGCTTGAACGTTGAGCCGGGTTCATATGCTCTGCTTACGGCGGAATTTGAGAGTGCATCAAGCTCAAGGCTCTTCCTGTTTGCGGGGTCGAATGTTGGGTAACTGGCCATAGCGAGAATTTCGCCCGTGTTGGGATTCATGCAGAGGGCAACGGCCCATTTCGCGCGTTCCTGCTCGGCTGTCTTGAAGAGGTGTTTTTCCACAACGTATTGTATTCTGCTGTCAGCTGTGAGGGTTATCACGGGGGTAACTGTTCTGCGTTCCGGCTCTTGTTCCATGAGTGAGGCTGCCTGACTGTTTTGCCTGCGAACGACTATTTTTTGTCCGGGGGGACTGTAAAGAGTGTTATCCCATTCCTGTTCGATTCCTGCTTGGCCTTTGTTGTCTTGGTCGCAGAATCCGAGAATGTGAGACATCAAACGCTGGTTAGTGTATTTCCTGTAAGGTTCGTCAACCTCGATTACCGCCCTAACTTTTGTCCGCAATTCCTTGAATGGTGCAGCGACATTCTCAGGGACTTTGTGATTCAGCCACATGAAGCGCGAACTCGTTTTCATCCTCGCCATGATGTCAGCTAGCATATCAGATGAAACTACCTGTGCTATTTCTTCGAGATCCTTTGACTGAATCATTGAGGGGTCTATTGCGAATGAAGGTATTGTTTCAGATATTACGAGGGCATTTCCTTTGGAGTCCTGAATTATTCCGCGTGTTGATTTGAGTGGGACTCGCCTCCAATATTGATGCTGGGACTGCTGAACGACTCGCGAATCAGGGTAGCAATGACGCGCCGTTAATGTGCATCCGATTACGATGAAGAATAATATGAAAAGTATCCAGGGATTTCCCGCCCTGTTTTGATGAGGAGTAGACATTCATACACGCCTTCTTACCTTCCTAACAGCCACGCAAGACTCGAACGCCATCCGCCGGATTCTGACTGCAAATTATTCCCAGAGTCCGCAAAATTATCCGTGCGCATACGTCTAGGGAGTGTTTCAGCCTTCAGAACTTTTTGCATTCCGAGACTCTCCTTGCAGTATGAGTATATTCTTATGGGAGCAACTAGTGCGGAAAGTTCCTGCCTGAGTGAGACTTCCTCATCTGAATATTTCTGAATGGATTGATTGACCGACTCAAGGTAATATGCTAATCTCGCCGCATGAAATCTGAGTATGCCGAGACCTATTACGAGACTTATTACAACGACAAGCCCTAACACAAAATTCAGGGTGATTTTTATCCTGTTTGCATTATCCTTGCGCACTCTCCTTCGCCCCCCGATTCCTTTCTGTGAATTTGATATGAATTATTTTAGTGTGAAAAATAATATCACAAGTTGCAAAAAATACCTAGTTTTCATTAGTACAAAATGCCCTTAACTTTGCGCTTCTGGCTTTGTAGTTGCGTTGTGTTTCTTCATCGGACGGCGTAAGAGGATGACGCGTTAAGATTCTTCCTGCTCCATTCTTCTGCCATTCCCTGAACGCATATTTTATGAGCCTATCTTCAAGCGAATGGTACGACACAAAAATTATGAGCGCGTTCCTTGAGGCCGTAATTGCTGGAAGTGATTTGAGGAGGGATTCAAGCTCGCCCGTCTCATTGTTGACACATATCCGCAACGCCTGAAATACTCTGCGGGCAGGATGAGTTCCCATTTTCCTCTGGACGGGTTGAGGAAGCGTATCACGTATGAGGTTCACGAGCTGTGCTGTTGTTGTGATTGGGAGGTTGCGTTTTATGGCGGAAGCAATTTGCCGGGCGTAACGCTCTTCGCCGTATGTCCTGAAAATTTCCGTGAGGGCTTCTGCTGTGTAGGTGTTCAGGATTTCGGCGGCTGTTGGCGATTCTGAGTCAGGATTCATGCGCATGTCGAGAGGGCCATCAGTGTTGAACGAGAATCCCCGCTCCGAAACTGTGAGCTGCATATTCGAGACTCCCAAGTCAAACGCGTAAACGTCAAACGAATTTGCGCCGGGAACTTCTGCGATGCTTCCGAAGTTTTGTTGCGTGGACTCGAATCTTGCGCCGTAACCTTTGAGCCTCTCACGCGAAAATCTCAAGGCTTCCGTGTCTCTGTCAACGCCAAAGACATATGAGCCGGGAAATCTCTTGAGCATGGCCTCTGAATATCCGCCGAGGCCTAATGTGCCGTCAAAGATTCTTGCGTGAGGATATTGCTCTGTTATGGTGAGGACTTCTGAGAGCATTACGGGTTCATGATGCATAGGGGAAATCACCTTTTTGTGAATATGATAACACTGCGCTAAAATTATCTTCATCCATATAACAATCAAGGGGGCAGGAATTTAATCATGCCGGAAAAAAATATAGCCGACCTGATACAGTCATTGCTCGAAAAAAACAAGGGCTTTATGATCGCGACAAAGATGCGTGATGTCATTGGCGCGGAAGCTAGGCGTGTGCTTGGGATTAAGACGAAAGACACCGGGAAAAACGTTGCGCGTAGGATTGAGAAGGCCATGCCCGGAAAATTCATGCTCCACATGAAAAGCAATAGGACGTATCTCTTGATCCCGTGTGAGCCTTCAGAGCTTGTTGCGGGACTTTTGTCGCCTCAAAAAGCGTTTGACATGAGAATCATAAACGGCTTCCCTTTCACGAAGGTAGAATTTTACGAGATACTGAACGGGCTTATTGATGAGGGAAGAGCAAAAGTGAATTTCACGGAAAAGGGCGCACCGAAAATTTTCGGCGTTACTGGCGTGAAGGCTGTACGCTCTGAGGCTGTGAAAAGTGTTGTGGCTGATGGGGAATATACGGTAGAGAAATTCCGTGAGGCTTTTGACGAATGCGACAAGGGAAGAATCTTCGTGAGGATATGCGACATTCGGAGGAAATTGGGCTGGCCTCGTGATGTTTTTGACGGAATGATAAGGGACTTGCGCGACAAGAGAATAATACAGCTTCATACCGGCGATGCTTCATTAATGACAGAAGATGAAGTTGCAGATTGCTACATTGACGAAAACAATTTCAGAATGGGAACGGTAACTTGGCATGTCAGATAACATAATTCAGAAACTCCGCGAAAATAACCCGTTCTCATCTCACGCATCCCCATTGCCGTGGAACAACACAAATCCGGATCTGCAAAACCTCAACCGTGAAACTTCAGACGAGATTGAACAGCTCATAAGGAAGAAACGCCGTGAGCCTGCTGTACCTCTTGCTGGACTGATATTAGGCGAGGCTGGAGCGGGAAAAACTCACATGCTCACGAGAATACTACGGAGGCTCAGAAATAACGCCCAACCTGCTGTATTCGTGGCTGTGAGGGCATTGACGAATCCTGAGAGCGCAGCACAGCATATTCTCTCGGAGATATTCAGCAGCATGATGCTTGTACACAGCAACGGGCATTCACAGTTTGACATGATTACAGGCGAGTTCATGAACGCTTACAGGGAACGCAGGCGTGAAGATGGTTTTGACAGCATAGAGAATTTAGACCTGCGTGTGTACATCAAGAAAGACATTCCCAATTTGAGCAGCAATTTCCTGAAGTGCCTCCTCATGTATATGTCAACAAGCGATGAGGGCGTGAAGATTGATATTCTTGAATGGCTACGTACTGGCCTTGATGATGAGGATTCATTGAGGCTCGGACTACCTTCAAGGAATCCCGAAGCAATGACAAACGCAAAACGCGAGCAGGATGCGGAAAATATACTGATTTCACTCGGACTCGTCTTAGGCTATGCAAAAGTCCCCATGATTATATGCTTTGACCAGCTCGATGTGATGAAGGACAAAGATAACAGGAGGGAATTGATTACAGCTTGGGGAAATGTCGTGAGTTTGCTAATGAATGACTTATCCGGGATACTGCCTTTATGTTTCGTGAGGGCTGAAATATGGAATCAAATATTTATCCCTGTGCTTGACGATGCAGTAGAGCAACGAATCAAGAGTAACACTATGACGATGAAAACATGTTCAGTAGAGCAGGCAGAGCAACTTATACGCAGCAGAATAACAGCCTCATTCACTGAGGGAGTTGACGAAATATGTAACTGGCTTGTCTCAAGAATGCACATAACGCAAGAATATTCCCCGCGTCAAGTAATAGAGCTTGCCAACAGGATAATCACCAGCCCTGACACACCAGCTAATGAGCCTGAAGAGATAAAGAAGGTCATAGCCAGCGCATTCAACGATGAGTACAAGAAAGTCCAAGCCGCCCAAGTTGCATGGCCTCCAAACGCCGACCACCTAGCACTCGCCCTCGAATTATGGCTATCATCGCTTGAAGGCTTCACCGTCTCAAAGGGTAAAGGCAAATACATACGGATTCATGGCGTTCACGGCGCAAAGAAATTCGCATTCATCATCGTAATTCCACGCTCACACGTAACAGCCACAAACGGAGTCAAAGAGGGCTTGAAGTTCCTCAAGGAATACCCCGGCAGTTTCTGTTGCTACGTTCTGGAGGAAAAAGTCCACAAACCTACGTGGAAGAAATTTGCCGAGACTCTGAGGGAATTTGAGCGTGAAGGGGGATTTGTCGCAAGGCTAACGAAAGATTCCCGCGTAAACTGGTACGCTCTCACAGCACTAATCAACCGCATAGACAACGGCGATGTGAACATATACGCATCATCACGCTCACGCCCAGCAACACGTTCTGACATTCTGCCGTTCATACGCTCAATCAGGCTCATAGATTCTGACGCGCTGAAATTCCCCCCTGCAACATTGACTCACACACCAGACCCAAAACCCGCAAGCCCTAAACCTACACAGCAGACATACCATGATGAAAAGCTCGTAACTGACACACTCAAGAGCATAATATCAGCCTCACCGATGAAGATTCTTGCTGTCGACAAGGCGGTAGAGTTGCTTTCACAGCGCAAAATCTCTCTTGGGCGCAACGAGATATTAGCTTTCGTGCGTAACTCCTCAATGTTCAGGACTTACAGCACTAAAAGTGATACCCTCATCACCATAGCCGAGAAATAAATCATGCCTTCAACCTTCTATACCTCAGTCAGCGATATAGCATTGTGCCAGAAATGCCCCGCCCTACTCGCATACAAGCTCCATAAAGGCGAAAAAGGCGTGTGGAAAATTGGCATCAAGGGTAACGGCTTCCATTATGGGACATTGTTCCACAAGAATATATCTCAGGTCTTCTTTGAGGGTGCTTCAGACAAAAACAGCGAACTTCACGCGGAAATAGCAGCATCATTACAGGGAGGCGCGGAATCTCTTGAAGCTGTCGTGCGCAGAAATATATTCATGCCGTTCATCGCCTCACGCGGTGAAGAGTTCACAGCCGGGCAGATTTTTGCGCTTGCACGTGGCGTAACTGTCTGGGTTCGGGCAATGTGGGATTTCTTCAGCGGCATTCCGTCTCTTTTGCGTTCTCCTGAAATCAACATGCATACAGTGTTCATTCCGCCGGAACAAAAACTCAAAGCGCGTTTCAAGCTCCCAGATGGAAGCGGGCTTGTCGTCAATGGATGCTATGACGCTCTCATGTTCAACCCTGACAGAGCCGAAGCGAGATTGTTCGAGTTCAAAGGCTACATGAAGAGTGATATTGCTGTACCGTTGTCGCAAAGCCTGATTTATTCGTGGCTAATATACAGGCATACGGGCATAGTGCCTTCTGTCGAGATAATATACCTTGATGAATACGCCAAAGAGCCCGACATATTCGCGCCGAGTGCAGTTACAGAGATGATAAAGGCAGGTTTGCCGGGGCTGTTCATGTCTGTGTTCAGCGTGATGGCCATGAAGAAACCGCCTGAGTTCGTGAGGAGTGGGAAGCTCTGTTCATGTTGCAAGTTCAAGCTGAAATGCGAAGATGACTGGGGGAAAATGATATGACCCGGAGAAATGGCGCATCTCTGGTTAATGTGATGGTGTTTGTGTTGTTCGCAATGATGGTTACGGCGCAGGTGTTCTTTTACACGACAACTTCATTTGAATCCCTGAGTGATGAAAGGGAGATTATGGGCTATAGGCTTATGCTTGACTCTATTGTGAGGCTGGCTAGTGCTGACCTTGCGTTGGAGGAGGGGCAAGAACGGTCAATTACTCATAGGAACGGTATAACAGCAGACTATAAATCATTTTACGGAAATACACAGGTGGCAATAAACAACATGATTCAGAGCTGGGATATTTCAGATTATCCAAGCGAATATCACGCTACAATACATGACCTTGATTATTCGTTTGATGCTACTTTCGAACCAGAGCCCCCCTATTCTGATGGCAGAACAACTTGGGAGAAGCGTAAATATGACAGCGACAAAATATATGAGAAAGTTTTTGCGGCCATGAATCCGCCTGTCATGGTAGGAGATGTTGCTACTGACGCTGATGGAAATATAACAACCGTATATTACAGATACTACCTATTGAGGGCATATGCTGAACTCCCAAAAGATAAATTTTATGGCAGAAAGCTCATGTATCAGGTGTTATTCAGGCGGGACAACGAAAACAGCTCGCTAGCTACACATAAGGTATATATGCAGTCGTTCCAGGAGATTTGGTTCTGACACATTAAGGAGGCATAAACACTTTGGATTTCGGAGCCATGTTCGGAGCAGGGAAGAAAATAGCCCAGAGAAATTATGCGGGACTCGCTATACATGACGACTTCATTCACTTCGCGGAAATAGACGAGGAGGGAGAAGAAACCCGCACTGCCTCAGTATCACTCCCAGAAGGTTGCGTAGTCAATGGGTCAATAAAGGATTTCGCCATGCTTGAGGAAGCGTTCAAAGCCATTTACCGCAAAACTGGCAAGATTCGCGAACCCGTTACAATAGGGTTGCCCTATGGTGATACCATCATACGCCGTCCGACTCAAATGCCGAAAATGAGCATTGAGGACATTCGTAGCACTATGGAGCTTAACTTTGAGGATTACTTCAATTCAAGGGTAGACACAGTTTTTGACGCTGTAATCATACGAACTCCAGCTGATGCTAACGACAAGGAAAAAGTCTCAGTACTCGCCGCAACCACAAAACAATCACTTGTCGACAAAATACTCGAAATCGCCAAGAAAGCAGAAATCCCAGCAGGAGCTATTGAGCCGGTAAACTTCGCAATGTTACGCTCCGTGAAACACCCTCAAGGCCTGTGCATATTCGCTGACAGCCATAACACTGTGGCATTGTGGGAAGGCTACGGAATATTCTTCAGGACATCGAACAACGTCAACGGCTTTCAAGACATCCTCAACACAGGGCAATTCCTCAGAACACAATACAGGCACACCGAGTTAAACCAGATAATTCTCGCAGGGCTTGACTTCCAGATAAGCACGGACTCAGAATTGAGCATCGTCAACATCAATGACCCGTATTATTCCGCAAAAGGACTCGCCCTCAGAGATTCACCAGAGGAAGGACTCGACTTGAGACCGCCAGAATATGTAGAGCTTGAGCGCAGGAGATATTCATTCAACCCTAACAGGCTCATATTATGGGGGCTTCTCGGAGGTTTCTTGATGATGACGGCGGGAGTCGTGTCTTATGCGTTCCTGAACATTCACAAACTTAGTGGCATGATTGACGACATGAGCGCGAATGTTAGCCAGCTCACAATTCAGCGTCAGACTCTCGAACGCAAAAACGCCGAGCTTGAAGCCTCAACAAAGCAGACTCAGAAAATACTTGACTTCCTTAAAGGTGATATACCAGTACTCGAAATACTGAACGCCATCGAACAGAATCAGGTAGCAGGAATCAAATTCGATAACGCAGACTTCTCAGCGTCAACTTTCGGGGGGTACAGCGTTGTGCTTGACGGTAAAGCAGCAGATGAACGCGCCGTTATCACAATGACTTCTGGCTTGAAGCAAAATGACATTTTCAGCAATGTTGTGCTTCCTTTCTCCCAAAAAGACCAGCTACAGCGTATTGTGTTCAAGCTGATGCTGAGTGTGAAAGATATTCTTGTGTTGAGGGCAGGTGATTCAGCTCATGGAAAATAAACGTTGCAAGGGATTTACGATGGTTGAAGTCATGGTTACCGTTCTGATTCTGGGAGTCATGGCCGCTGTTTTGACGATAAACCCTAAAGCCGCTGAGCATTCCGCAAAACGTGAGGCCGAAAAAGTAGCTGTGTACATCGAGAAGCTCATGAAGAAGTCTGACAGAATGCACACAAGTTTTGACATTGAGGTGGAAGACAAGGTAATAAGAGTCTCTTGGGGCATACATGGCTCAAACCGTGAAAGTTTTGACGTAAGCAAAGGTTGCAGTTACACCCCATCAGCGGAAATAATGACGTATGACCGTAACAACTTCAACAACAGGTCAAAAATCACAGTTGATGATGACGACAAAAACAGCTCTAACAATAATTATGACTATCACATAAAGGTAACTGATAGCTCTAACGCAATATATTACGTTGGCATAACAAAGAATCAATGACACGGAAAAATCGCGGGGGATTCACTCTTGTTGAAGTCATGATTACCGTCTCAATCATGGCCATCATGGCTTCCGTTCTCACCTTCAGCACTGATTTCACAAAGCAAACAGCAAAGCGCGAGGCTCAAAGGTTATTCGTGTTCCTTTACCGCTCAATGAATAAGGCTGACAGCAGACGAATTAATTTCACGTTCATAGCATCCCCCGCTCATGTCCTGCTTAATTGGGGCAATGGAAAATATGAAAAGCTCATCGCCTCAAAAGGTTGCGCATACTCAAACAACTTCCCCGGCGGAGAATGCACCTACAATGCCCGCAACAAACGTTACAACACTGGCGGAACAATCACAGTTCAAGACTCTGAAGGCCAAAAGTATTATGTCGTCCTCGCTGGAATAACTGAGGGCAGAATTAGACTCTCCGAAACAAGGCCGTAATCCCGAATCAATCAAGGCACTTACTGTATAATAGCCGAAAACTACTCTACAGGATGTGTTCACTTTGCAGAATTATTCCCGGCCAATTGCCAAAAGACCAAAACGAAAGAAAAAAACTCATAGCTTCACCTTACGTTTCATTGCTCTGCTACTCTTCATTTGCGTCATCGGCGGGGCTGGTTATGCCTCGTATAATGCTAAAGTTCCAGCAACGTTATGGGAGAAGCTCATCCCCATTCCTGAAGGCGAAACCGTTACCGCCCTCATCGAAAACGGTATGACTGCCGCCCAAGCTGCAAGAGCCTTCGAGATTCACGGGGCTTTGACCTCCGGGACTCCCTCACAGCTTGCACGGTGGATGACGAAATTCGGAATCGACAGGAGAATACGCGCCGGACATTACAGCGTTGTTCCGTCAGACCCTTGGAATTTGGCCAGGCAACTCAGAACAGCAAAACCCGCCCTCCTTAAAGCACAAGTTATCCCAGGACTTGACGTTTTCGCGCTGATAGATTCGCTTGAGAGCCAAGACAAGAAATTAACACGCGAAAATTTATCGCAAGCCCTCATGAAAAACTCCAATTACCCCCCCAAACTCCTCGAAATCATAAAGCCACTCCCTGAAGATGAATACACACGAGCCGCCTTCCTCATGCCTGAAACGTATATGCTTGTTGACCGCACTGCTGACGAAATCGTCAACGCTTCCTCGTCTGCTTGGTGGAATCATTGGGGCGCATTCCTCAATTCACACAAGCTCACCTCACATGACATATTCGATGCCGCTGTAGTCGCCTCGATGGTTGAGAGGGAAGTTTTGCATGATGACGAGTGTAGAAGGGTTGCAGGAGTCATTCACAACAGGTTGCGGCTGAACATGCTGCTTCAGATTGATGCAACTGTAGTTTACGCATGGAGGCTCAAAGGTAGGAAATTAACTCGCGTCCTCAACAAAGATTTAGAGGTCGACTCTCCCTACAACACATACAAATACCCAGGATTACCCCCGCGGCCTATTTGCGTTCCAGGCATTGAAGCATGGGGGGCGGCTCTTGACCCGGAGTTTAACGACTACTTGTATTACGTTGCAGGCAGAGACGGCTATCACCATTTCGCCAAGACATTCAAAGAGCATAACGCCAACATCAGGCAGGTACGCTCAGAAAAGTGAGGGGATGAATTTTGCGCCGTAACGCTCAAGCCAACAAACTCACATGGCCACAAATTATGCTGTTCGTGATGATAATCGTATGCGTGTATTTGCTCCTGTCATTGTTCGACAGCTCATTAACGGGTGAAGGTGGTCGGCAATGGGGGAATTATCTCCGTTCAACATGGGGAGGAGCTTCAGCACTGTTGATACTGTTCGTGCTGTATTTGTGCCTCGCTAAGCTCATGAAGTTTAAGATTCCGAGATTGCGCCGTCAGTTTTTCGGGACTCTCATGCTCTATGTGTCATTCGCGTTCCTACTAGGATTGCTCAAAGAAACGGGCTGGAACTCTGAGCGTATTCTGTTCATGCCGGGGGCTTTCGGGTCAGGTCTGGCGAAATTCTTTACCCTCAATGTTGGAACGTTCATCACGTTGCTTCTCGTGATAGGCTCATTCATGATTTCGGCAGTGTTCTTCGGGTCAAGACTGCTGAGTCTTTCGTTGCCATCGTTGCCTAAATGGAGGTTCAAAGGATTCTCACGCAGGACTTCACACAGGAATGAGCGCGGAAAACTCTTGCGCCGTGATGACCCTCGCAACGATATTCCCCCCGCGCCAAGCATACCAATTCCCACGCTAAAGCCCGCACCACGTGAACGCTCTGACGACTCACTGCCAGAAATACCCACAGAGGAATCACAGCCGATAATCAACTTCCAAATGCCAAAGTTCAAGCCAGCACCTGAACCACCAAAACAGCAGGGTAGCAAGGCAGTAGAGATCATCGACAACGCATTAGCCATGATTGACGCAGGGGAACTCAAAGCACCAGCACCCAAAAAGCGCACTGACAATCTACAGCGCACCAAGAAAATACGCAGGCCGCTCCCGGCAATAAATCTCACTCCCCCGGATGAAGCTGAAGATGACTCAGAAGATGACGAGGCTATATTCCCGCCTCCTGTTGACATTTTCGGGCCAAAAGCAAAATTTGAGCCGGACAAAGACATTCTCAGGAACTCGGAGAAACAAGCCAAAACCATCACCGCAACCCTAAAGACATTCAACATTTCCGCGACTGTCTCACACATCATCACAGGGGCTTCGGCTGTGCAGTATCAGCTTGAGCTTTCACCAGGCACAAAGGTCAGCAAAATCGCCGGGCTTGCTGATGAGCTTGCTATGTCGCTGGCTGTTACCTCCGTAAGAATTGAGGCTCCCATCCTCGGAACGCATTACGTTGGCATTGAAGTTCCATGTGCTGACAGGAAGATTATCCCCCTCCGCAACATAATAGACAGCCCAGAGTTTCAGGAGAATAGCGCGAGATTGCCGTTGCCTTTGGGAGTAATGATTGATGGGAAAATCCTCGTGATTGGCCTTGAGAATATGCCCCATTTGCTTGTGGCTGGCGAAAAAGATTCGGGATTAAGCACCTTCCTCAATGCCTGCATTCTTGGAATGTGTTGCAAGAGGTTACCCGATGAGATGAATATGATTCTGATTGACCCGCGACACATTGAGTTTGCCGTGTATGACGGAATGCCGCATTTGCTCGCATCGCCTGTGTATGACGCTTCAGAGGCGTTGAAGGCTCTTTTGTGGGCATATAACGAGATGGAGAAGAGGACTGCTGCATTTGCCGCCGCAAAAGTGAAAAACATTGCCGCGTTCAACAGGAAGAACAACAAATCCCGCCTCCCTGAAATCGTCATAGTGATAAACGAGCTGTCAGATTTGCTTTATGGTGCTGGTAATG
>JAFSKY010000248.1 GCA_017448685.1 Synergistaceae bacterium
GTGGAGCGCGTCATTCCCAATCCAACGCAGGAAGATATACGCGACCTCAAGAAAGAAGCTGTTGATGCAGCTGTGAGTTCTGGTGCTTCACCTGACACGGTAGAGGTTCACATTGAGATTGACAGCCAAACGGGTAAAGTTACGGCAATCGCAACAGGCTCAACGGAAGTCAAGACAACAGACCTCCTCAAGGAATGCGACGAGTCAGAAGCTGAAGAGTTAGCCCGTGAGGATTTCGGCTCAAAGGTCAGCAACATTCATCTTGCCGCAAAGACAGAGAAATTCTACGTCTATCAGGGCGACAAAGACGACAAGCACCCGGTGCGCATAGTTGACCGCAAAGGCTTCATACGCGTACAGTGTTCACAGGCTGAAGTCGTGAAGTGCAAGGTCAGCGAATATCTCGATGAGGTTCGCAGGCTCTGGGAGGATACAGCAGTGTTCAAGACTGACTCGATTCTGAGGCCGGATTACTTTGTGTGCTTCGGGCCTAGGGTAAGCGATTACAGCGCGGTTGACCTCGAACACATAGAGCTGCTTATGGATTTGGACATCGGCGACCGTGATGCTGACGAGGAAATTATCATTGTCGGCTCAATAACTGAAGTGTAAGACCGTCAAGCCCCTCTCAACATGGGAGGGGTTATTTTTCACCCAATGGACTGGAAATATATACGCGAAAAGCTCAGGCCAATATCTGAAGGCTTATTTGGCAGGCAGAAAATCACTCGCTATGAGCGTCCTGAATACGAAATCCGCCCGCTTGATTACATGTTGCGGAAATTGATTGCGATTCCAGCGATTGAATGGAGGCATTACGCGTTTTCCCGTGAACCCCTCAACGGAAAATTCACACCCTCACAGCGTCTTGAATGGATGCAAAAATCTCTCGAATGCGGAGAAACTTACGCCGCCCGCATGGCCGATGAGTTTGGGACGGATGAGCCTCTAAAGGTTGCGAGGGGACTCGGCCTTGATGTGTATTACCCTCAATACCCGGAGAAAACTGACCGTGTTTTGTTCGCGGAGTTCATCATGCCTAGACGCGTTAATGTCTTCATGGACGCAGTGAGACGAGCTGAGAACATGACACGTAAATACGGGCTTGCGAGCATTGTCGGCAAAATTGATATTGCTGGGATTGTCCTTGCGCATGAGATATTTCACTTTGTGGAGGACAAATACAGCCGTGAGATTTTCACACGCACGGAAAAAATCAGGCTGTGGACTCTCGGCCCATTACACAACGACTCAGGCATATACGCATTGGGAGAAATCGCAGCTATGTCATTCTCGCAAAGGCTGAACCATCTAGCATGGCTACCATACGTTATGGATGTACTTATGGTATACGACTACTCAATGTCTGAAGCGTCAGGGCTGTATGAGGAGATTATGACACTTACAGGGCTTGAGCCTTGAACGCGCAAAAGGACATGTGATAGGATTAACGCATTACCCCACAAAAATTACACACGCCGGGAAAGAAGATGACAGATTCATGAGCGTAAAAATTCCGTTTGAGGAGCTTAAAGCTACAGCAAAAAAAGCCTTCCTCAATTTAGGATTGTCAGAAGAACAAGCTGAAACCTGCGCGACAATTCACGCCTCATCAAGTGCGGACGGAGTCGAGAGTCATGGAATGAACAGAATACCCCGTTTTGCTGAATACGTCCGTAAAGGATGGATCAACATTCATGGAACGCCTCAGCTTGTGAGGGCAAAAGGAGCTTGCGAGAATTACGACGGCCAACTAGGTATAGGCATCACCAACGCGCTTTTCTGCTGTGAACGCGCCGTAAAACTTGCGGCTGAACACGGAATAGGACTCGTTGCCCTCAAGAACACTACGCACTGGATGAGGGGAGGCACATACGCCTGGAAAACCGCTGAGGCTGGCTATATCGGAATCAGCTGGATTAACACTGAAAGCTGTATGCCAATGTGGGGAAGCGACACAAAAAGCGTCGGCAATAATCCTTTCTGTATTGCAATTCCTCGCGATGACGGGCAAATTGTCGTGGATATGGCAATGAGTCAGTATGCTTACGGCAAGTTAGGCGTTTACCGTCTGGCAGGGAAAAAGCTCCCTTATCCCGGCGGATTCGATAAGGATGGAAATCTCACAGATGACCCAGGCGCGATTGAAGACTCAATGCGCATACTTCCCACAGGCTACTGGAAAGGCTCAAGCCTCGCAATAGCTCTTGACCTTGCAGCCGCGGCGATTTCTGGCGGTATTTGTGGCTCAGACATGGACGCGAACAACAACGGAAGCTGCACAGGATGCTCACAGATATTCATCGCAATAGACCCGTATATGTTCGGGGATAAGCACGAGACTCAGAGCATGTTCAACAGAAGAGTTGCAATAGCTGACGCAGCTCACCCCATAGACCTCAAGCACCCTGTGAAATGTCCCGGAGAAAGCACCATTGCCCGCAGAAATGACAGCATGAAACACGGCGTTAATGTCGATGAAACAATCTGGGAGCAAGTTTGCGCGTTGGCTGAAGGGAAATTAGATGTTGAGGACAAAGCCAGCAAGTAATTTCATGAGGAGGGAAAATCAATGTTAAGCTGTCATGTATCACTCGCGGAGAAGTATGACTACCTCGCGGAAAAATTCAAGGCGGGCTATAAATGGCTCGCAAATACGGACATCAAAGCCCTTGCTGATGGGAAATACACCATCATTGAAGGCGATGTTATAGCGGACGTACAGAGCTACACGACCGAGCCAGCCGACAAACGCAGGTTCGAGACACACGACAAATTTTTCGACATTCAGTACATGGCCGAGGGACGCGAATATTTCGGAGTATGCGCCCGTGAAGGCTTAAAGCTCAATGACTCTCACCCTGACAGGGACGTAGATTTCTATGATGACCCGGAATTTCCCGGAATGGTTCTGCTGAATGAGGGCGATTTGATCGTTGTTGCGCCTGAGGATGCACACAAGCCAAGATGCGCCGCCGGGACTCCCGCAAAAGTCCGCAAGGTCGTAATCAAAGTGAGAGTGTAAATGCGCAGGCTGCTTTTTGCCGTCATAATGCTAATGTCCGTTCTTGCGTCTGAGTCATTCTGCGCAAATCGGGTAAAGCTGACTCCGCTAACCTATGACATTCTCAGCGCGGAGAAAGCCGGAATGCGTTTATGGTCCGGCATAATGGGCGACTCGTACACACTTCAGCTCAATGCGGGCGGCAGAAAGTCATTGTCATGGAGCGCAAAGAATCTCCCGGACGGCCTCAAATGTTCACGTTCCGGGAAAATCACAGGTAAGCCAAAAGAGTCCGGGACATTCGCCGTTGACGTGAAAGCCACCGGGAAATCTTACACAGCAGAACGCACATTATCCCTCAGAATTTACGCCTCCTCAAAGCCACGAATCACAACACGCACACTTCCACAAGCTGTAGCTGAAGCGTCTTACAGGTTCAAACTCACAACGAATGACTGCCCCGCGATTATATTCCTTTGCTCTGATATTCCTGAAGGCTTGAGCATGGACACTGACGGGAATATTTCAGGCGTTCCAAAAGCGCAAGGGGAGCAGAAATTTGACGTAACAGCCACAAACGGCAATGGCACAACAACGGCAAAATTCACGCTCAACGTTTTAGGCTCAAACGTCAGAATCGCAACAGCCCGAATCCCACAAGGGACTTACGGACGCGGGTATAACGCTCATTTTAGGCTGGCGGGCATTGAGGCGGATGAATGGACTCTAACGGGTGAATTGCCTCGCGGCTTATCGTTCGATGCTGGACGAATCTCAGGAGTCCCGGAGGAGTCCGGCGTTTTCACATTCAAGGTGAGGGCTGGCAATGGTGCTGTGTCCATGGAGAAGGATTTTTCCCTGAACGTTAAAGGATTGCCCCCGAAAATAGCCGTGTCATCTCTCAGGGCTGGCATAACTGGCAGTGATTACACGTTCACCCTCAAAGCAGCAGGAAATTCCCAAGCAACATGGAGCGCAGACAGACTCCCGGCTGGGTTATCGCTTGACCCTAATACGGGCGTAATCTCAGGAGTCCCGGCTCATGATTTCAGGGGGAAAATCACAATCACCGCAACCAATGACGGCGGAAGCATGTCGCGAGATGTGAATCTCGTTGTGCGTTCAAAGAAGCCTGTTATACGTATGAGAGCCATTCCACCAGGCAAACAGGGCGAGCCTTATCGCGCAGAGCTTGAAGCCGAAGGTAGCCCCCCTATAACGTGGTCATTCGTTGACGAAATCCCAGCGGGACTCAGCGTAACAAGCTCAGGACTCATTGTGGGTGTGCCGGAAATTTATGGGCGTTATCCCGTGAATGTTGTTGCGGAAAATTCTGGCGGTAAAACGGTGAAGAGATTCATGCTCTCATTGTCGGAAGGTAGCGGAGATTTCACAGCACAGAAAACCTCATCCCCCGCCAAAAACGAACCCTCACACGAAGCCTCAACGCATGAAGATGAATATGATTACGTTACGGCGGCTGTAATTTCTCCGTTGATGGTGAGTGCTGACGGCAAATATTCATTCCCCGTTGAAATCTCGAAGAATGTCCCGGCAGGTTCAGAGATGGAGTTTTACCCGTTCGCTTACGGCATTGAATCAGGGAGCGCGGATTGCTCATTCACAGATGATGAAGGGAGGGTGATAACAGCAGTCCCGGAGAGTCATAAAGTTGCAGTAACGGCAGAATTTGAGTCAGGCGTGCAATATGAGCCAGTAATCACGGCAAGTGTGAAGCATTCCGGCGAAAAGTCAGGCTGTGAGTCTGGAATGGGAATCACTGCGGTAATTCTGCTCATTCACGCAATAATCATCAGGAAAGGAAGATAATCATGCAGGTAGTTTACGACATGGGGAACGGATTACGCCTCGTTGACCTCTCAAAGCTGGTTGACCCGGCAACAGAGACAAGGCGCTGCAAACTTCACAGGTTCAACACAGGCGGCCCGATACCCGATTTTCACACGAACGTTGACATAATGACGCATTTGGGAACTCACGCCGAATGCCCCTATCATCACAATGACAACTGGCCGGACGTTACAGGAATTCCCCTGACTACGTTTGTCGGTCGAGGAGTCTACGTTGACTTCAAGGAGACCTGCAAACCCAACTCGCATATCACGGCAGCAGACTTAGACCGCGAGGCCAAGAAAGTCCGCGAGGGCGATATTGTAATCATTGACTCGTCCTACAAGTTAAACCCGTTTACACCTGACACGAATACGGAAAAGGACAAAAGATTATTCGTGAATGGCGAGACTGCTGAGTGGTTCAAGGCCAAGAAAGTAAAAGCAGTCGGATTTGGTGACGGAGTCTCAATCGAGAACTGCAACGA
>JAFSKY010000249.1 GCA_017448685.1 Synergistaceae bacterium
CGCTCAGCTACACATGCTGCCGAATTGCTACACGGTAAAGCGGCTCTTTACACGTTGAAACTTGCTGACAATTCACCGTTATGCGCAATGGCATTGAAGGATATACGTCCCAAGTTCCCAGATTTGATGGCGGTATTCGTTTATGTTGAGCATGAAGACGGTGTGTCAGGTGTGCCGAATGGATTTACGGAGCTTAGAGCGGGTGATGTCTGCTATGTTGTTACGTACAAGAAAAGCGCGTGGCTATTGCAGGAATTATTCCATCCTTCTGACAGTGTAGAGGCATCACGGCCATTAAGGCGAGTATTCATTGTTGGAGGCGGGAAATTAGGCACACAAATAGCCCTCATGATAAAGCGCGAATTTGGGAACGTAAGTATGCGACTAATCGACAAAGACCGCGATAAATGCGAGCGATTATCGGAGGAATTTGGCGAGGCTTTAGTGTTGAATGCAGACGGGGCAGACAAAGCTACACTCATTGAGGAAGGTATAGAGGATGCAGACACCTACATATGCGCAACTGATAGCGATGAATTGAACCTCATATATTGTGCGATGGCTAAACGCATGGGAGTACGCAAGACAATAGCAATCGTGAAACGCCGGGACTATCAGGACATGGCCGGATATATGCCAGTAGATGCAATTGTTGACCCTAACGATGCCTTAGCGGACGTGATATTGCGTGTAGTGCATTATCCCGGACATACTCGCGCATTTGCTATGATAGACCGTATAAACGCTGAAATGCTTGAAGTCGTATTGCCCTCAGACATTGAGCTTATCGGGAAAACACTCGCTCAAATACGCCTCAAGAAAGGTGCTGTTGTAGCGTTAATTGGACGCGGTAATGACGTATTAGTGCCAACAGGTAACACGAAAATGCTTGCAGGCGACCACGTTATATTATTCGCTCTAACGTCAATGATGCCAGAGACAGCCAAGTTATTCGGAGCTGAGACGCATGAAGATTAAGCTAGTGTTGCGTGTGCTGGCGTATATTTGCCTCGTTACGTCAGCAATGATGATATTCCCCCTTACCCTTTCAGCATATGACCGTTCAGATGACTTACTAGCCTTCACGCTGTCAATCACAATAGGCAGTGCGTTCAGCGCAATGATACTGTATACCACGCGACAAACATCAAGTGCCACAATGGGAATACGTGAGGGAGCAGGGATAACAGGCTTCTCATGGCTTATGGCCTCATTCGTTGGTGCATTACCGTATAGGCTATCAGGATATTGCACATCATACACGGATGCATTTTTCGAGACTATGAGCGGCTTCACCACTACAGGAGCAACAATCCTCAACGACATAGAAGCGTTGCCACGTGGATTATTGCTATGGCGTTCCCTCACTCACTGGATGGGCGGTATGGGAATTATCGTGCTTGGATTGGCTGTATTGCCGTTCTTGGGCGTTTCAGGAATGGCGATGTACAAGGCTGAAGTCCCAGGCATTGAGGCGGGCAAAGTTACTCCGCGTTTGCATCAAACAGCCGTAAGGTTATGGGTAGTGTATGTAATTCTGACGTTATCGGAAGCGGTATTGCTCATGTTCGGAGGGATGACGTTATTTGATGCGATATGTCATTCATTCAGCACGATAGCGACGGGAGGTTTTTCGACGAAGAATAATTCCCTTGCGTTCTATCACAGTCCCTATATACGCTGGGTAATCACAATATTCATGTTCCTATCAGGGGTAAACTTCTCGCTGTATTTCCTGATACCGCAGAGGAAATTCCGTGATATTTTCCGAGATGAGGAATTACGCGGCTATGTTGGAGTTATAGTTGTAGCAGTGGTGATAATAATATTCTCATTCATGACCAACAAGATGTATTTCGGCTTTGAGCATACATTGAGGCGTATCACGTTACATGTAGTGAGTGTGATAACGACAACGGGCTTCATCGCAGAGGATTATGACAAATGGCCGGAATTGTCGCGTATGGTTTTCATCGTGATAATGTTTATAGGCGCGTCTGGAGGTTCAACAGGGGGAGGCTGTAAGGTCTCACGTTTCATCATATTATGGCGCAGTCTGAAAGCTGAGGTTAGCAGATTGCTTCATCCCCGTGCTGTAATCACATCTCGCATGAACGGTAAGCCTATTCCCAAGAGTACCACTGAAAGCACTACAGCGTTCTTTGTGTTGTACATGGCCTTATTGACACTATGCACACTCATTACTACAGCTTACGGCATCGACATATTGACCGCATTCACAGGTGTATTGACATGCCTCAGTAACGTAGGGCCAGGGTTCAATCTCTTGGGGGCTGTTGAAAGTTTCAGCTGGTTACCTGATGGGGTAAAGTGGATGTTCTCATTCTGTATGTATGCAGGGAGGCTTGAGCTATTCGCCGTAATATTACTCTTTATGCCAAGCACATACCGTAAGTAATCTTGCCACAAAACGCAAAACCGCGTATAATCCGAGCAATTTCATGACGAAAAAGCGTGAAAGGAGTAGGGAAAACCCCGCTCCTTTTTTGTTTATGTGAGAGGAGGAACAATGACGGAGGATTACAAGCGCGAACTAAGCGACATAGTAACGCAATTAGGCTATGAGTGTGTGAATGTCGCAATACGTACAGACAACGGGCGATTGAAGCTCCAAATATTGATAGATACATTAGGCGGTATAACGGCGGGAGATTGTGAGTTGGTATCCGGCCATGTGAGCAAATATCTTGATGAGCATACTGACCTACCAGCCCTCGATAAAGGACGCTATTACCTCGAAGTCAGCTCACCGGGCATTGAACGCCCACTATTTACGGCCAATGACTATGAGCGATTTACGGGGCGTGAGGCTCGTTTGAGGCTGTCAGAATCTATTGCAGGACGTAAGACTTTCACAGGGGTAATACGTGGAATGATGGATAACGTAATACAGCTAGAATGCGAAGACGGAATGAAACATATCCCATTCGCGAACGTTAAAGGAGGTAATTTAGTGTACAGGTATAATGCTAAGCAGGGGAGGAAGGGCAAAAAATGCGTCTCGGACGAGAATTTATAGACGCTCTCAACATGATAGCGGAGGAACGCGGATTAGACGTAGGGACGGTAATAACGACATTGGAAGCAGCTCTATCATCAGCCTACAACCGCAAATATCATCCCTATAGTGTAACAAACGACAAGTCAGCGGAGATCCACATCAACAATGAGACAGGCGAAATCACGGTGAATGAGTTGCGCAAAGTCGTTGATGAGGTAACTGACAGTGAGAAAGAAATCACGCTAGATGACGCACTCGCAATAGATGACACGGCAGAAATCGGGAGTGTAATACGAATAGAGCGCATTCCCACAGATTTCGGGAGAATAGCGGCGCAAACGGCTCGACAAGTCATAGCGCAACGATTACGCGATGAGGAACGGCGAGTAGTCTACAGTGCATTTGCGGACAAAGTTGGAGATATGGTAACAGGGACTGTGTTCAAGATGGAGGGTGAGCAAGTCATTATCCACCTTAACGATAAAACGGATGCTGTATTACCACGCAGGGAACGCATACAGGGTGAAAAGTATTTATCAGGTATGACGATGAAATTCTACGTTCTTGACGTGAGGACAAACTTTAGAGGCCCGAAAATTACCGTCTCACGCACTCACCCGGGATTGCTGAAATGCCTCATGGAGATGGAAATTCCCGAGATACAGCAGGGAGTAATCGAAATCAAGAACATAGTCCGAGATGGCGGTACACGCGCTAAAGTCTCACTCGTAACGCTAGACCCCGATGTTGACCCCGTTGGAGCGTGTGTAGGTAATGGCGGAACGCGAATAAAGGCGATAAGTTCCTCACTTCGCAACGAGAAAATCGATGCAGTGTTATACAGCACAGACCCTCTAACTTACATCCGTAACGCGTTATCACCCGCGCAAATAGCGAAGGTAGAACCCATCCTTGACCGCAAGGACGAAGCAATAGCCTACGTTTACCCCGACCAATTGTCGCTAGCAATCGGCAAGGGAGGCCAGAATGTAAGATTAGCCGCAAAGCTCACAGGTTGGAAAATCAGCATTCAATCAATCGAGCCTGAGAGAATGCCAACGTTAAAGGATATATTCCATGACGTATTTACGGACGAATAAGCATATCCCTGAACGTTCATGCTGTGTATGTCGTGTGAGGACGGATAAACGCAAGCTAATACGCCTAGTGAGAAGCCCTGAAGGTATAGCGGTGATAGACATTGCTGGGAAATTGCCCGGTCGTGGAACGTATATTTGCCCTGATGACGAATGCATAACACGAGCTGAGAAATCTGGAGCATTGAAACGTGCTTTAGGAGCGTCAGTGCAGCCGGAATTATGGCCGTCATTACGTGAATATGCAGGTGGCTTAACGGTTGACGCGGGCATGAAGATACGTTCAATATTGGGATTATCGCGGAAATCGGGGGCATTACTCGTTGGCGCGGAGAATATAGAGCGTTGCAGGCATGCCGTTATCGTGCTGTTTGCGTCTGATTGCTCCGAACGTGTGAAGGATTTTGCCATGACGCATGACCATGTAGCACTAGGTATGAATGTGGAGGAATTATCGCGTACAGTAGGTTCACGCGGAGGGGTACAGGTAGTAGGATTGCCAGTAACAACAGGATTTGCGAAGAAGCTGAAGAGGCTTGAAATCACAGAAAGGGGAAGCGCATTTGAACACTAAAATACGTATATATGATTTGGCGCGTAAGTTGAAGAAGAGCAACAAAGAGCTATTAGCAGTATTGCAACAGCTAGACATCCCGGTAAAGTCGCATTCAAGTAGCATAGATGAGGAGACAGCGAAGATAGTGGAGAACATATTGACGGAAGGCAACAACCCTAAACCTGCCAAAAAGCCCCGTGAAGATGCCCGCTCCAAGCCTAACCCCACACCTCCCACACAGCCCCAGCCACAGCCCCAGCGCAAGCCAGATACCCCCAAGCCCTCACAGCCAAAACTCACAGAGCGTCCGCCAATAATTACGGTAATGGGGCATGTAGACCACGGCAAAACTACCCTTCTCGATAACATCCGGCATTCGAGCATAGCAGCCCATGAAGCTGGCGGAATAACTCAGCATATAGGCGCGTATGTCGTCAAGCAAGACGGCAAAGACATAGTGTTTCTTGACACACCCGGGCATGAAGCGTTCACGGCAATGCGGGCTAGAGGTGCAGGAGTTACGGACATAGTAATACTCGTAGTCGGAGCTGATGACGGTGTAATGCCACAAACACGCGAGGCAATCGCCCACATCAAAGCGGCAGGAGTACCGTTAGTTGTCGCCATCAACAAAATCGACAAGCCTGGCGCAAAGCCTGACAGAGTGAGGCAACAGCTTTCAGAGTTGGGGATATTCGTAGAAGGTTGGGGCGGTGATGTCGGAGCTGTAGAGATTTCCGCCAAGCAGGGAATAGGAGTGCCTGACCTCCTAGAACGTGTACTCCTTGAGGCAGAAATGCAAGAACTCAAAGCCAATCCAGACGCTAACCCCGAAGGCGTTGTGATTGAGGCGCGTCTCGACAAGGGTAAAGGCCCTGTAGCAACAGTAATCGTCAAGGAAGGAACGCTCAAAGCAGGCGACATAGTATTATTCTCGTCAACATGGGGAAAAACACGCGCCCTTTTTGATTGGGCAGGTAAACCCCTCAAAAAGGCATCCCCTAGCACACCCGTTGAAATTCTCGGCCTTGAAGGTGTACCCAATCCCGGGGAGGCATTCCGTGTGGTGAAGACTGAGCGTGAAGCCAGAGCCGCAATCATGGAAGCCCGTAGCGAGGAACGCGACACGGTACAGGAAGTGCGCAAAGCATCGTTTGAGGATTTGTACTCCAACCTTGAGGAAGGCCAAGCACCTAACCTGAAACTTGTCGTCAAATGTGATGTTCAAGGCTCATTAGAGGCGTTATGTGCATCATTGGAGAAACTTGCGACGAATGAAGTTGGCGTGTCAATCGTTCATCGTGGTGTAGGGCGTATAGCTGAGAGTGATGTTATGCTTGCATCTGCCTCAAATGCCGTAATCGTGGGCTTCAATGTCCGTCCAGATGGAAACGCTAAACGCATGGCCGAAACTAGCGGCGTTGAGATACGTATCTACAACGTAATCTATGACGTTCTCGATGACGTTAAAGCGGCTATGTCGGGATTGCTGAAGCCCGTTCTCCGTGAAGATACACTTGGCGAGGTTGAAGTCCGCAAGCTGTTCCGTATACCCAAAGTCGGCATCATAGCAGGTTCACACGTCATGAAAGGCATTGTGCGTAAGTCAGCAAAGATCCGTGTCATTCGTGATGGCGTTGTCAAATGGGATGGCCGTATAGCCTCATTACGTCATGAGAAGGATGAAGCCAAAGAATTACGCGCCGGAATGGATTGCGGAATATCGTTAGAGGGCTTTCAGGATTACCAGCCTGGGGACATACTTGAAGTCTATGATGTAATCGAGGAGAAACGTGAACTGTAATGTTAATCGATTTCACGAGGCAGGAAGAGCGCGTAATCGACAGCATGAACGGCGGAAGGGGCAAGACAGTCGCCAAAATGTTCGCGAACGCATCCGGCAGGGTAATTGTAAGCAGGATTGAGCCGGGCGCCTCAATCGGGCTTCACGTCCAGAACACAGGCAACGACATAAATTTTGTCGCCAGCGGCAAAGGAAGGGCGGTATGTGATGGCGTGGAAGAAATCCTGATGCCTGGTGTATGCCATTATTGCCCTAAAGGTTCAAGCCACATGATAGAGAACACTGGCGATGAGGATTTAGTGTTATATACGGTGGTGGATGGAATATGAGCAGTAATCTCAGAATATCCCGTATCAACAAGGAAATACAGCGTGAGTTAGCGTTAATCTTCGAGAGCCGTATCAAGAAGAACAGTGTACGCGGAATAATCATAACGGGTGTTGAATGCACGAAGGATTTAGAGCGAGCGAGGGTATATTTCACGGCATTAGAGGCGCGGAAATGTCCCGGGATATTGCGTGAGCTGAATGAAATCAAAGGTGCTGTACGTGGGTTATTGGGTCAAACTCTGAAACTGCGCAAAGTTCCAGCCCTAGAATTTGTGATAGATACCAGCAGTGAATACGGCGCGAAGATTGATGCAATACTGGATAAACTCGGCTTCAGTTCTGATTACAGGCAGGTGAATGATGATGTTGACAGTGAGGTTTGATGACGCTGACCTATTGAGGGCATCTGACACCTTGAAGGCTCATGACGTATGGACGATATTCACGCACAGGAAGTCAGACGGTGATGCGGTTGGCTCAGCGTGTGCATTATTCGAGGCAGGGACTAACGCGGGTAAAATAGTGTCATGGTACAGCCCAGACAAAAAGCTCCCAGAGACATACACATACCTTCCACACTTTAACGACTTCCAGACCTGCGAGGATTTCACGTTCACGGATGACGGCACATTATATGTATTCCTCGATTGCGCAACGGAAGTGAGGAGCGTATCAGGCTATGACGTTACAGCGGGGATAAATGCCCTCAACATTGACCACCACGAAGACGACACGCTATACGCCCGTGTGAATTGCGTAGACGGATTAGCTTCATCGACATGTGAAATGTTGTACCGTGTATTCACGTCAGGCGGATGGGAGATTACGCCACGTATAGCCGAATGCCTTTACACTGGGATATTCACGGACACAGGCGGTTTCACGTTCAGCAACACACGCCCATTAACCCACAGGATAGCCGCTGAACTATTCGAGTTGGGGGTGAAGCCTGAAATCATCTCTGACCATATACGGCAGAACAAATCTCCGTCAGACTTCATCATATGGGCAAAAGCTCTTGAACGCGTAAAAGTTTTCGGCCATGATGATATATTCGCGGTGTCAATGCTGTATCAGAGTGATTTTGATGAAGCTGGAGCTGATATGACTGGCACGGAAGGTTTATCGCAAATGTTCATGACGTTGCGGACGGTGAAATTCATTGCCGTTGCGACGCAATACCCAGAAGGCATAGTGCGATTGAGCATCCGTTCACGTGAGGGAAGTCCCTTCGGGGCGGGCGAATTTGCCCGTGATTACGGCGGTGGAGGTCATGAGCGAGCTGCGGGTTGCACGTTCCCATACCCGGCGGAATGTGTCATTGATGAGCTTGAAGCCTCTATCATGCGGAAATATCATGAATGCTGTTGTGCTGGTCAATAAGCCTGAAGGATTGCGGAGTACCAACTGTGTAGCGATAATCCGCAAGCGTCTCGGAGGGTTAAAGGTTGGTC
Organism: Synergistaceae bacterium; assembly: GCA_017448685.1. GTDB lineage: Bacteria > Synergistota > Synergistia > Synergistales > Aminobacteriaceae > JAFUXM01. The sequence goes on from JAFSKY010000249.1 coordinate 8,263, forward strand.
ATGCTGGGACGTTGGATAGCACAGCCAGCGGGCTACTAGTGTTGCTCACAGGCCATGCAACGCGTTTCAGTGAATACGTTATGTCATTGCCGAAAGTATATCGTGCTGTTATACAGTTTGGCGTTGAGACGAACACATACGATTATTCCGGCGATGTCGTTTCAGAGAATGGCTATGATGATGTTGACGGCGAATTTATCGGGGACGTATTGAGGCGTTTTTCTGGAATGCGATTACAGCGTCCCCCAGCAGTCTCAGCGGTGAAGATAGACGGTCAACCCGCCTACAAGCTAGCACGTTCAGGAACAGAGCTAGACATGAAGGAACGCCCCGTATTTTTCCGGCGAATAGACATCCTCACACCCTATAATCCCGATGACGGCACAATAACGCTTGAAGTTTCATGTGGACGTGGGACATACATACGCAGCCTCGCGCATGATTTGGGGGTCATGGCCGGAACTGGTGCGCATGTGAAATCGCTAGAGCGTGTTTCAACAGGACTATTCACCCTCAAAGACGCAATCCCCCCTGATGATGACATATCCCTACTGCCATTAAGCCGACTTGCCGAAAATTTCACACGCATACACATTCCCAAACGGGACGCAAAGAGCTTCATTAACGGAATGAGTATATTGTTGAGCCATGCTGAACGCACAGAGCGCGGAATATCAAGCGTTAAGGGCGGAATATTCGTAGAGGGTGATGAATTTCTCGGAGTTGGCCAATACGCTGGGTATGATTATGTCCGTCCAGTAGTGATAGTGCCAAAGGATGAAATATGTTACTGACAATAGGAGCGTTTGACGGCTTTCACAGAGGCCACGCGGAATTGTTCAGGATATGCCGTGAGCGTTCATCGGGCAATGAATGGGGAGTAATGACGTTTGAGCCTCATCCATCAGAATACATCACACACACAGCGCATAGTCTATTCACGTTAAGGGAGAAGGAGCTAATCCGGCGTATTCTCGATATACCGAACATGTACGCACTGAAATTTGATGCGTCATTGATGGAGTTATCGCCCTATGAGTTTTGGCGGATGATACGCGCAAGGTTTAACGTTACGGGGCTGGTTGTGGGCAGTGATTTTCGTTTTGGCCGCAATCGCTCAGGGAATGCCGAAAGCCTGAAACGCCTCGCCAATAATGACGGCATCACGAACGTATATATATCCCCCCTTCTCGATAAGCCAGAATATTCAAGCTCCAAAGTCCGCGAATGCATAACAGCCGGAAATGTTGACATGGCCGGAAGCATATTAGGTTATCCGTATTTCGTCATGGGCAAGGTAATTCACGGCAAAGAACGCGGACGCACGATAAGTTATCCCACAGCGAATATTACACTTGACGCAAGCCGAGTAATTCCCGCATACGGAGTGTATTCATGCGCCGTATTGGTGGATGGTGAATGTTATTGCGGTGCGCTCTCAATCGGCAATAATCCCACATTCGGCGACATTAACGGGGTTCGCATTGAGGTACACATACTCGATTTCAGCGGTGATATATATGGGAAGGAGCTTGCAGTGTTTCTGCTGGAACGTGTAAGGGGTATAGAAACGTTTGCGAATGAGGGAGCGTTGAAGGCACAAATCGGGCAAGACACGCAACAATGCCTAGAGATATATACCCAAGCGATGAAGGAAACTGACGCGGGTAAATTCATCATTCGTGCAGGTGAAATTTATCCCACATTACCCACGCCAGCAACAATAAATCTCACACAGAGGTCGTGAAAAATGTACATAGATACGCACTGTCATATAAACTCAGAGGAATTGCACCCAGATTCGCGGGCAATAATAACGCGGGCTAAAATCGCAGGTGTTCACATGATGGTTATAGTTGGCTGTGATTACGAGGACAGTTGCGAGGCTGTAGCGATGGCCGAGAATTTCCAGCAATACGGGCTATACGCTTCAATCGGAATACATCCACACGAGGCCAAACGTTATGACGCAATCCCGCCAGAGTTTTCACGAATCGTAAAGGACAAACGAGTCGTAGCAGTAGGTGAAATCGGATTAGATTATCACTATGACAATTCGCCACGAGACGCGCAAAAGAGAATATTTGAGCTTCAATTGCGATTTGCTGAGGATAACAACATGCCTGTGATACTTCATATCCGTGATGCAATGGAGGACGCGTTAGAGATATTGACGACTCACCGTGGATTGAAGATGCTATTTCACTGTTACAGCGGTGGAATTGAATATCTTGATGAGGTTATCGGCATGGGGGGAATGTGCGCATTTGGAGGGGCGTTGACATGGGGCAACAAGGCTTCCGAATCGTTATGCGCTGTAGTGAGGAAGATACCTGCTGAGTATATGTTATGTGAGACTGATAGCCCGTATATGTCGCCTGTACCTTTCAGGGGTAAACGTAATGAGCCTGCTTACGTCAAATATGTGTATGAGGCAATATCCCGTGAACGCAATATCCCTTTGGGCGAGTTATCCGCAATAATTGAGGGTAACGCCAAGAGATTTTTCGGGTGGGAATGAGCAATGTTTGAATTCAGGATTATAGCCGAATGCCCCGTAACGGGAGCGCGCGCAGGTGAGTTCACCACGCCTCACGGAGTCATACATACGCCCGTATTCATGCCAGTAGGAACGCTCGCAACGGTAAAAGCGATGTCCCCCCATGAGCTTGAAGCCATCAACGCACAAATCATTCTCGGCAACACCTATCACCTATACTTGCGTCCCGGCTCAGAAATCATCACGAAGGCAGGCGGTCTTCACAGTTTCATGAGCTGGAAACGCCCAATACTGACAGACAGCGGCGGATTTCAAGTATTCTCCCTAGCACGATTGCAGAAAATCACGGATGAGGAAGTAATATGCCGTTCGCACATAGACGGCTCACAGCTCATCATGTCGCCGGAATGGTCAATGAATATGCAGGGAGTGTTAGGTTCAGACATAGCGATGTGCTTCGACCAATGTTGCGAATATCCAGCCACCCACGACAAAGCAGAAGAGGCCGTTAAACGCACAACATTGTGGGCTGAACGTTCACGGAAATACTTTGACGCACACAACGACACATCAAAGCAGGCTCTATTTGGCATCGTACAAGGCTCAGTGTATGACGATTTGAGGATACGTAGCGCGAACGAGATTACAGCAATGGATTTCCCCGGCTATGCTGTCGGCGGATTGTCTGTAGGTGAGTCGCATGAGGCCATGTATCACACGCTAGACGTTCTGAACGGGATAATGCCACGCAACAAGCCTCGCTATCTTATGGGAGTGGGCTACCCTCTGAATATCGTTGAGGGCATCGCAAGGGGAATTGACATGTTTGACTGCGTAATGCCAACACGTAACGGACGCAACGCAACTGTATTCACCACAGAAGGACGCTTGAACATGCGGGGGAGGGTACATGCAGACGACATGAGGCCGTTAGACCCAGAATGCGACTGCTACACATGCAGAAACTTCACGCGTTCATACTTGCGACATTTGGCCATGTGCGGAGAAATTCTCGGCTCAAGGCTATTCACGTGGCACAATCTATATTTCACGATAAGGATCGCAGAACGTGCAAGAGAAGCCATAATAGCAGGGAGATTTCCTGAGTTCGTGAGAGAATTTGAGGGCAAATTTCATGAAGACGATACAAGCGACGATTGACCGCAACGAGCCAAATCCATATGTCATGGGGAAGGCAGCAAGGATTATCCGTGCAGGAGGACTCGTAGCATTTCCGACAGAAACAGTATACGGACTAGGTGCAGACGCATTGAACGCTGAGGCAGTCATGAAGATTTACGCGGCAAAAGGCCGTCCCTCCGATAACCCTCTAATCCTTCACGTATCAGGAGTATCACAAGCAGCCAGCCTCGTTGAGATGAATGATACAGCACGAAAACTCGCCTTCAAATTCTGGCCCGGACCGCTCACACTCGTATTACCCGCAAAACCCATCATCCCCCCAATAACACGCGGAGGACTCATCACAGCCGCCGTGAGAATGCCCAATAACACCCCAGCCCTTGAACTTATACACGCCTCACGAACTCCCCTAGCTGCACCAAGTGCGAACATCAGCGGACGGCCAAGCCCTACAGATGCTGAGAGTGTGTTTCACGACATGGCCGGGAAAATCGACATGATACTTGACGCAGGGACAACAGGAATCGGCATTGAAAGCACGGTAATTGACGTAACGAATCCTTTTAGGGTGTTGCTGTTGCGACCTGGGGGATTACCGCGTGAGGTGATAGAGGATGCTATCGGGATGAGGCTTGAAGCTCCTGATTCTGACAGCGCAAAGAGATCCCCAGGCACAAGATATAGGCATTACTCGCCATCAATCCCCGTAATGATATGGCGTAAGGGCGATAAATTCCCGGGTGATGAAACATGCGGGTATATGGGAGTTGATGAGCCTGATGGGCTATGTTGTGGCGGAAAAATCATGTTCACGTCATATGAGGATTACGCGAGGGGACTTTTTGCGGGCTTCAGGAAATTCGAGGCTGATGGGTTTTCACGGGTGATTGTTCAGTGGCCGGAAAATGATTCAGGGATATGCGGAGGATTGAGAGACAGAATAAAGCGGTCGGCTTCAGAATAATTTTCCCCCTTTCACACGCTATATAATAATGTTCACACACAAACAAACAAGAAGGAGTGAATGCGTAAAAATGAGCTGGATAATTCTGGCGATAACTCTAGGCGCGTCAATAACGTCAATGATACACGGAGTATTTATGCTTTTCGGCTCACTGTCAGTAACAGGTGGCGCAATGTTCGGTATACCCTCAACGCTTCTGGCAAGCCTCCCAGTAATCTCAGCA
>JAFSKY010000020.1 GCA_017448685.1 Synergistaceae bacterium
AAGTTTGCGGAGGATCCATCGAGTTACATCGGGGAGCAATCAGATTTAGCTTCATATGACTACGAGCCATTCGAGGCGATGAATGACCTCGCAATAGCTATAGAGGTTTCATCGCTCTCATCAACTGTGGATTTCTCTGAATGCAAAGCCACAACCGTAACCATAACAGCCACAACTGCCATAACTCCCCCGGCAAATTCGCGTCATTTCATCGTGAGCGGGGCGACAAGCGTAATATTCTCCGGGCTGACTCTTGCGGGTTATTCCGGCGGTGTTGGTGGAGGAGTCCTCGTTATCGGCGGTAATGCTGAGTTCAGGAGCGTAACTTTCAGGAACATATCCGCCCCGTTGGACTCAGACATAACTGATGCACACTCTCAGGGCGGCGGAATAAGAATAGCTGAAGCGGGCAACAACGTAACCATATCAGGTTGCAACTTCACGTCATGCAGTGCATATGATGGAGGCGCGCTATATATCGGCACTGACGGAGTAGCCTTCTCCGGGATAAACACATTCACAGGCAACACGGCAGACCATAACGGCGGGGCTGTATGTTCCGAAGCACCTTCAGCTGTGGCCATGTCAGGACTCCGCTTCAACGGCACAAATACGGCGACAAGAGGCGGAGCAGCATACATTGCCGGGGGCGGGGCGGCATTCTCCAACGCAAATTTCTCCGCAAACAGCTCAACATACGGCGGTGCATTATTCGCGCAGGCAGGAACAATCAGCCTCACGGGGACGACCTTCACGGCAAATAGTGCTGACCGCGGCGGAGCAATATATTCTCTCGCAGCAACGACAATCGGCGACTCCGTTACCATCAACAACGCTAACACAGCTGCATACGGCGGTGCGCTCTACATCGCTGGAGGAACGACAACGATTAGCGGATCTGATACGGCTCTCAGCGAGAACACAGCCACATCTGACGGCGGAGCAGCTTACATCGCGTCAGGAACTCTAGCGGTAACAGGCTCATCCGTAACCATGAACGAGAACACAGCCTCAGAAAACGGGGGAGCTATATATCTCTCATCAGGGAGGCTCAATGTTACGGGTGAAAGCGTAACGGTTGAAGGTAACACGGCCTCATACGGTAGCGGGGGAGCTATTTATGTTGCAGGGAGCGGAACAGCCACAATTGCGGGCGGAACTGTCAGCATAAAGGGCAATCAGGCACTTTTGGGCGATGGCGGCGGAATTTATGCCACAGGAGGAAGCACGGTAAATATTGGCGGTGCTGTTACCTTCGAGAATAACCAAGCCGGGCAAGAGAGCGAGTCAGGTTCAGGGGGAGCAGTTTTCCTCGCGTATGATAGGACAGGCACAAAGCTGAATATTACGAGCGTGGGCGATGAGACTGTTGCATTCAACAACAATTACGCTGCGACAAGTGGCGGAGGAATATATGCCGGGCAAAATGCAGTACTCACATTCAGCGCGGCGGCTTCATTCACAGGCAACGAGGCTCAAAACGGCAACGGCGGAGCGTTATGGGTGTATTCAGCAGCACAGCTCCCGGAAGGCACAATAGCATTCACCAACAACAAAGCTCTCAAATCCTCGACAATCTCAGAAACAGAAGGCAGCGGAGGAGCAATCTGCGTAGGCGGTCAAGCGTCAACAAGCGTAACTCTTGGAGCAGGCCATGTTTACACGTTCAGCGGAAATACGGCGGCTTCATACGGCGGGGCAATCTGCACTGTGTCAGCGGATATTGAGTTTTCCGGCTACACAGTAACCACACGCAACACTGCCGAATTGGGCGGAGGGTTCGCGGCCTCCTACACTGGAAGGATAACAGTCAGCAATGGCTCATCCATAAGCAACCAGCTCACACGCGGCTATGGCGGGGCAATATATGCACGTAGGGTCGTGATAAGTGCCTCAAGTTTTGGCGCAGATGGGGCAAATGAAAGCTCAAGCACTGACGACAGCAAAGGCGGAGGAGCGGTTTTCTCAGGTGGAGAGCTGACAATAACGGGTTCAGAGTTCACCGGCAACACTTCTGTTCAGGGAGGCGGAGCGGTTTACGCTGAAGCAGCTAGCGTTGACATCACAAACTCATATTTCGAGGGCAACGAGGCTTCATCAGGCAACGGCGGCGCGGTGATGCTTCACAATTTCTGCGACACAACAATAACGACATCAACATTCAGGTCAAACAAAAGCTCAAGGCTCAACGGCGGAGGAGTTTACGCGCAGGGAAGAATCAACATAAGCCTGTGTTGGTTCAAAGGCAACATAAGCAAGACTTCAGGCGGTGCAGTATACTTCGACCAAAACAGCACACGGCCTCCCTATTCAGAGTTCCGCATGTCCTCATCAACGCTTGACGAGAATAACACCTCAAGTGCTGAAGGCTATGGGGGCGGGCTTTTTGTTGCGGCAAACGCGGCTTTCATTACGTCCTGTACATTCACGAACAACCATTTATTCCTCTCAGGCAATGCGGGTGAAGGTGGCGGAGTTTACCTCTCAACAATAGAACGCCAGACAGAGAATAACCAGATTCAAAACTGCACATTCTACGAGAACACAATATATGATGGCCCGGATGACACATCAGCCGGAGGCGGGCTTGCTGTACATTGCGAAGGCACAACGGAAGTAACGAGCTGTACATTTGTCGGCAATGACTCCAAGAGCAAGGGAGGAGCTATATATGTCGGCGAAAACTCAAAGCTCCAACTTTCCGGGACAATAACGGTAGGCAACATAGGTTCAGGAGTCTATGACATATGGTCGGACGGAAGTATAAGCTCAGGGGGCTACAACAGAATCGGCGTTTACGGAACTGGAAGCGGCGTAACAAACTTCTACTCTGATGCACGCAATGACTCAGACCGCACGGCTTATCCCTCAAAGGGTTGGACAAAGGCGACATTCTTCGGCAATAATGACCTCGCCGATAACGTCCGCTCCGATTTAGGCGCGAACATTCCACCCTACATAGGTAGCGAAATTGCCGGGCAGATAAGGCTTCAAACAGTCATGCTCAGTGAGGACGGTGCTTTACCTCTTGAGGATACTGCTGTGAACATAATCCCGTATTCGAGGCGCACTAGCTTCCCTGACACTGACGAACGTGGGGTAAGCAGGGTTTCAGGCGGGCTAAATCTTGATGTCGGAGCTGTGTTCTTTGACGGCAACAGGCCAAACAGATCAGACGATAAGAAGGTATACACAATATCAAGCGTCAAGATAAGCGGAGTCCCTGCCAACCTCAAACGCTTAGGACAAACAGCCAGCCTCATAGCGCAGGTTACATACACCAACCGCACAAAAGTTCTCGGCGGAAGCGGTGAAGGTGAAGAGCCTGTAACATGGACAAGCAACAAGCCCGCCATAATCAGGATAAACGCAAAGACTGGTGATGTTACTGTACTCGGCTACACACCCGGCAATACCTACGTAACCATAACCGTAACTACAGACCGCACAGACCTCAGCGGCAAACAGGCATCAGACAGCGTTGCTATACAGGTAACGGAGCCGGATTACAGCCTCCTCAACACAGATCCCAGTGTCGTGGACTACATAAACAGCTACTTGCAGCAACAAGTCCCGGATTATGACATAACGGTAAAGATTTCCGAGTCTGACACGTCAGCGGTATCAAGCTCAACATTCCAGAGTAGTTTTGCGGCGGCGTGGAATGGAGTCTCCCCAACAATGGCAAGCAACCTCACAGATTCCTCAGTGCAAGCTGGGACTGCAAACAGCTACACTCCTTCCGGCGGCTATACGACATTGAAGAACTCAGGAGTCGGAATCAGGGTAAATGACAGGTCAAACGGAGAACTTATCCCGCTCACATACGCATGGACATTCACAGGCGATGAAATGAAGAGCCTCATGGGATATGACATGACAGCAACGGAAATCGACAGCACGTTTGCGGAGTCCCTGTTCAGCAAGATGCGCATTGACTTTGTCGGCAAAAATACCACATGGACGGTCATCGGCTCTGGCGGAGTTGGTGCGGCTGGAACTGAGTCCCCCGGCGTTAGTGCTTCCGGCGCAATGTCAGCAAATGCCCTCACACTGTCAAAAGCTGACAACGGTAAAGGTCTCGACGTTGAACTTACCGCGTATATCGCCAATGTTGACGCATCACAAAGCAACGGCCCCAGACTCGTACAGTCCTCAAACGGTGAACTGCTCGTTGTGCCTGACGGAGTCGGGAATGACGGCCAAATCTACGGGACAATGTGGGTTGCGGGCAAACCTTCTGACAGCTCCAGCACTGACACAACCACAAACAGCAACACTACCACAAACGGCAATACGTCATCTTCAAGCGGTGGCGGTGGAGGCGGTTGCGAGGCATTCGGCATGATTCTTCCGGCAATCGCGCTGATGTTCATCCTGAAACGCAAATAGCTGAAACACATAACTTCTCCTCCGTGATGAGCGGGGGAGATTTTTTTTGCCTCATTCACAGAAAACACGCGAGCTTCTTCTTCATAGGCTGTTGCAATTTCGGCGCATAAGGTTAAAATTAGTCAGTCAAAATTCATGGAAGGGAGATAATTTTACGAATGCAGTACAAAGACTATTACAAGATTTTAGGGGTTGCGCGTGAGGCTTCATCTGACGAAATACGCAAGGCATATCGCAAACTCGCTAAGCAATATCACCCCGATATAAACAAACAGCCCGGTGCAGAAGAAAAATACAAGGAAATCAACGAGGCATATGAGGTTCTCAAAGACCCCGACAAACGCCGCAAGTATGACACACTCGGAATGAATTGGCAGGCAGGTCAGGACTTCACACCCCCACCAGGCTGGCAATCAACCTCAAACGGTCAAGGCTGGCAGCATGTCGAGTTCGGCGGAAATTTCAGCGATTTCTTTCAGACGTTATTCGGGAATCATGGAGGCGGGAATTTCGGAGGATTTCAGGATATTTTCAGCGGGACTCAACAGCCAATGCCGCGAGACTCTGAAGCTGACCTCACATTATCGCTTGAGGACGCTATAAGGGGTGGAACATTCAGCCTCAAACTTGGCCAGCGTACATTAAGCGTCAACATCCCTAAAGGAATCACAGAAGGCACAAAGCTGACTCTTCGCGGAAAATCAGAATCAGGCGGCGACCTACATATCACAATACACATTGAGCCTCATGGAATGTACGAGGTAAGCGGATATGACCTAACGCGAGAAATCAAAGCACCCGTGTATGATGCCGTGTTGGGTAAAGATTTGGCTGTTGACACACCTACAGGAGAAGTTACAGTGAAGATGCCCCCCGGGATTCAGGACGGACAAAAGTTGAGGCTTCGCGGTAAAGGAATGCCTAAGCGTGATGGCACATTCGGCGATTTGTATGTGAGAGTGAGAATAGAAATCCCACGTCATTTGAGCGCAAAGCAAAAAGAATTATGGCAGGAACTCGCGAAATTGGGATAAGCTGACAAATTATTGCGCTGGGGTATAATTTTTCCATTCATTCGGAGGTGAAGTTTCATGCGGCCTAAAATCTTCAACGTTCCTAACACTTTGAGCCTTATCCGTGTTTTTCTCGCGCCGTTAGTGTTGCTCTTCCTGTCATTGAGAATCGACACGCCAATATCATCAGCCCTTCCCGATGTCAGTTGGGGAGATGCTCTTGCGGCGGCAGTGTTCATTGTCGCGTCAATAACTGATGCTTTTGACGGCTGGATTGCACGAAAATACAAGCTGGTTACGACTCTGGGCAAATTCATTGACCCCCTCGCGGATAAAGTTCTTGTGATTTCGGCCATGCTAGCACTGATTGAGCTGGACAGGTTACCGGCATGGATTGTGATGGTCATAATCACTCGTGAATTTATCGTTACGGGATTGCGTCTTGTTGCGGCGGCTGAAGGTGTCGTGATTGCTGCCTCTAAGGGCGGGAAGCTCAAAACTTGTTGCCAGATTGTCGCGCTAGTCATGCTGATATTGAACATACCATACGGAATGGCTTTGATGTGGGTCGCAATGATTCTCACAGTGTGGTCTGGAATGGATTACCTCATCAAAGGAAGCGCAATCATCACAGGATAGCTAGCCGGGAATTTGTCCCTCTGCCTTTTCGGGCGGAGGGAATTTTTTTTGCGCCGTTATGGATGTGATACACTATGTAAATACCATTTCATAAAGGAAAAATACTTATGCAGAAGAACTCTTACTTGATTCTCGCAGGAATCTTCGCGGGATTATGCTTTGCGCTATGCGTAGGGATATGGTTTTCGCTGACTGAGCTTTATGCATATCGCGAGGAATATGACAGGCTCGAATCGGAACAGAAAAACAACTCCAACATTATAGCCAGCCTCAAAACCAGAAACAGCAGCTTATCCCGCATAGTGAACCTCTCAGTGAATCACGCAAAGCCCGTACCTGACGCTGTAGTGTTTTATGGGATGATAAAAACGATGTTGGACGGCCACAAAATAAACGTGCTTTCCATGACGGCATCAGGACAGAACGATTCCGGCAAAAAAGACAACGTGCTTAACCTCAAACTTTACGCCGAATACTATCAACTCATGTCCATGCTTGCAGACCTGAGAAATCTCAACGTAGCCTCAAAAGTTACATCCCTCAGAATAGTACGCGACCACAATTTGCCGGAAGACCTCATAGATGTTGACTTGCGGCTTGAAGTCATGACGGGTGAATAGGACATGGACACGAAAGAATCTGCCGTACATTTCTATGAAGTTCTGACGGGGGTATTCAACGATGAGCAATCGAAAATCGTCCGCATAGTGTGCTTTATCGTCCTCCTTGCGGGAATATTATGGGGGGGATATAGCTATTTCCGGGCTAGCCTTCTTGCTGACACTGACACGCCACTTGAGGACTCATATTTCGCGGATATGCCAGTTCCACGCGGGAATGAGGCGGCACTTCAGAGAATGGCTGACCTTGCGCAAGCTATTGACTCCCTCCGCAACGGTGCTTCAGCTGTGGCCATGTCCCTGCAACAAATGAATCGTATGCCCTTCAACCTTGACCCCGAGGGCCAGGGAGGAGTCGATCCTATGGCGGCTCTTGGCGTGAACAGGGATGATACTCCGCAAACACCCGGCGCAACCACATCACAGCCAGCAGTCCAACCCGGGCCGGTCGCTGTGAAAATGATCATGACGACAAACACAGGCGAGAAGATAGCAGTGATTGATGCGGGCGGGAAAAAAGCTGTTGTTGTGAGGCGTGGCGATAAATTGCCGGGGGAATCGGGATATGTTGCCGCAATAAGGGCGAACGGAATTACTGTAAGACTCAAGGACAAAGATTTTGATTACGAGGTAGCTGAACTAAGTAGATTTAGTGAGATTAAGTAGTATAATTTTACGTACCAAAATCTCATCAAAAAGCGAAGTGAAAAATCATCATGTTACGCAGGCTATTATTGATTCTACTTTTTGCCTCCGTATTTTTCTGGTGTGATGTCTCAGAAGCGGCGACCAAAACGCCCAAATATAATGGCCCGTTGTTGAACGATTGCAGGATATACCAGCTCGGAGAAGGCGAATTTATGGTTAGGCTGTCAGGCAAAAAGCTCCCTGCCCCTGAAACCGAAGCCATTAATGACGGCATAAAGATAACCATTAGCCCCGCAAAAGCCTCAAAGCCCGCTAAAATCAAGGAGAATGTTCTTGACACAATAAACGGAATCCCGCTGATATATGATTTCACGGTCGAAAATATTTCGGAGGATAAAATATTCAGCGTTGTGATTGAGATTAAAGCGAATAAGAGCCTTGAGTATGATTCAATGTCGCGTGGCTACAATAGTTATCAGCTCCGTATAAAGTCTTATGACCCTTCAGCTTTACCGCCATACCTACCACCGCCCAAAAAAGCAAATGCCCCGGAGACAAATCTCCCATTTAGGATAAACGAGAAAATTACGATAGAGCTTCGCGATGCTGAATTGAGAGATGTCATGCGGGGATTAATGGCTCATATTGGACGCAACATAATCATAGACTCGACATTCCCGCAAAATGTCCTCGTAACAATGACGCTTGTTGATGTCAGAATTGATGACGTGTTGAACTACCTCATGCGGACATATGACCTTGCAGCTTACGTTGCAGGGGTGAACACTATAGCATTCGGCACAATGGAAGGACTCTACAAGCTCTCAGGTAGCCGGATAACGAAGACGTTTGACATATCATTTGCCGAGCCAGCACAAGCCGCTAGCCTGCTTAACGCTCTTGCGAATCTTGACGGCTCAAGCGTAACGGTTGATGAGAGACTGCGCAAACTCTACGTGAGTACGAATCCCGCGAAAATGCAGGAGGTTGAAGACATAATCAGCCGTATAGATGTCCCGCAAAAGCAAGTCATGATTCAGGCAAATATATTCGAGTTCAACGACACCGACAGCCTTTCAGTGCAAAACGCCCTCAACATAGCGTATGACGACATAAAGCTAAATCTCGGCGGCTCAACGGGAATCAGCGTACAATACCAGCAGGACAGATCCGTGAAAGGCCCGCGTACAATCTGGACTGACCGTGTAATCTCAGACACATTCAGCGCACTTGAGACAAAGAGCAAGGGTAAAGTCATAGCGAACCCCTCAGTGATAACCATAGATGGCTTATCGGCAACAATCAACCTAACGAACGATTACATGTACGCCTCAGCAAGAGACCAAGCCGGAAATATCACATACGCAAACAAAACTGTAGGGCCGCAACTCTCATTCACGCCCACAATCGAGCGTGATGGATATGTACGCATGAAGCTGAACATTTCAACGGGTGATGTAATCGGCACAACCTCAAGCGGGAATAGCACAAATATCCCGATAACGTCAAGCCGTACTGTAACGACAGAAATACGCGTTAGAGATGGTATGCCGTTCGTGATTGGAGGATTGTTCCAGGACAACAACACGCGCACAAAGAGCAAAATACCTGTACTCGGAAATATACCCCTGCTCGGCGATCTGTTCTCGTACAACAACCACAACCACAACAGGACTCAGGCTGTAATAGTCGTAACGCCGTATATCCTTGACAGCAATTAGCGCGCGTATACTATAATTATGCATTCACCAAACTAGGAGGCAATAAATTATCATGGCACAAGTTGCAGACACGACAACATTCTATGTCGGACTCAAACTGCGCTGGCAGGACGGAATTTGGGAAATAGTAGAGTATGACCACCACAAAATGGGTCGCGGAGGAGCTGTTGTACGCACGAAATTGCGCAACGTTGAAACCGGCTCAATCGTGGAAAACTCATTCAAGCCCGGCGAGAAGTTCGAGCGCATAATCTATGAGGACAAACCCGCGCAATATTCCTACAGGGACGGAGCAGATTACGTATTCATGGATCTCGCAACGTATGAGGAGATGAGGCTCTCACCTGAAGTGCTTGGCGATGCTGCGAAATACCTCGTTGATGACATGGAGATACAAATAGAATACTTCGAGGGCAAAGTCATGGGAATCGAGTTGCCCAAAAGCGTAACCATGAAGGTAATTGACACACCCCCAGCGTTCAAGGGCGACACAGTTACAGGCGGCGGAAAACCTGCAACCCTTGAGACCGGGCTTGTGGTTACGGTGCCAGTGTTCGTTGAGCCGGGAGAGATGGTTGTGGTTGACACACGCACAGGCGCATACCTTGAGCGCGCAAAGAAATAATGCCGCCATCAGACGACAAGAAATCCGCTAACGGCGGAATGATACACATCTCGGAGGACGTAATAGCCGAGCTTGCCCGCAAAACGATTCAGGGAATCCCCAACATAAAGACAGCTTCCGGCCTCGCATCAAAATTCAGCATAGGGCGCAAGACTGGAGGAATACGCGTATCAGTCGAGCATTCACGCGGAACTGTTGCGGTTGATGCGTATGTTCTCGTGAAATATGGCCAGAGGATTCCCGATTTGGCGTGGGATGTGCAAGAGAAAATCAAGGACAACTTAGAGCGCTACACGGGCTATGACGTTAAAGCCGTGAATGTGAACGTTCAAGGCATATACACGGGTGCAGAAGATTCTGTGCAGATGAGCATAGAGAATCCCGCATTAGATGAGGCGGATTAGGCCATGTATTACTTGTGGAGGAACACTCCTTACGGAATAATCCGTGTGTCATGCGAGGGGCTTCGTGATTTCGCGGCTGGATTGACACGGCCAAAGCTGAGAATGTACAGCATAACTCTTGAGCCTTCCGGGAAAAAGGAATGCGCAAAGATTACGCTCGTATTCTCTGAGGAAGATATGAATCCCGACATTAAGGCCAAAATCGAGGAACATATATCATCCGTCCTGAAGCCCATGGGTCTGAAAGCGTCAATAGTGTGGGCAAGCCCTGAACGCGGAATAATGCCAGTCCTGCAAAGCCCGTATACTTGGGGCGGAGTCGCTTCATGTGTTGCAGTCGCTGTTACGGCCGGGCTAGCGGGGCTATTCTGGTCTGTGTTCTGGGGAGTCGCGGCGTGGTTCGCGATTCGTGGCGTGAAGTTTCTTGCGGGTAAATTCAGGAGATATGTCTAGAGGCCGACAAAGTGTAAATTCGTGTAATATGCTATCATGAAGAGTACATGCAGATATAAAGCATACAAAGTTGAACTAAAGCCCTCAATCGAGCAAATACAGATAATCGAGCGTACTATGGGGGTATGTAGGTATGTCTATAATCTGTTCATAGCTATTAACCGCGATAATTACCGCAACGGCTCACGAAGTTACATGTCCGGCTATGAGTTTTCGAAATGGCTGAACAATGATTACAGTGAGGCCAATCCCGATAAGTTATGGATATGGGAAGTATCATCAAAGGCCGTGAAAAAAGCCATCATTAACGCAGATATAGCCTATAAGAGTTTTCTGAAAGGCATAGCAGGTTTTCCTAACTTCAAGAGGCATAACGGACGGCCAGTGAGTATGTACCTTCCGCGTAATAATTCCGGCGACCTGAAAATAGAACGCCACCGTGCCAAAATACCGACTCTAGGCTGGCTACGCATCAAGGAATATGGCTATGTTCCATGCAAGGCACGAGCTGTAAGCGTAACGATAACGAAACGAGCCGGGAGATATTTTGCGTCATTCCTGTTTGAGGCAAGTACAACTAATCCCGCAGGTGTGGTTAAATCAAAAGGTATTGGAATAGACTTAGGCATAAAAAGTTTTGCTGTAATCTCTGACGGCAGAAATTATCCGAATATCAACAAAGCCAGCAGAGCAAGAAAATTAACACGAAGGCTGAAGCGTGAACAGAGGAAATTTTCGCGCAAGATACGTAAATTAAAACAAAGGAAGGAGGGAGTTGCTACAAAGAAGTGTAAGCGTTCAAACCTTGACAAGCAAAGGCTAAAAGTACAGCGGGCGTATATGAGATTGACGAACACGCGCCACGATTATATCAACAAGACTATACACGAGATAGTAAGCGCACGGCCTGAATACATAGTGATAGAAGATTTAAACGTGTCGGGAATGATGAAGAATCGCCATTTATCCCGAGCAATAGCTGAAAGTGAGTTTTATTACTTCCGGACATTGTTAGAACGCAAATGCCGCGAGTATGGAATAGAACTGCGAATAGCGGATAGGTTTTATACAAGCAGTAAGACGTGTTCTCGATGTGGACATATCAAGAAGGATTTGAAACTGAAAGACCGTGTATATGAGTGTACAGAATGCGGATTAGTGATAGACCGAGATTACAACGCCGCATTGAATTTGAGAAGCTGTAAGAAATATAGTACCGTCGGCTAGACGGGATTTTAAGCCTCTGGACTGTCGAACAAGCTCAAGTAGGTACGCCGAAAGAGGACAGGTTGAACGAGGAATAATCGAAAAAGTGCCTATAACACGAAATTACACTTTTTACGTAGCAGACTTGAA
>JAFSKY010000021.1 GCA_017448685.1 Synergistaceae bacterium
GATCCGGCGTATTCGTATGTGTCAAGCTCAAGCGTGAGGGAGATATTCAAATTTGGCGGGACTGTTGAAGATGTTGTGCCTGAATGCGTTTATCGCAGGCTGAAAGAGAAATACAATGCCGTGAGATAAAGTGCCAATGTGGGGCATAGACGCGTGGTTTCTTGACGTTATGCCGCGAATGCTTGAGGAATTGCGAGACACACGGCACGGAAGCCCCATGCTTGAAGGGCTTATGACTGACGTGTGGGATTAGCCCCGCCCAAAAAGGCAGGGCAATATTCAGTGGGTGTATGCGATAATGGTGGGCATATTTCGCCACAAAAAGTTGTATATCTTATTAGCCTTCAATGTTCTGCGCAAATCTTCTTCCACCTTGAATCCCTCATACAACAAATATGGATGTAACACGGGGTTGCGGTAAATCACGCGTATTTTTCTCGGCGTTCTCGATATGCTCTCTTTGAGGTGGAGAACAAACTGCTTCATTATGGCTTCTCCAAAAGGGTTGAACATGTAGAAGTAATTATATCCGTCAATATCCTCAAACTCTGATGCATCCCCGCGTATCACTTCCGCGCCATTTATGCCGAGTCTGCGCAAATTTCTTTCAGCTATCCCGGCTAATTCCGGCGAATATTCGAGGCCGTCTGTTTTCTTGAATGCAAATTTCGCGAAGAAACATATCATTCTTCCCTTGCCACAACCTATATCAATTATTGCATCATTGTTGCTGACTCTGCTACAAAGATAAGCTCTCAGCATAATATACGCCGCCATGCCTCTTGAAGCCTCATAAGCGCAATGGCCTTCCATTTCTGGCTGAATAATTCCGCTGAAGTCCAAGCCTCTTGCTTTCTCGTAGCATATATTTACGCCACGCAACAACATTCCCGGTATACGTCTCAGTTTCGTAAACAACTCGCCCAAAATATATTTCACCGCCTGTAATGAGAATTTGACCAACACAATGCCCCGCCCCCAAGAATCTCAGAAGCGAGGCAACACCTTTCACACCCTCATTTGGTCTTCCTGCCTTTATCCTTTGAGACCGTTTCAACGTCATCAAGCGTGAAGTCGCATTCCTTTTCATTCTCCTCAAGCTTAATCACTTTCGGCTCAATCTTCTTCCATTCCTCCCACGCTTTTGGCCTTATGCGTTTGAATGCAAGCTCATTCCCATTAATCACGAAGCCTATTCTCGCTATAACGGGATAAGCTCCGTACTTGAATGGGAGATTATGCCAGAAAGTTACGCGTACCCAGAACGTTTCGAGAATGTCGCGGGGATTCCCGTTCGTGTCAATGTCCGCGATATATCCCCATGGAGCATTGTTGCGCCAAGTGAATTTGTTTGTCCTCGTGTCATAGCCGTCTCGTATGTCGAGCTGAAGCGGTATGTCCTTGTCCGACTTCACCATGAATACGCTGAATATTCCTTCATCTGGCTCTGCGTCAGGCGATAATGTTTTTGCTTCCGGCCTGAACGTACCAAGATATATTATGCGGAGTCCTTCGGGGGTTTTCATGTCGGTGATGTTGCCCGATGAATCGCGCTTTATGTTCCTTCCAGCGAGGTCAGCTGACTCTTCAGTGGCGAGGGCAATTCCTGAAACGCACAACACAATCAGCAAGGCGCACAAAATTTTACGCATTCTATAATAAAGCCTCCTGTGCAAAAATATGAATGAACACGCCTATTTTACATTAACATTTGGGAGTGAATAGAATTGCGCCGAGAAAATAAATCATTGCTTCCATGCTTTTACGCCTTCTTCTACTGCGGAATAATCATGATAACAGTAGGTTCTGCCCTTCCTGACATACGAAGCGCATACAACCTTTCAGCCTCAGCGGGAGGTGCGTTATTGTCGTGCTACTCGCTGGGAAATCTCGCATCAGGAATCATATCTGGCCTCGCAGTAATATATCTTGGACGAAAAACAGCTATAACTCTTCTTGCCATTTGCGCCTGTGTTGGAATGTCAATGCTAACTTCCGGCCATGTACACGCGATTTTGTTCGCAGGGTGCGTTCTTGCTGGGCTCGGACGTGGGAGCATGATAACGTTCTCGCAAAGCATAGTGAACTCTGTAACAGGAGGAAGCGCGAAAATTACGGGGCTTCTTCATGCGTCATTTGCGGCTGGGGCGATAATTGCTCCGTTGATGTTCTCGGCTCTGCGTGTGATTTCGTGGAAGGCGGGAATATTTCTCGTTGTGGCACTGGGAGTGATTGCGGCTGTGATGTTCCTCATTCCGAATTACCCTGCGCCAGAAAATGGGGTAAAGTCTGGCGGGTCATTGTCATTTTTCCGGGACAAAGGATTTATCGTGATTTCGTGCTTGATGTTCCTGTATCTTTGCTGTGAGTTCGCGCTTAACGGCTGGTTAGTGTCATACATGGCGCATAAGAACATGCCTATGAGTTACGCTCATTCAATGGCCTCGTTGTTATGGCTGGTCATGCTTGGTGGAAGGCTACTTTGCGCGAAATTGTCGGAATATGTCTCGCAGGAAGTCATATTGCTCGTGTCATGCGTTGGTTCTGCTGTGTCATTTGCATTCATGCTCATGGCCGGGGGGGCTGTGAATATAGCTGTGAGCGTTGCGCTTACGGGGTTTTTCATGGCCGGGATAAGCCCAATAATTTACGGAGCTTCAGCACCTTACACGAACAAATACCCTATGGCTATGGGGATGCTGTTCACATTCGGTTGCGTTGGAGGAACGGTTATGCCACTGGTTACGGGAGTCATTGCTGAACATTATGGTTTTGACGGAGGAATGTCAGCGATATTGGTTACGTTTGGTCTGCTGATAGCGTTTTCCGTGCTGAACATGAGGCGTAAATGAAGCGTGAAATAGAGCATCTTAGAGTGTAGCCTCCCAAGCGTAAATTCTTTTTCCCTTTTCGGTGATATATAATTGCGCTGATTTCACAAACAACTTCATACACGTTCAGCGGGGGGAAATTATCTCTATGATTTCACATGACCAATACGAGAATTACATTGCGATTCTTCGTGAAGAGTTAGTGCCTGCAATGGGCTGTACCGAGCCAATCGCAATAGCATACGCCGCCGCAAAAGCTCGTGAAACCCTAGGCGAGGACGCAACACACCTTCATGTATCATGTTCCGGCAACATCATCAAGAACGTCAAGGGCGTAATCGTCCCAAATTCCGGCGGTCTGAAAGGCATCGAGGCTGCTGCTATACTCGGCACTGTGGGCGGAGATCCCTCAAAGGAGCTTGAAGTGATTTCATGCGCAAACGATGAGGCAAGAGCATTGACGCGCAAACTTATAGGCGAGAATTTCTGCAATGTCTCACTCGCTGAAAATGTCCCGAACCTATACATTGAGGTTACAGCGGAGAATCACAATCACAAAGCACTCGTGCGAATCGAAAATTTCCACACGAATATCACCCTCATCAAACGCGACAATAAGACAATCACCGAGAATGCGCCCGAAAAAGTCAATGTGCCTTCCGAATCACATTCAGCGGACAAAAGCATTATGACCCTTCAAGGAATTGTAGAGTTTGCTGACACTCTCAAGATTGAGGACGTTGAAGAGATATTCTCCCGTCAAGTTGAATGCAACGTAAGAATCTCTCAGGAAGGACTCGACAACAAATGGGGCGCGTGTATCGGAAAAACTATGATTGAGACATGGGGCGATGACGTGAGGACTTGCGCATGTGCCAGAGCCGCCGCAGGAAGTGATGCCCGTATGAGTGGCTGCCCCCTTCCCGTAATCATCAATTCAGGGAGCGGCAATCAGGGAATCACAGTAACTCTTCCCATTGTCGAATACGCTCAAAGATGGCGCATATCACGCAACAAAATGTTCAGGGCATTAGCTGTGAGTAACCTCGTGTCAATACACATAAAACACTTCATCGGCTCATTGTCGGCGTTTTGCGGTGCAGTCAGTGCGGCTTCAGGAGCTGGGGCGGGAATAACATACATGGCCGGGGGAGATTACGCGAGCATAGGACGCACAATAACCAACACACTCGCCAATGTCGGCGGAATCGTCTGCGACGGAGCAAAGCCAAGTTGCGCTGCGAAAATTGCATCATCAGTACATGCGGCGATTCTTGCGCACCATATGAGCATGAATTATGACGAGTTCCGCGGGGGTGAGGGATTCGTTGAGGATGACGTTGAACGCACAATAAAGAACATGGGCTATATCGGCAGAATTGGCATGAAGGAGACTGACCGCGAAATCTTGAATGTCATGATAGATAGCGTTGACGTTGATTCATGCATGTAAGAAATATCCCCCTGTCGTTAAAGGCCGGGGGAATCTGTCATGCAATAATTCCGTGAAAAACAATATCCTGAAGCGTATCTACAGCTTGCGAATAAGTGAGGTTGTTGTTCTCTAAAAATTCCGGGCTGGCTATTGCTGTCATTGATGCAGAAATACACTGATAGAACACCGCGCTATTTACGGGTCGCAATACTCCTTCATTGATGCCCTGCTGAAGAAGGCTCATGAACACGTTGATTTTGTCTTGACGGAATGAGATCCATTTTTCCCACTCTGACTCATAGAAACGCCGCAAATCTCCGTACATGCTACTGTCGAATCCCTGCGTGAGTTCCATGAATGACTGTGTGAACACCCTCAACTTTTCGAGTATATTCTTGTCCCCTGAAAGGATTTCTGACTCTTTCCTGTTGAATGAATTTATCAGCTCATTGATTACCTCACTGATTACTTCATCTTTTGACGCTACAACTTTGTATAGTGATGTCTTACTCACTCTAAGACGGCGTGTAAGGTCTTCCATCGTGAAACGCAGAGAACGTATCTTTATCTCCTCAATAGCGGCGTGTATCAGTCTTTCTTTATCGGTCATGTTATCAGCCTCCCCGCATATTTTACACTAGGGCGTTGACGGGGTTGTCAGGTTTTCCCATGCGCTGTCGAAATGTTTTCTTGTGATGATGAAATTTTCGGCGTTGCTGTCGATGGCTTCACGCATAGCATTCATACCCGCCATATGACACAATGCTTCAATCTCTGCTCCCGAAAAACCCTCGCTACGTTCTGCAAAATCATCAATGCTGACATCATCACCGAGTGTCCATTGTCTTGTGTGAATCTCAAAGATTGATTTTCTTGCGTCCACGTCGGGCAATGGTAGTTCGAGAGTAATATCAAACCGTCCCGGCCTCAATAACGCTCGGTCTAGGAGGTCAGGTCTGTTAGTTGCGGCAAGAACGAGTACATTTTTCCCCTTCAGGCCGTCCATTTCCGACAAGAATTGCCCTGTTGTACGTTCACTGACACGACTTGCGCCGGAGTCATTTTTCCGTTCGGGGACAAGAGCATCAACCTCATCAAAGAATAATATTGACGGTGCAGACTGTCTTGCTTTCTTGAAAATTTCGCGTATACCTTTCTCGGAATCTCCGACCCATTTTGATATTAGCTCAGGGCCTCTTACGGATATGAAGTTTACTTCGCTTTCTGTACCTAAAGCACTGGCAAGCAATGTTTTTCCTGTTCCCGGCTTCCCTGTAAGCAATATGCCCCGTGAAGGAGTAATTTTTGCTTTCTCGAACATCACAGCATGTTTCAGGGGGAGTTCTACTGCATCACGTAGGAGTCTTTTTGCGCTGTCGAGTCCCCCTATATCGCTCCAATGTACAACGGGAACTTCACTCACGACATCACGAGTCGTAGAGAGTTCTACATCATCAAGTGCCCTCATGAAATGACGCA
Organism: Synergistaceae bacterium; assembly: GCA_017448685.1. GTDB lineage: Bacteria > Synergistota > Synergistia > Synergistales > Aminobacteriaceae > JAFUXM01. Next base: position 5,746 of record JAFSKY010000021.1, read on the forward strand.
TAGACACCTTCACGAGCGATAACTCTTCTTTGCCGGGAGCATTCACGAAAAGATCCCGCTGTGTTTCGAGTTCACGCAGACATGTCATAGACGCTTCACGGCACAGAGCCGCAAGATCCGCGCCCAAGAAGCCGGGAGTTTTCGCCGCAATCCGTTCAAGGTCTACATCGTCATTCAGTGGCATGTTCCGCGTGTGTATCCTGAGAATTTCGAGTCGTCCCTGCGAGTCCGGGGGGCGTATCTCTATTTCTCGGTCGAGTCTTCCCGGTCGTCTCAATGCGGGGTCAATCTGATTCGGGAGGTTAGTAGCTGCCATTACGATAGTCCCGCCTCGTGATTTCAGGCCGTCCATCAGTGCGAGCAGTTCCGAAACAACGCGCTTTTCGAGGTCTCCGAGTACGTTTTCTCTATTCGGGGCGAGTGCGTCTATCTCGTCAAAGAATATCACTGACGCAGGATATTGCTGTGCCTCGTCGAAAATTTCGCGCAGTCTCTGTTCAGATTCGCCGTAATGCTGCTGAATAATCTCCGCTGAATTTACGCTTATGAAGTGGACTCCTGACTTTTGCGCAACAGCACGTGCTATTAGAGTTTTCCCGCAGCCAGGAGAGCCATAGAGCAGAAGCCCTCTTGGGGGTTTTGTGCCGAGATGCTCAAAAATTTCCGGGTGAAGAAGCGGGAGTTCTACCATTTCGCGGACACGTGCAACTTCCTTTTTGAGGCCACCGATGTCCTCATATGTAGCAGTAATTTCCGGCTTCCTGAAGTTCGGAATGATTTTCGCGAACATGTTATCCATGTACTACATCTCCGATGCGGCGTTTGCGCTTCCCATTCTCATGCCTGCTGAAATATCCTGCTTCATTGCGAAAGGATTACGGCCAAGCACAAGATACATAGTAGCTCCTGCCATTATCACGGAAACGAGGCAAGTAAACACTCCCGCAAGCTGTTTAACGAACGGGCTGAATATTCCATTTATGGCGAATATCGCGGGCATTCCACAGAACGAGAAGCCTCCCATGTAGCAGAAAGGCATCAACAATAATATGAACACGCTGTGCCATCCGTTGAACCAGTTGCGAAATCTGTAAGCTATTGTTACGCTAAGGAACAGTGAAGCGACATTGACGAACAGCCACCAGCACGGGAAATGCTTTATGAGTACGAACGGTTGATTCCCGTAGTACGTGTATATTCCGCCGTAGCCTAGCAGTAATTCTTCCACTACAATGTCAGCTATTCCCGAAAGTATGAGGCATATCCATAGAGTTTTTGTTTTCACGCGGCGTAGCAGAGCGGCATAGAGTATGTACCCCAATATTGTGCCGAAAGCCCACCACATTATTGCGACGTACCAGTCAAATTCGCGTCCCATGAGAACGAACATAATATCTCCGGGCATGTGTGATTGAGACCAGTAGACACCGCCGAGGTAGTTGTCGATGGCTTCAGGGACGACACAGAAAGCAGCACCGAGTACCATACCGATTGGCACCCATGACTTGAACTTTTTGCTGTCGAACGCCGCAATCACGAGGAAGAACAGAGCTATAGCCAGCATGATTGACGTTGAGACTACGACATGTTCACGGTTCTGCGGAAATACTTCATTGGGGGGCGTGAAAGTCCCGAACGCCGCATCAATGTTCGTCTGTACTGTATTAGCATTTTATAATGCTCTGAGGGTTTACAGCTTAGGGGCTAAATGTCAAGAGATACGCCCTGAAATTTGCGCAAGGGTGTAAACTTTCAGGCAGTAAAAATTTTTCTCAGGAGGTAAATCCATCATGAGCAGCAAAGGTTTCACAAGCTCACTTCCGTTCAAGCTGATAGTCGCACTCCTTGTCGGAATGGGTATAGGCTTCTGGCTGTCATCAATTTACGGCAGCTCCCTATGCACAGCGTTACTCAATGTCATAGTAACAGTACACTACATAGCGGGGCAGTTCCTGAATTTCTGCGTCCCCCTCATCATAATCGGCTTCGTTGCGCCCTCAATCACACGCATGGGGGTAAACGCCTCACGTATGCTCCTTCTTGCGCTGACTCTCGCTTACGTGTCATCAATAGGCGCTGCATTCTCGGCAACTGCGGCAGGTTACGCGATAATCCCAATGCTGAATATTGCCTCGGCGGTCGAGGGACTCAGGTCTCTTCCCGAAGTCGTCTTCAAGCTCTCAATACCTCAAGTTATGCCGGTAATGTCGGCGTTGTTTGTGTCAGTACTTGTTGGACTTGCGGCGGCGTGGAACAGAAGCAAAACGGTCATCGCTCTTCTTGAGGAGTTTCAGCAAATAGTGTTGAGCATCGTAAAACGCTTCCTGATTCCCGTTCTGCCTTTCCTGATTGGTACGAC
>JAFSKY010000022.1 GCA_017448685.1 Synergistaceae bacterium
ATATAACCCGGCGCGAATAAATATAGGCTCGCTCGCTTTGTCACATGATGATATGTGTATTGTGTCTCCTATGTATGTTGTGTTTGAGGTTGCCGATGAGGAAAAATTGCTCCCTGAATATTTGATGCTGTGGCTTGACCGTGCCGAAACACAAAGATACGCGGGCTTCGTGTCAATTGGAACGACAAGAGATATATTCTCATTCAATGACATGTGCGAAGTCAAAATCCCAATCCCCGACATCACAATTCAACGTTCAATAGCCAACATCTACACAGCCTCCCAAAAACGTAAATCCCTCGCCGAACGCCTAAAAACCCTCACGAAAGATATATGTCCAATCCTCATTAAGGGAGCAATCGACGAAGCAACACGCTAACCCCCAATCGATAGACTCGGACTCCGTTCACCCTAGCGGAGTCTGTTTTTTTGTGTGCGCTGATATAATTCACGAAAAACCGCAAGGAGGATTCGCCCATGTGTGTGCTGCTCGCCTATGAAGCCCCCGCAGACAGTATGATTGTCAGACTCAGTACGGCCTTCAGTAATGATGACGTTCTCGAAATTCATATATTGTTCCACGAGCTTATTACGGACGCTTTCAGGAATGGTTATGCCTCTGGAAATATCTGGCAGAATTACCTGACTCATTTCATCCTCACCAACGAAAATTTCTTCTCCCTCGCCTGTGAACGCAGAGACCCTCCCCAAGATTCATTGAGGGACATTGCCCTTCACGATTTCGAAGTGTTCATGAGGCTGTTCACCCTCGATAACGAGCATATGCGCTACATTGACAGGTTCACAGGCCATGAGCGTAACAATTCCCCAGTGTGCGAAATCAGCAAGGCCATAGCGGAATCACATTCAGCCCGGAAAGTCTATGACATCGTAACGAACTTCTACAGGAGACACGGAACAGGAATATACGCATTGCATAAGGCATTCAGGCTTGACGGCGAAAATATAGCCCCTGTTGCAAATGAGAATGTTGGGGAAATGAGGCTTGATGACATTATCGGCTATGACATACAGAAATCGGAACTCAGAGCCAACACTGAAGCATTCCTTGCAGGGAGGCCGGCAAATAATGTGCTGCTTTATGGGGATGGTGGGACGGGCAAATCAACGAGCGTGAAAGCCTTGCTGAATGAATATTGTGATGAGGGATTGAGGGTAATCGAGATATTTCGGCATCAGTTCAAGGACATATTGAGGATTTCGGAATCTCTGAGGCGGCGCAATTACAAGTTCATACTATTTATTGATGACTTATCGTTTGAGGAAGACGAGAGCGAGTACAAATACTTGAAGGCCGTAATTGAGGGAGGAATAGAGATACGCCCGGAGAATATGCTCGTATACGCAACGTCAAATAGGCGGCATCTTGTGCGTGAGATTTGGAGCGATCGTGATGATATGGAGCATAACGGAGATATACACAGGTCTGACACGGTGGAGGAGAAGTTATCGCTGTCATCGAGATTCGGAATCGCGCTGAATTATTCGAGTCCTGCGCGTGAAATGTATCATGAGATTGTGAGGAGGCTTGCGGAAAAAGCTGGGCTTGATGTCCCGGAAGATGAGCTTATTGCGGGTTCTGATAGGTGGGAGATTAGGCACGGGGGGAAAACTGGCAGGGCTGCGAGGCAGTATGTTGATTATCTTATGGGGACAAAGGATTAGCGCAAAGATTCTGCGTAACCTGAAGGAGTCTTACTTCAACAGATTACGCAGCTTCTTTCATGTTACAGCATATGCAGATTAGATTGGCTCGCGCATAAGCACTTTGCCTTCATGATCTTGTGTTTCCATCTCAGTTATTCCCGCTTCAAGCGCAAACATCTTCATCTTTTCCGTGTCCGGGAAAATGTAGCCTCTTCCTGTCCCTGTGGTGAAGTCGTAGCAGAGCAGAGTATCCGTTATTGGCGGAATGATCGTGAGCCAGCATACGCACTTTATTGACTTCGTGCCATTTCTGAGCTCACTTTCGCTGAAATCGAAGTGGCACAGTGGGTCTCCCCAAGGGACGAACGCTCCCCATATGCTACCAAGAAGGTTTCCCCCGTCACAGAATGTCAGGCGGAGTTTGTCGCTACCCTGCTCCCATTGCTGAAGACCTAATATCCCGCGAACCTGTTTCCCGGTAGGCTTTGTGAGTATTTCGCCGTCGCGCTGGATGAAATTGAACGGCTGACCTATGCAGTCCTCGCACGTAATGATAAATGCCATAACGTTATTCCCCCTTGAAATTATTTACAGCGGCCTCGTCCCAGTTATTTCAGACGTGGCTATGTTTCTCATTGTTACCTGTGATATTCCCATATATCTGGCGCATTCTTCAAGCTCTCTGACACCGGGGAAAAAATACTGCCTCATCATATGATCCCCTAGGTCAAAGCAGCAGAGGCATGTATACTTTCTGCCTTCATGAATCATTTCAGTGTATTCGGTTCTCTTTTTCCCTGTTGAATCGCTGGCAGGATCAAATTCAAAGCAGCATCCTCTGATTACGTTCTGCGAGGTGTCCATGAACTTTATGCTGAAAGATCCGTCATTGCCCGCGTGAAGCTCTATAGACCCCCGCACCGCATCACCTATAGAACGTGAAACTATTGCGTCCCCCTGGTAAAAGAATCTCATCTTCTGACATCCGCAGCCGTTGAAACTCAGAACTGTCTGCTGTCCTAAATGGCCGGAGCCTACCAGCTTTGAGTCTATATACTGCTTTATCTGCCTTGCCGTGTCATTGCTGTCTGACCTGAAATGTATTGCGTTCGCTGTTTTCGCGTAATTCAGGAATGTTACTTTTACGCTTTCACGTCCCTTAAGGTTAATCACGAGAAGCCCATTCATCATTATCTCGCTGTCAGCAGGACGGAAGTCAACGCTCTCTATCTTGTCATACGTTACATCAATGCCGATATATTTCGCGTTAAGGAAGTCGCCGAGTTTGCCGGAAAACTGAATCCCCTGCATCTGAAGCTCTTTCTTGACTGCCCCGAATTTGGTCATTTTATCTTTTGGCTTCTGTATAACTACCCTGTCAGGATAAACTTTTATTGAATGCTCCTGAAGTCCCAGACCAATCTGAATTGTGTACAGCGGTTCCAAAGTTTCCAGCTCCTTTCGTCTACGATAAAAATTTTAGGACATTGCGCTATATTTTTATTGACTTCATGGCAAATAAAATTTGCGGTGAAATATATAATACATATTGATATTAATGCTTCGGAAAAAATCCAAACGCAAATAAACGGAAATCTTCAGGCGGAATATCAGCAACAAATGAGGCTGATATAATACACGCGGAAAAAATCCACATCACAAAAGGAGACATACACACGTGAAACTCACCAGCGAAGAAGTCAACGAGATTGCGCTGGAGTCCCGACTGCTATTGAATGAGCAGGAATTAGCCGGGGCTGTGCGCTACATAAATACCTTCCTCGAAAAATTAGACTGCTTCAGAGAATTAGACCTCACAGACGTAGAACCATTCAGCTTTGCGGAGGCTATTGAATGCCCTCTGCGCGATGATGTCGTTACACCATTTCCGGGCAATGAGGCAATACTTCATGAGAGCGAACACGTAGACGGCTCGTATTTCAAAGTGCCGCGAATAATGGAGGAATGACAGCATGGAACTTTACGAGCTTAATTTATGGATGCTGATTGAGGGACTCAAATCTGGGAAATTCTCTGCGCCTGAAGTTTTCGACTCCTGCAAGAAAAGAATCGACAAATGCGAGGGGAATATTCATGCCCTAATCACACGCACGGACGACAAAACGCCAGATTTCAGCACTGAGGGAACATTTGCCGGGATTCCAACAATCTTGAAGGATAACCTCTGCACTAAGGGAATACGCACAACAGCCGCGAGCAAAATTCTCGGCAACTGGAAGCCCCCCTATGACGCAACAGCTTGGACGAGGCTCAAAGACTCAGGAGCTGTCCTCATGGGCAAATCCAACATGGATGAGTTCGCGATGGGAAATACCTGCGGAAATTCAGCTTTTGGCCCAACCCACAACCCCAACGACATAACTCGCGTCCCGGGTGGCTCATCTGGTGGAAGTGCAGCAGCAGTAAGCGCAGGATATGTACCGTTCTCGCTTGGCTCTGACACAGGCGGCTCAATACGTCAGCCCGCAAGTTTCTGCGGCGTTTACGGCCTCAAACCCACATATGGAATGGTCAGCCGTTACGGTCTAATCTCTTATGGTTCATCGCTCGACCAGATTGGCCCGTTCGCCAGGACTGTCAGAGATTTACAGCTGGTTATGTCTGTGATTTCCGGCCATGATCCTATGGACTCGTCAAGTTTCAGGGACAAAGCTCACGATTTCACATACCGCGAGAATGTCAGCGTTAAGGGGAAGCGTGTTGCTGTGGTGAAGGAATTTGCCGGATTCACTCTTGACGCTCCAATATCTGACGCAATGAAACGTACGCTGAAGATTCTTGAGGATGAGGGCGCAATCATAACTGAGGTATCACTGCCGGTTGTGTCAAAATACGCTGTTGCCTGCTATTACGCTCTGGCCATGTCGGAAGCTCATACCAACCTCGAACGCTATGACGGAGTCAGACTCGGCTATACGGTGAAGGATGCTGTCGGAATCAAGGAGATGTTCGAGCGCGTGAGGTCATACGGATTCGGCGCGGAGGTCAAAGCGAGGATTATCGCGGGTACATGCCTAACAGAGCCTTCAAGGTGTGAGGAATATTACGTTGCCGCAACAAAAGTAAGGACGCTCATAGCGCAGGAATTTTCGCGGGCGTTTGAGGGTACTGACTACATACTTCAGCCCGTAACGCCGTCATTGCCGGAGAAGATTGGCGAGTCTGATGATGACGCTATGAAGGGCTATGAGGCTGATTTGTATACGCTTCCTGTGAATCTCGCGGGGCTTCCGGGATTGTCATTCTTCACGGGCTATGCGGGTAATATTCCTGTAGGATTGCAGCTCATCGGCCCTAGGTGGAGCGATTCAGAGCTTCTTGACGCGGGAATCATTCTTGAACGCCATTTAGGCGGCCCGAAAATCGCGAACGGAGGTATCAACTAATCATGGCCGAATTGACATTCACGCCCGTAATTGGGATTGAGATACATATACGCCTCAAGAGCGACTCAAAGCTGTTCTGCTCATGCTCAACAGACACAGACGCACCAGCAAACACTAACATTTGCCCGGTCTGCATGGGGCTTCCTGGGACATTGCCGCGACTGAATCACAGAGTCGTTGAACAGGGAATGTTAGCGGGATTCGCATTGAACTGTGGAATACGCCACAAGTCATTGTTTTTCCGCAAGTCATATTTCTACCCAGATTTGCCCAAGGGACACCAGATTAGCCAGTGCGATTTACCCATAACGACATCAGGATATATTGAAGTCCATGATGCAGAAGGTAACTTGAAGAAAATTCGAGTTCATCATTTGCACCTTGAAGAGGACGTTGGAAGCCTTCATCACAGCGCATCAGACGGAAGGCTAGAGGGTGCTGACACATCATATGTCGACTACAACAGGTCAGGGACTCCGCTCGCTGAAATCGTCTCTGAGCCGGATGTTTCATCCGCCGCTGAAGCTGTCGAGTACGTTATGACCCTTAGACGGCGCGTAATATATTCTGGAGCGTCAGACGTTGAACTCGAAAAAGGCATGATGAGATTTGATGCGAACGTGTCAATGAAATGCTCTGATGGTCGCTGGGGGAGAAAAGTTGAAGTCAAGAATATGAACTCGTTTAAGGCTCTTGAACGGGCTATAGAGTTTGAGATAAAGCGCCAGAAAAAAATCATGCTTCAGGGCGGAGAAGTAAAGCAAGAGACTCGCCACTGGAACGATGCTAAAGGTGTAACAACAGCTTCACGCACAAAGGAGTTTTACCGCAAATTCATAGTTGAGCCGGATCTGCCTCCGCTGTATATCTCGCAGGAATGGATTGACCGTGTTGCAGCAAGAATGCCGGAAATGCCCGATGTACGCGCAAACAGATATGTTGCCGATTGGGGGATTCCTCGTGAGGTTGCTGACCTGATTACGGATGACAGGAATCTCGCTGACTACTTTGAAGCCTGCGTGAAAGCTGGGGCTAATCCTGTGAGGGCGGCTCATTGGGTACGTACTGAAGTATTGCGTGTGCTGAATGAGAGAGGGCAGAAGATTTCTGATTTCGGGATTGCGCCGGAAGTAGTTGCTGGGCTTGTTGCGAGAGTTGATGACGGAAAACTCTCAACGACTCAGGGTAAAGAAGTGTTCGATTACATGTGCGCGAATAATGCCGGAATCGATGAGGCTGTGAAGGCTCTCGGAATAACTGAGGGAGGAGTCGCAGGTAGTGCGCTTGCTGATGTTGTTGCGGCTGTAATTGCGGCCAATCCTGATGTGCTTGACGAGATAAAATCAGGAAGGGACAAAAAAGGTAAGAAGCTGAAATTCCTTCAGGGACTTGTCATGAAAGAAACGAAAGGTCAGGCAAAACCCCAAGAGGTTGCAGAGGCTGTTGCAGAAGCTGTGAAGTAGAACGACATATTGAGGATTGAATCCCCCTTGCCTTTGTGGTGAGGGGGATTTTTTGCGGTGTGATATAATCTCGCTCATTCCATAACACTACACAGACAAGACATTTCAAACTTTACGGGGGAAGGGCGGTTGCGAATATGCTTTATTGTGTTGGCGTAAATCAACGTGGCGCAATTAAGCCTACCTTGTTGTCGTCATTTCCTGAACAGAGCGGCCATGTTGCGTGGCATAAGTGTTTTGCTGGCAGAGAGCGTGAGGAGAAGCCTCCTTAGTGTGATTTCTGAGAGCGTGTGAGGGCATAAGGAATCTCATTATTGGAGGATGAATTTTCATGAGGAAGAAGAAATTTGCGGGGCTTGCGGTTTTGGTGGCTCTGCTGGTGATGGTGATGTGTTCGGGGCGTTCAGGAGCGGAGGAATTCGGATGGCCAACGCCGGGCATTACAGGTCTTAGCACCACATACTACTACAGCGATGGCTCTGCGCATAAATGTAGGTATTATTACGGCGGAAAAGCAGCAGGGATTGACATACTCGCGCCATATGGAACAGAAGTACTCGCTCCTGCGGCGGGAACTGTTCAGAGCCTCGCAAACTTGGGGAAAGAAAGTTTCGGAAAATATTTCGAGATACGCCACGACAACGGAACTATAACGCTTTACGCACACTTGAGCGAGTTTAAAGTTTATGACGGTCAACGCGTGAACAGAGGCGATGTGATAGCCCTCAGCGGTAGCACAGGAAACTCAACCGGTTCGCACCTCCATTACGAGATGTCAGACAGGGACACTTATCAGTACTACCAGACTCACGGCTGCAATGACCCTCGCTATATGGACGACAACCCCACTCCAACTAATGCACCTGTCATAAATCAGGGGCTATTGCTCCTTAACACAAGCAGTTACGCCAAAGCATTCACGCTCACTTCATCGCGGTATCAGGGGCTTTACTCCGACATGAATTTAACGCAACGACTCTCCTCAACGGCTTGGACTGGCGAGAATGACGAGGTTTATATCATCGGCACAGGATGGACAAATAATAATGTTCCTTACGCCCGAATAAAATACCCCGTCAACGGTGAACGAATAGAAGCATACATGAAACTTCAAGAAACGTTTGTGCCTGGTACTTTGAATGACGCTAGGAGAGCTGATAGAAGTCATTACGGCCTCTACAACCGCAAGGGCGGCGAAGGCTATAGCAGCCTTTACGGGATTGACGCGGGCGATATGGTGTACTTGCTTACGGAAGATGGCGAATGGCGACAGATTCTTTACCCCATTTCCGGCGGCCTATGGAGAATCGCATGGCTCTCTGAGAATGACTACAACGGGCTATTCTCTGACTTGTCATCACCCGGCGTGGATAACACTAGCGCAAGAGACAAAGCAGTCAAACACGCCCAGAGCATATACGATTACACGTGGACAACAAGCGGGAAAATATACCTGCACAACAAAAATGGGGAATACAAGACAGGGACAATCAGGGGAATCCCTTACACGCTCAATTCAGGCCAGAAATCATTTGAGGGATATAAGGCACTATCTGAAAGCGATAGGCTTAAGACAACGAACGGTAGCATGACTTACGGTATGGCCTGCGCCGCTTTTGTTACAGACTGCATAAGGCAAGGCTTCCTTCCTTCATTGAACCTTCCTGTAGATTCACTAACTCTCTTTCACAAGCGCGGGGACTGGAACGGACATATATCCTCTATAAGCTCCGCAAGGTTATGGCAAAACTTCAATGGTCGCTCCGAATGGATAAGTGAATGGAACAATGACTTTAAAGCAAAAATTGAGGATAATGGCTATGAGGCGTACAAGAATCTCCGTAAGGGCGATTATCTCGATAACTACAATCACGTTATCCTTGTTGCGGGCAATGACCCTGACAATCAGACAATCTCATACATTGACCAGACACCATTATGGGACAGCAACAATGATGTGGGGACTCACAAAGGGACACACAATTACGCGTATTTATCCAGCAACTATTATGTGCCTATGTACGTGAATTACCCTGAGGATACAGCCTCGCTCCCCGTCATAACAACAGAAAGCCTCCCAGACGCTTATCTTGGCAGGGAGTATTATGCGCCTATTGAGACTTCTGGAACGCAGCCGATCACCTACAGATATGAGAATGCGACAACATACGCAAACGGATTCTTGCTTGACGGTAATGGGCCGGCTGGCATAACCACTAACGGAATCATAAACGGGACTCCTGTAAACCCTTACGCCAAGACTCTGCCTTACACTGTGGACATAACTATTACAGCTGAGAACGCAGCAGGATCAACCTCAAAGACTTTCACGATAACAGTAAGGAGCGGAGCAACTCAGACAGCACCGGAAATACTTACCGACAGCCTCCCGGACGGATTTCTGAACGAGCCTTATTCCGCTTTCATCAAGGCAACAGGCACAGAGCCGATAAAGTACGAAATATCCGCTGTGGCTTTGGCGAACGGCCTCAGCTGCAACTATGACACAGGGGAAATCACTGGCACTGTAACGGATAACCTTTCGCGGGAGCTTCCATATATGTTTACAATGAAGGTAACGGCGACAAACTCCGCGGGGTCAACCACAAAGTCAATACCATTCACAGTGAGGGCAAAGCCAGAAGCACCGAGAATCATAACGGAATACCTGCCAGACGGTTATGTTGGTGAGCCGTATTACGCCGTCATTGAGGCAACAGGAGCGAAACCGATAACATTCTCATATAACGCGCTGGCTTATGGTTACGGATTCTTGATTGACGGAAACACTCCAGCATTCCCCAGCACAAACGGAATCTTGAACGGGACTCCTATCGCCAAAAGTGATGGTGTATCGGTGAAGATAACAGCTACAAATGAGGGCGGAAGCGTTACAAAGGAGTTCAGCGTCAGAGTCTTGGAGAGAGTTACCGGGCCAGATGTGAAGATTGACAGCGAAAATTTCCCGGATGAGAGATTCCGCGAATATGTGAAACGTTTTGACGTGGACGAGGACGGCTGGCTTGAAGCGTCAGAGATTGTGCAGGTAAAGGATATAAGTCTTAGTTGGAGTAGTATTGCTTCGCTTAAGGGCATTGAGCATTTCACAGCATTGGAGTCATTAAGCTGTAGCGAGAATGAGCTTACCACCCTTGACCTCAGCAATAACACAGCTTTGACGTATCTGGATTGCTCCTATAATCAGCTCACAGCACTTGACCTCAGCAAGAACACGGCCTTAACTAAGCTTTATTGCTATGAAAATCAGTTGACCACCCTTGACCTCAGCAAGAACACAGCCCTGCAATATCTGTACTGCTACGGCAACCAGCTGACTGCGCTTGACCTCAGCAAGAACACGGCCTTAACTACTCTGGATTGCTCCTACAATTAGCTCACAGCACTTGACCTCAGCAATAACACAAAATTGACTGAGCTTAGTCATACAAGCCGTCCTAATGTACTCCGCAGCACAAGAAAGAGCGATGGCTTCTATTACGTGGACTTCAACGCGCTTGCCACGGGGGGAACAGGGAAAATCGATGAAGTGAAAGGCTACACAGGTAGCAGGTGGTCTTACAGTGGCCCAATAACGCCGTCAGAGTATAACGCTTCAACAGGAATCGCGAAATTTGCGGAGCTTCCTGGCTATATCACGTACAGATATGACACAGGCCGCACAAACCTTGAGGCGAGATACCTCCAGCCGGAATTGTCATGTCCTGCAAGCCCTGTGATAGTTACGGGTTGGCTTCCTGACGCAATAGACAGCAAAGCATATTCTCATGACATAGAATTTACGGCTGAAGGGGAGTGGATGACATGGGAAATCACCAAAGGCGAACTACCCACAGGATTATCGCTCGCCAAGATTGACTATAACGAGAAGGCCAGAAAAATCACAGGAACTCCCAAAACTTACGGAACGTTCACATTCACGCTCAAAGCCTCAAACGCTTATGGCTCTGATACAAGAGAGCTAACACTCACCGTGAAACCCGCTGCCCCAGCGATAAAGACAGCTAAGACCCTTCCGAATGTGTCAAGAAAGCAGCCTTATTCCGTAACTCTAAGTGCATCAGGCACAACTCCGCTTACATGGGAAAAAACTAGCGGAACTCTACCTGAGGGTCTTACACTTACTGCAAAGGGCAAACTCACAGGCACTCCCACAAAGGCCGGGACATATTCATTCACCGTTAAGGCTTCAAACGTTGCTGGAAGTGCCTCTAGAACGTTCACCGTGAAGGTTACACAAACCGCTGTGTCAGGCACAATACCTGCAACAATCACGCGTAAAGCATCGTACACAGGCACTCCCAAAGCTACAGGCGGCGCATCCCCTTACACATGGTCAATCAGTGCAGGCAAACTCCCGGATGGCCTCAACATTAACAGCAAGACGGGAAAAATCTCAGGCACTGCAACGAAGGCAGGCTCATTCTCATTTACGGTAAAAGCCAAGGATAAGAACGGTGCAGCAGGCTCTAAGGCTTATACCGTCAAGGTGACTCAAACAGCGGTCAAGGGTGATATTCCTGCAACAATCACGCGTAAAGCATCGTACACAGGGACTCCCCAAGCCAGCGGTGGCGCAAGTCCTTACACATGGTCAATCAGTGCAGGTAAACTCCCGGATGGCCTCAAGATTAACGCCTCAACAGGCAAAATCACAGGGACTGCCAGTAAAGCCGGAACGTTTAATTTCACGGTAAAAGCCAAGGATAAGAACGGCGCAGCAGGCTCTAAGGCTTATACTGTGAAGGTAACGCAAACGGCTGTCAAGGGCGATATTCCCACAACTATCACGCGCAAAGCATCATACACAGGCACTCCCAAAGCTACAGGCGGGGCAGGTGCTTACACATGGAGTATCAGTGCAGGCAAACTTCCTGACGGCCTCAAGATTAACGCCTCAACAGGCAAAATCACAGGGACTGCCAGTAAAGC
>JAFSKY010000023.1 GCA_017448685.1 Synergistaceae bacterium
CTGAGCGACGGCAAAACAGGCAGGCAGACTTACGACCAGGAAGAAGCGCGGAGAATTTTCGTGAACATTGCCGGGAAATTCGTTGAAGGCTACACGATATATGATGCTGAAGGTTTCTGGCACGAAGGCGAAAATACATTCAAGGAGAAGACTCTTGTGTGCGTGATTATTGACGCGTCAGAAGAGGCTGTGCAGGGGATAATGAATGAGGCGTTAAAGATATTCCGGCAAAATACGATTCTTGTTGAGCGCGGAAAAACTGAGAGTGTGTTTTACGGCATAAAGTAACCACAAAAAAAACGGGGCGGCACACGCAAAACGCGCATACTGCCCCGGAGATTCTATCCGTGTTACTCTTTACCCAAATGGAAGAATGTATCCATCTCGTAATACGGTTCTGACACGATTACCCCTTCAGGAACATCAATGTTTGCGTCATCCCCGCGGTAATGTTCAAACCAGAACACCACATCAGCCCTTCCCGAAGCCAGCATAGCCGCCCTTGAGCCTGAGTCAATGTTCACGATTTCTGCATTAAGTCCGAGCCTCCCACAAATTTCAGCGAGTATTGCCGCGTTGTAGCCCTGTGGTTTTCCGTCCGGGGCTATGTAGTCCATAGGCGGAATATCTCCAGTTACGGCAGCACGTATAACCCTTCCTCCGTCAAAGTGCCGGAATATTACGGGTGCAGAGGCTTCAAGCCCGGCTGATTCCATTTCTGAGGCGAGAATGTTTTTCTCCTCAAGCAGTGCCGTGTTCTTGTTGTCCATGAATTTCCCTTCAAGCGTCCATAATGTTCCGTCTTTCTTCATTTCGGCGAGGGCTTTGCTGAATGAGTCGCGCAACTCTTCATTGCCTGCCTTGAATCCGAATGACAGCAGGACTTTCGTTTGCCTGAATATGATTACGCACCTTATGACGTATTCAGGATGAAGAGCCATGACGTATTCAGCTGTTTCTTCAGGGAGAAGAATCTCATCGATTTCTCCGGCATTGAGGGCGAGAATCATCTCATTCAGAGACTTGTAGAACGCAAATTCGGGTCTCTGTGTTGACACGCTCATGAAAATTTCGGATTTCGAGGCCGCAAATTTCGCGAACTCTTCCGGGGAACTCGCGAGCTTTTCGAGGACTCCGACCTTATGCCCAGCTCCAAACGCACATGACGCAAGAACGAGCATAACCGCAACCGCTAACAGTGTTTTCTTCATGACAAAATGACCTCCTTTAGTCATTGAATCTCAGATGCATAAACGTGTTCCATTCGAGATAAGGCTCTGACAGCATGACTTCTTCAGGAACATCAAGCATTTTCTCCCATGTCCGGCTTGTCTCATACCAGAAAACTACATCAGCTTTTCCCGATACAAGAGCCGCTGTTCGTGAGGCTGTATCAACCTGCACGGGAATAATGTTGACTTTGAGACGCTTCCCGATTTCTGCGAGAACGGCCATGCTGTAACCTGCTGGAGTCCCATCCTCAGCGATGAAATCAACGGGCGGTAAATCACCCGTAACAGCAACCATTACCCTTGGGCCATCGGGGAAATTCTCAAAGCGTATTTTGCCTTGCTCCCTTCTCTGACGCTTGTTTATGCCGTAAATGTAATCATACGACTCATCCGGCGGGAAATTCTTGACGTATTTCTGGAACAATCCTGCGAGGGTGTAATCATTCTTCATTGAGCGCAAAGCGGAGTTCCAGAGGTTAGCGAGCTTTGTGTTCTTCTTCATGAAGCCAAAACATAAATTCATCGGCCCGGAGTTTGACATACTGCACGGGGTGTAATAGGTGTTGGCTTTGAGGAGGTATTCAGCGACAAAATCAGGGAGAATCATCTCGTCAATGTCCCCGCGTGAAAGTGCCATCTGCATCAATGACAGCGAGTCATAGAATCTGGCTTTTGTCGTGGTATAGCCGCTCCCGGTGATTTCCCAGCCCTGTGTAGCCCATGTGTTTTTCATGAGCATGAAGAACTCTTCCGGCGTTGTCTGCAACCTCGCGAGGAAGCCAACATAATCACTATCAGCATATGCGCCCCCCGCAAGAATCACGCACAGAATTGACGCACACAATATCTTCTTCACCGTTACCACTCCTTACCACCAAGATACAGCTTGAAGAATCCGCTCGCAGAGAAATCCCAGCTCCACTCAGATTCGCGTTCAACATGCCTGCGCAAATGAATGAATTTCTCCCATTCGTAATATGGCTCTGAGACTATAACGCCGTCGGGTATGTCATTCTGAGTCTTCGCTCCCTGTTCAACCTCATACCAGAAAACAGCATCAACCCTCCCTGACGCAAGAGCAGCACTCCTCGCGCCTGAGTCGATGTTCACCAGCTGGATATTCTTCTTCAGGTAACGGCCTATTTCCGCAAGTACAGCCGTGTTATATCCTGCCGGAGTCCCATCTGGGGCGATGTAATCTATTGGGGGCAAATCTCCAGTAACAGCAACTTTCACCGTATCAGCTCCGGGAAACTCGGCGAATTTGACGGGTTGAGGGTCATTCGTGCCGGGTGAGGATATGTAGAGTCCTTCGAGGGCGGCAAGTACCCAGTTATCCCGCATGGCCGATAATGCCGCGTTGAAGTCATCCCGTAATGCTTTGCTGTCATCACGGAATCCGAAAGCGAGTCCCATTCCCTTTGAGCGCAACACGAGAACTGAGTCATATCCTCCCGCCGTATTCATGAGATATTGCGCAGAAGGCTCCGGCAATACCATGTGAGCAATTTCCCCGGCATTCAATGCCATCTGCATGGCCGTGAGTGTGCTGTAGAATTTCACGTTGACTTGTAGCAATTCGCCATGTGGGGCAAATGATTCCTTCCATGCCTCAGCGAATCTTTCCTCCGTAGAGTTGAGCTTGTCGAGGAGGCCGAGCGTTATCGTGAGTCGTTCAAGCGAATATGACGGCACAACCAGAAGCATCACCAGTAATGCCGCGCAGAATATACGCCTCATTATTTGCCCGCCTTGCCTACAACTAAATCTGTGTCCCATTCGTAATAAGGCTCTGAGAGGATTACGCCTTCAAGTGATGCGTCGACAACACGAATATTTTTGCCCTTGAGCTTTTTGGGGAGCTTCATTCCTTCCGTGTTTCTGTACCAGAATACGACATCAGCACGTTCTGAGGCCAAAGCCGCAGATCTTCCGCCAGCATCAACGCTGATTATGCGAATGTTGCGCTTGAGCCTTCTTCCGATTTCCGACAATATAGCGGTGTTGTAGCCTGTAGCCCTTCCGTCTGAGGCTATGTAGTCGATTGGGGGAAGATCTCCTGTTACGGCAACACGGATTGTTTTCGCGCCCTTGAACTCTGTGAACTTGACCTGCTCAGGCTCTGACGTTCCAAGCTCAGAGATATATTTGTTCTCCAACGTCATCAACGTTCCGTCCTTCTTCATGGCCTTTATTGCCGTGTCAAAGTCATTTTTGAGGGCGGTATTACCCTGCTTGAATCCGAATGAGATTGTTGACGGCATCATGTTCATCGAAAACTGTATCTCGTAATCGGCTGGGTTGTTGGCTGTGAGGTACATCACGACAGCTTCAGGGAGCAATATCTCATCAATTTTCCCGGAGCGCAGAGCCATCTGCATTGACAGCAACGAATCAAAGTAACGGACAACGCGCCTATTTTTGACGAGGTCAGCGAGGAATCCTTCAAGCAGATCTGAATCATCACCATCCTGTTCTGCCTCATTTGACATGAGTGGGGATAATGCCTTGCGCAAATCATCGAGTCCCTGCTGATATTCCTGCTCCGTTGTGCCTAAGTATGTGAGCATTCCCGTATTGACGGCAGAATCTTTTGCGGCGCAAACTGAGAATGACAGCACCACGAGAATTAACGCGCATAAAATCTTCCTTGCCATGTTGAAACCTCCTAGAATTTTTTGCTGACTGTCAGAGTAACTTTATCCCGCAGGACTCCTACGCTGACATCATCGGCTATATTCGCAATGATTGACTTCTCCAGCTCATCCCATGCAGCTGGCTCATCATCCTTTGCGGCCTCGACACTCTGCTTGTATTTCTGCATTGACCACGCGTAAACAGCCTCCGACATTCCATCATCAACCGTGCCTAATGCCCCGTAAGAGAACATGCCCGTACCGTATTCAGCCTGAAGCTGAAAGCTCTCCTCAATGTTATAGAGTCCAGCCTCGAATATTCCGCGTATCTTGTCCATTATGCCAACAGACGCAGCGTTTTTGCCTGTTGTGGAGACTGAGAGAAGCTCTTGGCGGGCGGAGTAATCCAGCTGAGTTTGCGCCTCAAGGTGAATGGTAAATTTCCGCGTATCTTCCTCAAGGTCAATCCAGTAATCCGCTGTGAATTGCCCGGCAACTGAACGGGACATGCTCAACAGTTCCTCAGCGAGAAGCCTTGCTCGGAGTCTGTTTTTGCCGTCGAGGTTGAAGAGTGAGGCGGCTTTTTCGGTCATGGCCAGAGCGTCATTCATTCCCGCTCCAGTGTTAGCGACCTTGACTTTCTCTGTGGTGATTTTCTGAATCATTGAAGCACCTTCCTGTTTGTGTTTAGGATGTGCATATTGTATCAAAGTGAGGTAGAAAGCCTCTGCCTGTAGCTAATATCAGCAAGCAACAGCTGAAGAATCTTGTCAGCCTAATTTTTTTACGGTATCATTCCGAGAACATTTCCCCTTATGACGTTCTTTTCAAGGGTAGCTAGGAGGTTGGATATGAGCTGTGATGTTTCAGTAGTTATCCCTATGTATAACACTGAGAAGTTTATCCGCCAATGCGTTGACAGTGTTCTTGCGCAAACCTTTCCCAACATCGAAGTAATCATAGTTGATGATTGTTCCCCCGATAACGGAGCGGCCTTATGCGATGAGCTTTACGGCAATAATGACCGTGTACGCATAATTCATCATGAGAAAAATTCAGGTGCTGGCACGGCAAGAAACACAGGTACGCTTCATGCGGAAGGCCGTTATGTGTGCTACGTTGACGGCGACGACCAAATCATGCCCGGCTTCTTGGGCGATATGTTCAAGGTAGCCACAGAATATGATGTTGATGTAGTGCATAACACTCGCACATTCTCGATAATGCCTAAGGAAGGCGAGCCACTTCCCCTTGATATGCTTGGACTTCCTGAAGGTAGTCTTTTCTCGTTCAGCCCGGATCATAACGAACTCACCGAGATTACATTGCTGACAGATGACCTTGCTTCCCGCCTTGATGACTGGGTCAATCACAGCTATCACTTTTCTGTGTGGAATAGCATGTACAAGAGATCCTTCCTGCGTGAGAATAATATTATGTTCGACAAGATGAAACTTGCGGAGGATGCAGTGTTCTATTTTCATTGCATGTTCAGCGCAAAACGTTTCGTAGTGAGGCCGGGCGGGGGCTATGTCTACAGGATTGGTGATTCATCGTTGTCCCGTGGCAGTAAATCACCCGAAAAAGCAGTGAAGGCTATGCAAGCTCAGCTTGAGGTAATCGCGGCAATGAAGCGTATTACGGACAAAATACCATTCTTCAAGGACAGCAGGGTTAATACGAGACGTGCTATAGATATGATACTTCTTAGCCTTGAGGACGGTTTCATCAAACCAACGTTTCAGAGTTTAGGCGAGGAAGGCATGAGGAGCGGAGAAAGTGTAAATACATTCTTCGCCGAAAATTTTGGTGAAAATGCTCCGTATGTAGAGTTTTTGTTCTACGAGCTACATAAGTTATATCCGCCTGTGATTGATTTCGTAGGTGCGAGCAGCGACCCTGATGAATGGAGGAAGCTCAACAAGAAATGAACCCAGATATTTCCATAATAATGCCACTGTACAATGCGAAAAAATACCTGAAACTCGCCATTGACAGCATACTCAATCAGACGCACAGAAACATTGAAGTTGTTGTTGTGGATGACTGCTCCACAGATGGAAGCCTCGAATTATGCCGGGAACTTTACGGCCATGACGAAAGAGTCAGGATACTTCAGCAGCCTCAGAACATGGGTCCCGGCGAGGCAAGGAACACAGGTATACGCAATGCACGAGGCAAATACATAGCCTTTGCTGATAGTGATGATGAAATTCTGCCTGATACACTGAGTAAGCTGTTTGACTTGGCAGAGAAATACAACGCTGATGTCGTCCACAGTACTCACAGCATATTCACTATACCCGATGAGAACGGAGTCATGTCGCTTGAAATGCTACCTTCAGGCGCGGACGATGAGAATACTTTGATTGTGCCTGTGCTTATGGATCAGAATGTGCCCAAAGAGATAACGCTTCTTGATGGAGACCGCTCACAGAGGTTTGAGAACTGGCTCAAGCATAATTACAACTGGGTGCTGTGGACAAAATTATTCCGTCGTTCCTTCTTGGAGAGTCATGCTATATCTTTTGGCAAGATGAAAATGGCCGAGGACATGATATTTTGCCTTGAATGCCTCATGCAGGCCGAAAATTACCTCATTATGCCTGGCGGAGGGTATATATATCGTTCAACGGATTCGCTCTCACGTGGCAGTAAGTCCCCTGACAACACCGTGAAATACCTTCGCGCCCAGCTTCAAATAACCGCCCATATGAAAGCACGCCTTGAAGGTATAGACTTTTTCCGCAAGACCCCCCAGAAAATCACTACAGCTATTGATTTCGTCTTGTCTGATTTGGAGATGGGATTCATTCGTCCTGCGTATCAATCGCTAGGAGAAGCGGCCATGAGGAGCGGAAAAGCCTTGAGTGCGTTCTTCACGGAAAATTTCGGGGAACTTACACCGTATGTTGAGTTTCTGTTCTACCAGTTACATAACGAATATCCAGATGTCATTGATTACATGGGGAAACTGAACAGTAACCCTTCATTCTGGCGGAAGATTCGTGCGAAATTAGTTGCGGCAAAAAGAGCGGGTGTTGTCATTACCGACATAAGAGAACTGTTTGCTGACGGTGATGTAAGCTCGTTGTTTCAAGGATAAATATAGGTGAGGAGGTTTTTGCATGAAAGCTGACGTTTCAGTTGTAATGCCACTGTACAACGCAAAAGATTACGTGAAACTTGCAGTCGACAGCATATTGAATCAGACTTTAGCAGGGATTGAGCTGCTCATAGTGGATGATTGCTCCACAGACGGCAGCTTAGAGTTATGTCGTGAGCTTTACGGCCATGACAAAAGGGTACGAATAATCCAGCAGCCCAAAAATATGGGTCCCGGAGCCGCAAGAAATACGGGTATACGTTCAGCAACAGGCGATTACGTTACGTTTGTTGATAGCGATGACGAAATTATGCCGGATGCTATGCAGAATATGTTTGAGGCAGCCAGAAAATTCAATGCTGATGTCGTACATATCACAAAATTCTCGTATGCGTTGCCTGATGAAGATGGGAAAATGCCGCTTCAGCTTATCGATGACAGCTTACTTATGTTCCGAAATGACATTGACAGGAATGCTTACACTGAGGTTACGTTGCTGAGCGATGACCTCAATTCAAGGCTTGAGGACTGGAGGAATAGCCGCCTAAATTGGCATGTTTGCGCAAAAATGATACGGCGTGAATTTCTTGTGGACAATGGCATATTCTTTTCAGACATGAAACTTGGCGAGGATATGGTGTTCTGCTTTGAATGCCTCTTCAAGTGCAAAAATTATGTCGTTGTGCCTGGAGGCGGGTATGTCTACAGAATGGTAACTTCCTCATTGTCGCGTGGGAAGAAAACCTCTGCACACGTCATAAAGGCTCTGAAGTCTCAAATCGGTGGAACTATCAACATGAGCAGAATCCTCAAGGAGATACCCTACTTTGTTGAGAACCCTGACAAGGCTGTAATTGCGCTCGAAAGAGTCCTTGATGACCTCGAAATAGCATTTATACGGCCAGCATTCCAAGAGCTTGGCGAAGAGACTCTCCGCTCTGACGGTCTCGTGAGTGAGTTTATGCGCGAAAACTTTGGAGATAATGCGCCGTATGTGGAGTTCCTGTTCTATGAGCTTCACAAGAATTACGAGCCTGTTATCGATTACGTTGGGCAACTTGGCGACATAGAAACATGGAAAGCCATAGCAAAACAATTGCGTGAAAAGGAGCAACAGAACAAACAATGAAATTTGACGTTTCAGTAGTTATGCCGCTGTACAATGCAAAAGGTTATCTGAAATTTGCTGTTGACAGTGTGCTTAACCAGACGCTAAAGAATGTGGAACTCGTTATCGTTGATGATTGCTCAACAGATGGTAGCCTTGATTTATGCCGTGAGCTTTATGGGAGCAATGAAAGAGTCAGGATATTCCAGCAGCCCCAAAACGGCGGTCCAGGTGCGGCGCGTAACAGAGGAATCAGCGAGGCTCGCGGGGAATATATAGCCTTCCTCGACAGCGACGACGAAATGATGCCCGATAACCTCGAACGCATGTTCACAGCCGCAAAAGCACACAATGCCGATGTCCTCCACAACAACCAAATCAGAATGATGCTGCCTATGGATGATGGCTCAATGCCGCTTGAGTTACTCAGTCAGCCGGATAACATAGTTTTGTTCCAGCTAGACCGTGGGGAAATCGTAACGGAGATACAAGCTCTACCATCGGACTTAAACGAGAGAATAGCAAGATGGAAGGAAGGCCGTCTTGTGTGGAGCGTGTGCAACAAGATGATTCGGCGGTCATTGATTGTGGATAATGGTATCGTTTTCCCTGACACAACGCTGGCTGAAGATGCTATATTCTGCCTTCAATGCCTACTCACAGCGAAAAACTACGTTATTATGCCGGGAGGATGGTATGTAGTCCGCACTAATGAAACGTCGATAACAAGAATATCCAACGAAGTAAGCAGAGTCCTTAAAGCTATTCGGGCGCAATTAGGTGTTGTGAAAACGCTTGCTGCTCTCGCCAAGAAAATACCTGTCCTCAATGACAAAGCGAACTTCACCGCAGTAGTGAATACAACCCTGGAGAACATCGAGTATTTTTCTCTGAGGCTCAGTTTCCAGAAAGCAGGCCAAGAAGCACTGAGAAATGATGAGAATCTTTCATCATTCTTCCGCGAAACATTCGGGGAGCTTTCTCCGTATGTTGAGTTCTTGTTCTTCCAGCTACATGAAACATATCCCACTATGTCGGAGAAATTCATGGATGACCCTGAAACAATCGGGAAAATCAAGCAGGCCATGAAAGAGGCAAAATCTGCTGGCAAAGAATTTGTCGTAAGGTCATTTTCAAAAGATAGAGTAAATCATAGCGAGTAAATTATGAAAACAATCATCAGAAACATCCGCGGCAAGGAGTGGTTTCTTGTCGCGGGCGCATTGCTTTTCACAGCAGCTCAGGTAAAACTCGAACTCCTTTTCCCCGAATATCTGAAAGACATAACCGCACTCATTCAATCCGCAACAATTGAATCAGGAAAGCTCTTGACGTTATGCTGGCAAATGTTTGCTTTCGTGGCAGGGGCTTTGATTTGCGCATTGCTCACTGTGTTGTGTGTCGCTATTTCGTCATCACACATAACAGCGCGGATAAGGCAGAGCGTGTTCAACAAAATCATGGACTTTTCGCTTGAGGAAGTCGCAAAATTCACTACGCCCAGCCTCATCACTAGATGCACATTTGACGTTATGCAGGTTCAAATGTTCATATCTACAGCTCCTGCTATGTTGATACGCTCAATCCTCACTGGAGTCATGGCCACTATTGGCATTTGGGGCAAACATATTATATGGACATCAATAACAGGTGGCACTGTAGCGTTAATGCTTGCGCTTCTCTCACTCTTAATCCTGTTCCTTACGCCCGCAACAATGAGAGTGAACAAGCTGACTGACCGTTTGAACAAAATCAGCCTTGAACATTTGACCGGCCTCAGAGTGATTCACGCATACAACGCACAAGATTACCAGCAGGAGAAATTTGACAGCGTGAATAATTCCCTCGCTGACACAAATATTTACATCAATAACAGGATGGCTCTTATGTACCCGATAATAACCCTATTCACAAGCCTAACTACCCTGTTAATATATTTCTCTGGCGTATTCATTCTGCGTTCATCAGAAGCCTCGCACAAGCTACATACGTTCTCCAACATGATAGCCTCAGCAACATATGCAAGTCAGGCAATTATGGCGTTCTTAATGCTAGTATTCCTGATGATGATGTTACCGAGAATGATTGCCTCATTGAGACGCATCAGCGAAGTACTCAACGAGAACATAAAGATTCAGGATGGCGGCGGCGTTATAGTCAGTGGCAACGACACAGGCAAAGTTGAGTTCCGCAATGTGTCATTCAGATACCCAGGAGCGGTAAACGATGCTTTGAGCGGTATAACCTTCACCGTTAATCCCGGACAAACTGCGGCTATCATAGGCTCTACAGGTTCGGGAAAAACCTCAATACTGAACCTCATACCCAGACTGTATGATGTCTCAGGAGGCGAGGTATTTGTTGACGGCTTCAACGTGAGAGACTTCAAGCTGAATGACCTCCGCGAACGTCTCGGCTATGTCCCACAAAAAGCTATTCTCTTCTCCATGAGCATAGCTGATAATATCGGATACGGCGACAACTCACGCTTCAAGCCCACGCTCGAAAATATCAAGGAGGCTGCTGAAGTTGGGCAGGCAAGTGAATTTATCGAGCAACAAGAAGCTGGATATGATACGGAAGTCCAGCAGGGAGGCAAGAATTTTTCCGGCGGGCAGAAACAACGCCTCACCATATCACGCGCAATCAGCCGTAATCCTGAGATATATATCTTTGACGACTCATTCTCCGCACTCGACTTCAAGACCGACAAAATACTACGCGCAAAACTCCGTGAGACTGCTGGCAACGCAACAATCATAATCGTAGCCCAGAGGATAAGCACAATCAGGAATGCCGACAAAATCATAGTGCTTGACAAAGGTCGCATAGCCGGAACAGGAACGCATGAAGAGCTTATGTCCTCATGCCAAATCTACAGAGAAATGGCTGAATCGCAGTCAATTAGCCAGTGAGGAGCGGTAAACAATGCTTTCAACATTCAAGTTAATCAGGCGCATATCAGTTTATGTGAAGAAATACCGCTCTAAGTTAGTGTTAGCTTTCCTGTTCTCGATGATAGGGGCATTGATGAATATGGTTGTCCCTGACATCATACGCCGCATCACTGACACAATCGCCGCCGGGCTAAATTCGTCAATAGATGCATCTGCTGTAATTCGGTATTCGTTCATCGCTTTGTTCATGATGGCGGGAGGCTTTGTGTGCATATTCCTCCAAAACGCTTTACTGCCACTCGTCTCACAGCTTATGAGCCGTGATATTCGCAACGACATGAACAGGAAAATTGACAGAATACCACTCTCATATTTTGACGTTAGGCCGAACGGTGATACATTGAGCCGCGTTACTACTGACGTTGACATGTTCGCAAATGCCGTTACGAACAACATAAGCGGCATAATCTCGTCAATCGTTACGATAATAGGTATATCGCTGGTGATGTTCTCCATAAACGTCATACTTACGTTTACTCTTATGGCATTGAGCATAGTTTTCTTCATGTTCAACACATTCTTGATGAAGAAGAGTCAGCCATATTTCCATTCACAGCAACATCTTCTAGGAGCGGTGAACGCAAAAGCAGAGGAAGCTATATCAGGCCACCTCATAATCAAGTCCTTTGGGGGTGAGCAAGAAACAAGGCAGAGTTTCTCCGAGAGCAACAACAAATTAGCCCAAGACGCATGGCACTCTCAATTCATTTCAGGAATGATGATGCCAATAATGAACGTGGGAGGGCAATTCTCTAATGTCGCTGTTGTCCTTGCTGGAGCTTTTCTCATGCTTCATCACCATAGCGGCATAACCATTGGAATGATTGTTGCGTTCGTGTCATATTCACGTATATTCGCATCAATGCTGACAAACTTATCACAGTGTATCTCCTCGCTTCAACCAGCAATTGCCGCAACTAACAGAATACTTGAGCTTATGGACGTTGAAGAAATGACAGAGGCCAATACCCCCAAGACTTTGGACAAAGTGAAAGGGCATATCACGTTCTCTGATGTCAAATTCGGATATGTGAAGGACAAAATCATAATTCATGATTTCTCGGCGGACGTAAAAGCGGGAAGCAAGATTGCCATTGTCGGCCCTACAGGTGCGGGAAAAAGCACGGTCATAAATCTTCTGATGAGGTTCTATGAGCTTAACGGAGGGAAAATTCTCATTGATGGCGTTTCAATCGCTGACATGGCCAGGAATAACCTTCATGAGTTCATCGGGCTTGTTCCTCAAGATATATGGACGTTTGAAGGCTCAATTAGGGATAACATAGTGTACTCGACTGAAGGCATATCAGACAATAAGCTGAATGATGTGCTTGAAGCGTCAGGGTTGGTGTATTTCGTGAGTGCTATGCCTGAGGGAGTTGATACGGTCATCAATGAGCAATCGAACCTCTCAACAGGTCAACGCCAGCTCATCACTATAGCGAGGGCAATGGTGAAAGATCCTCCCGTTTTGATACTTGACGAGGCAACATCATCTGTTGACACAAGAACGGAAAAACTCATACAGGCTGCACTCGATAAGCTCATGGCCGGAAGAACATCTTTCATCATAGCTCATAGGCTGTCGACGATTCAGAATGCAGATTTGATTCTCGTCATGAAGGATGGCGACATTGTAGAGACTGGGAAACATGATGAGCTACTCGCCTTGAATGGAGTTTACGCTGATATTTACCGCAGCCAGTTTGACACAAAGTAAGCTAGCTATATATACGCAGAAAAAAACCCCTCTGTCATTTCGGCAGGGGGGATTTCTATATCTGAGATTATTTTGGGGGGAACGCTATATCTTCCTGCTGTGTGAATGGCTCCCAACCTCCACCAAGTGCCTTAAACAACGTAATCAAATTCACCATCTTCCGGCCATCACTTGATGTGCAATCATCCTCAAGCGAATACACAGCTTGCATCGCCGTAAGCACTTCGCTAAACGGTATAAGTCCCTGAATGTATTTGTCCCTCGCGATTTCCAGTGCTGATTGCGCTGATGAAAGTCCACGCTTCAACACGGTGTTGCGTTCTGCCTCCTGTGCATTTGCTGTGAGAGCGTTGCGGACTTCACTGACCGCCTTCAGGATACTCGCCTCATATGACGCAAAATATTGTTCCTCACGTGCTGACTGTATGCGTATGTTCTTCCTGATTGCGCCACTGTTGAAGATTGGCCATGTTATACGAGGCCCCATGCTGAACATCTGACTCGCCGCTTCAAACCAATTCCCCGTTGAAAGACTCTCCAACCCTATAGACCCCGCAAGCGTTATTGTGGGGTAATAGCCCTTCTCGGCAGACTTTCGGCGGGAAATCTGCGCTAACCACGTCTGTTCAGCAACCCTTATGTCGGGACGTTGACGCAATGTTTCTGCGGGTATGCCAACGAGTTTTGACATGTCAGCCTGCGGAATTGACACATCATTACCCCTCACCGATAACATTTCGTTGAGGCTTCCGGGGATTTCGCCCGTAAGAATCGCAAGCGCATTCATCGTCTCGCTGATTGACTGCTGTATTGATGGCACTGCTGACCTCGTGCGCTCTAGGGTATATTCCGCCTGCTGTACTGATAGCTCATCACGTAGCCCAGCCGAATGTTGAGACTTCACTAGACTGTAAATATCCTGCTGAATTTCTATATTCCTCTCAGCAATCTTTAAGCGTTCTTGCAACGTCCTCAGATTTATATAGTTCGTGGCTACTTCCGCCGATAAACTCACCCATGCATTTTGAAGCGTCGCCTCTTGTCCCTCTAACGCTCTCTTGTTCGCTTTAAGCTCATCTGCCTTCCTCCCGAACAAATCAAGCTCCCAGCTCGCATCAATGCCAATATGATACAGGTTATTGCTTCCGGCTCTTGTCGTATGGTCTGACGCTCGCGAATTTGTCCATGTTGCTCCACCATCAGCTTTAGGGGACATTCCCGCCAGAGTAACACCAACTTGCGCTCTTGCCTCAAGAATTTTTGCGCGGGAAGCGGCCATGTCTCTATTGTTCCTGAATGACATCTCGATTAGCTGCGTAAGACGTTCATCGCCGAAATTACTCCACCATTCTGCAAGCGCATTCACGGGTTTATGGCCGGAATATTCACCCACCAGATTATCCCACTTTGAACCCTCAAAGCTGACCTCATCCGCTGATGTATATTGCCTCACGAGTTCTAGCCATTCACGATTTGTGATGTCTGATGACCTTTCAGCACCGAATGCGCAAATAGGGCTGGCAATCGCTATGAGCATCATCGACAGAATCAAACGCTTAATCTTCTTCATCGTCGTATTCGTCTTCATCGTCTTCATCGTCCTCATACTCGCTGTCATCATCATAGTTGCTTTCCATGCCCAGCATTGACTTCACACCTTCACGGAATGTCTGCATCATCACAAATAGCCCGGGTATCAGGAATATTCCTAGCACCGTTGCAACTGTCATCCCGAAAAACATTACCGTTCCTACATGAATACGGCTCGCAGCTCCTGCACCTGTCGCTAAAAGCATTGGGGCAGCTCCAAGTACGCATGTGAACGCCGTCATAAGCACTGACCTGAAACGCTCACGAGCAGCCTCAGCAGCAGCTTCACGAATTGACGCTCCACGCAATTCACGTTCTTCCTTCGCAAACTCGATAATCAGTATTGCGTTCTTCGTGGCTAGTCCGACAAGCAGAAGCATTCCCAGCTGGGTGTAAACGCTAGTCGTTATCCCCATAAACACGATACCAGCAAGCGCACCTAATATCGCTATTGGCAATGAGAGCATAACCCCTACAGGTGTAAGCCAACTCTCATATTGCGCCACAAGGAACAGGAAGCCGAATATTACCGCTGAACCGATAATCAGCATAAACTGATTGCCCTCTCTTTGTTCCTGATACGTTTGGCCTGACCATTCATACGCATAACCCTCTGGAAGCTCACGTGATAATTCCGCTACCTTTTGCATAACTTGACCAGTTGAATACCCTGCTGCGGGCATTATCGTGAACTCTGCGCAGGGATAAAGGTTATAACGGCTAACGTTACGAGGTGCTGTTATCTCCCTCACTTGTAGAACGCTCGATAATGGCACTTGCTCTCGCCATATATTAGCCAGTCGTATACGCCCTACATCCTCTATTGAGTTGCGAAACTCCCAATCACTTTGAAGCATTACCCTGTTCACGTGGGAGCCTATGTTGATGTCGTTCACGTAGCTAGTTCCGAAATATGTACCCAGCACTGAGAATATACTCGAAAGCTCTAATCCCATACGTTCAGCCTTCACACGGTCTACATCAACGAATAAATGCGGCGTTTGTGCTGTGTAAGGACTGTATGCGTACATGATTTCTTCGGCAGCTGTAAGTTTTGCGCTGAACTCCTTCGTTACCTTCTCTAGCTCTACTGTGTCAAATTGCCCCGTAGCTTGTAGCTTCATCTCAAGTCCATTCGACACACCAAGCCCGGGAACACCTGCCATCGCAAACGCTATTATTGATGCCTCTGTGTATTTCGAGATTACTGCATTTACCTTCGCTAAGATTGAGCTTTGACTTAAATCAGGCGTTTCCCTTAATCCCCAATCCTGAAGTGATACTACAAATAGCCCCATGTTTTCACCTGAACCACCCATAAAGCTATATCCTTCCACTGCCATGTTGTTCCTCACTCCAGGAATTTCGGCTATCTCTGGCATTAGCGACTGCACTAAACTTGAGGTACGCTCCCTTGATGCCCCTTCCGGCAACTGTATCATTCCCATGATTGCACCTTTGTCCTCATCCGGGATGAATGTCGTGGGCGTTTCCTTCATTATGTACCACGAAGCTGCACATGAAGCCACAAGGCACAACATAAGAACGATGAAGCTCCTCGCCAATAGCATTGAAACTCTCACAAATCCGCCTGTGCATAAATTCAATCCCTTGTTGAACCACGCTAGCGGACCTCTCATCTTAGGCTTTATGTCCGTCAGCAAATGCGCACACATTGCAGGGCTTAACGTAAACGCTACAAACGTTGAACATACTACTGCAAATGACATCGTTACACCGAATTGCTTGTAGATCTGTCCCGTTATCCCACTCATCATTGCTACTGGCACGAATATTGCCAAGAATACCAATGTTGTAGCTATCATTGGGCCGCTAACATCTCTCATTGCACGTTCTGTTGCTTCCACAGAGCCAAGCCCCTCATGTTCCATTATGTATAGCACTCGCTCAACAACTACTATTGCATCATCCACTACTGTACCGATTACCAGCACTAGACCGAATAGCGTAAATGTGTTTATGTTATATCCCAATACTGACAGGCTTATGAATGATGCGAGAAGTGATACAGGAATTGCGGCGGAGGGGACTAGCGTAACTCGCCAGTTTTGAAGGAACAAATAGCACACGAATATAACAAGCCCTAATGTCATGAACAATGTCATGATTATTTCGCGGATTGATACCTTCACGAAATCTGTAGAGTCAAATGGTATAGCAAATTCAACATCTTCAGGAAGGCTACGACTAAGCTCAGCTATTGCATCTTTCACACCTTGCATTACCTCAAGAACGTTTGCGTCTGAAGTCTGAGACAACAATAACATTGCGCAGGGTTTCGCAAGATATGTTGAACTCATGCTGTATGACTCTGAGCCTAGTTCTACACGTGATATATCCTTCAAGCGAACTATATCCCCTGCATCACTCCGCTTTAAGATGATTTCTTCAAACTCGCTAACTGTTGAAAGACGGCCTTTTGCGAGCATTGAATACACTACTGGCCCTTGACGACCCGTTGCAGGGCTTGCCCCAACAGAGCCTAACGCAGCCTGTACGTTTTGACCCCTGATAGCTGTCTGGACATCTGATACACTTAGTCCCATTGATGATAGCTTTTCGGGGTCTAACCATATGCGTATGCTGTAGCTCGTTCCCATGATTGAAACTTCTCCCATGCCGGGTATACGCCTGAACCTGTTGCGCACATTGTTGATTGCGTAGTCCGTCAAAAATAGCGTATCTCGCGTTCCATTGGGCGATACTATTGCTACAAATCCTATCATGCTTGATGATGAGGATATTACTGTTATTCCCATCGTGTTTACGATTTGGGGAAGACGCGCTACTACCTGCTGTACTCTGTTTTGTACCTTGATGAGTGCCAAGTCAGAATTTGTGCCGTTCTCAAATGTTATCGTCAATCCGTATGAACCGTTGTTGCTTGACGAGGAACTCATGTATATCATCTTCTCGACACCGTTCAATGCCTCTTCAAGTGGAGTGCCTACTGTCGTTGCTATCGTCTGAGCATCTGCACCAGGATATGAGGCCATGACTCTGATTTGTGGAGGGGCTAAGTTGGGATATTGCGTTACTGGAAGCTGAAACGCACATAATGCGCCGGAAATCATCAATATTGATGCTAATACTATGGCGAAACGTGGCCGCCTTATAAAAAATTTCGAGAACATCGTCCGTCTATCACTTATCCTGTATTTTCACTTTTGCGCCATCTCTCAAGGCTTGCGTCCCTGATGAGGCTACAAGCTCTCCTGACTTCACACCTGATACTGCAACATTATCTCCTGATGTCCCAAGTGTCGTAACGCGCCGTACTTTTGCCGTATCTCCTTCGATAACGTAAACATAGTTGCCGTTGATGTCTGACATTAGAGAGGCTTGCGGAATCATGATGCCCCTTTGTTCGTTCAATGGCGTTAGAGCTATCCTCACCATAGCACCAGGTATCAGAATATTACTGTCATTGCTGAAGCTCCAGCGTATTGTGATTGTTCCTGTTGAAGCGTTAATGACGTTGTCGATGAAGTCCATTTTGCCCGATGATGACTCATCATATGTTGTGCCGTCTGAAAGTTTCAGCACTGCACTGTAGGAATTTTTCTGCCATGAAGTGTAATCTGCCTCAGATATTGAGAAGGCTACTCGGATGGGATTCATCTGGATTATTGTCGCTAATTCGGAGCTGGGTGATACGTAATTCCCTTTTGTGAAGCCCGCACGCCCTATTACGCCGGAAATTGGAGAGGTTATCTTCGTCCTGTTCAACTCAATCTGCGCTAATTCTAGATTTGCTTTTGCCTCTGATACTGACGCTTGACCCTGCTTTATGTCGTTATCCGCCTTGTCCATGTCTGAGGCTGGAACGCTCCTTTTGTCTGCCGCCTTCAATCGCCTCATGTACTTTTGCGCCTGTTCTAGGGTCGATTGAGTTCGAGCTAGTTGGGCTTTGCGTAAGTCAACAGTAGCTTTGTACTGCGAGTTGTCCAGCGTGAAAAGTGTTGAGCCTGCTCTGACGTAAGACCCCTCGTTGAAGTATACCCTTGAGATTTTCGCTGATAGTTCTGGCTTGACCGTAACTCGTTGAACCGCCTCGACTGTCCCGATATATTCCTTCGTATTGTCGATTGCGCCCTCTTGAGCCTTTTGGACTTTCACAAGCTGGGCTGCTTCGGAAGATTGCGCGAGAAAACACGCAAGGAGGAATATCAGAATGACGAAATTTTTTCTCATGTAACTAACTCCCTCATTCAAT
Organism: Synergistaceae bacterium; assembly: GCA_017448685.1. Taxonomy (GTDB): domain Bacteria; phylum Synergistota; class Synergistia; order Synergistales; family Aminobacteriaceae; genus JAFUXM01. The sequence continues at coordinate 18,587 of JAFSKY010000023.1, forward strand.
GTTTCAAATTTTGTCTGAGCTTCCTCATTCTATTTTTATGAAGGTGGAAGGTTGACAGTGAAAAATTATACTATGAGGGATTTCATATCCTAAAATTTCGCCGAATAATATGGAGTGTATAATATTGTCTCAATTCCACAACCATTAAGGAGCATCGTATGATAAAAACAGAAAGCGGTTATGTCTGTGGCCTCAAAACTAATGATGAAGCCGTATCAATCTTCAAAGGTATACCATTCGCCGCGCCCCCAATAGGCCAAATGAGATGGAATGCCCCCACAAAATCGCCCTCATGGCCGGGAGTACGTGAATGCACAAAGTTCTCTCCAAGCGCAATACAATCCCCACAAGCCCCCTTCCTTATGTGGTCAGAAGAGTTCATCATAGATACATCAACCGGATATTCTGAGGACTGCCTAACGTTGAATGTGTATTGCCCCTCAGACGTAAATGTGAAGGATAAGCCTGTAGTAATATACTTTCATGGAGGTAGCTTCGTTGCTGGCGGAAGCTCATGCGAAATCTACAACGGTGAACAGTTAGCCCGGCATGGAGTGATTTTCGTTACGGCAAATTTCCGCGTTGGTGTGCTTGGACTCCTCGCAAGCTCTAAGCTGTCATGCGAAAACTCAAGCAAAATTTCCGGGAACTACCAACTACTCGACCAAATAGCCGCGCTGAAATGGGTAAGGGATAACATAAAGGCATTCGGTGGAAATCCTGAGAACGTTACCATAATGGGACAATCATCGGGTGCAGCTGCTGTATGTACGCTAGCGGTGTCGCCAATGGCAAAAGGACTATTCCGGCGAGTTTTCGCGATGAGCCATGAAACACTGAATATGCCAGTAGCCACGACATCAGATGCATCAGGCAAGATGATAATGGTAGACATCTACAAGCCGTTATCAGAATGCGAACGTGAAGGCGATGAAGTTATCGGTATGGTGGTTGAGGATATGCGCACAATGACCACTGAAGAGCTACTGAAACTGCCAGCGTATTACCCATATTGCATAGACGGCCATGTATTGACATGCCCATTCAATGATGGAGTGAGGGCAGGCATGACGGATGAATACGACTTCATGGTAACGTATACGGCAAATGACAGTATGCTGTTTATGATAATGAGGGATTTAGCGGCGAAAAACCCTACAACTACGGAGGATTACGAAGCGGCTATGCGTGGTTACTTCGGTGAACATGCTGATATGGCAATGAAGCTATACCCGTTCAACGGCAATCCGAAACAGTTTGTGTCCATGATTTCGCATGAGAGATACACAGCAAGCGTGATGATGCTGGCCTCATTGAGGAAGGGTGCAAAAACTTGGATAGCGCAATTTGACCACGTAATGCCCGGGCCTGAATCACATATTTGGGGAGCGTTCCACACGTCTGATGTGCCGTATTGGCTTGATTACTTCTCCGATAAGCGTAAAGATCTCTGGCGTGAAGAGGATTACAGTCTAGGCGCGGAATTGGTAGCGAGGCTTGCGGCATATGCCAAAACGGGAAGCCCTAATGCGGAGGGTTTAAGCGATTGGAAGCCTAATAGCCTCTACAGGATACAGGCGGGGAATATCCATGAAGCACAGTTGCTTACACAGGAGAAATACGACTTTTGGAGGGAAGTATATTGCGTGAATTAGGCGTATCAGATAAGTATTTCTACTACACGGCGGCGGGTAAAGGTTCAACAATGGATATACGTTTGCCCATAACATTCAAAGCTCCCGTAAACCATGAGGCTCTAATATTGGCGACAAGTGAGGCTTTGAGGTTGTACCCAGAGTTTTCAGCGCGTCCAGTGTTGCATGAGGGCAGATTGTTCTATGAGGATAATCACGAGGATGTAGCGTTATTGCCGTTATCATCGCGGTATGATTTCGGCAGTGATGACATGAACGGGTATTTGTTCTGCTTCCAGTATGACGCGTTAAAGGAGCGTGAAGTAGTATTTTCGGTGTATCATGCGTTATCCGACTGGAACGGTCTCAGCAGGTTTTTGAAGGCGATAATTTGCCGTTATGCCGTCCACGTGAAGGGATTGCGGGATGATTATTTTGGTGATGTAATACGTTCCCATGAGCCTAGTAGAGATGAATGGGAGACGCAAAGCAACCTTAATCCCTATGAGGTATACGGCGATGAAAGAGCGATACCCAGCTACAAGCCCGAAATTACGGGGGAAATCTTCACGGTATCCGAAGAGTATTACGGAGTAAATTTCCCAGCGAGTCGGCATATCAGGATAACGCTCAGCACAAGTGAGTTCATCAAGGCCGCTAAGAGTAATAACACTAGCTTTGTGCCATTGATGTTATACGTTTCATCGAGTTCAATGCGTGATGCCTACAATACCGACAAGACTATACTGTCAATGTTTCCTGTTGACCTGCGAAAAGTCTTCAACAATGATTGCATCGTAAATTTCTCTGATGCGACATTTCTACCGTCAACGATTGAGCAACATAACATGCCGATAGAGGAGCAATGCAAGAGATTTCGCGAGATGCTAACCTTATCGAGGAAGCCAGAGAATTACGCCAAATTTCTGTATGACAAAGTGGAGACGGTGAAGGGATTTGAGGCATTTCCAGGTGGGATAATAGCGAAGAGTCGCGAGAATAGCTTACGCACTGGAGGGAGGTTAACGCGAGTAACGCAAGGAGTAACGTATCCTGGGATTATGGACATGCCAGAAGGAGCAGATGACCTCATCGAAGATATAGTGATGGAGTCGCCGTTTGGAGTACCATTAATGCTGGTAACGACCTACCACGATACAATGAGTATAACGTCAATACAGCGTTACGAGGGTAATTGCTTGGAGAAGGCTATATGTCGCAAACTGAGTTCATTGGGGCTTGAAACGGAAATTGCCTATAATGGGCTTGTTGAACAGAACGTAATGAATCTGGAAAGATTGAGGAGCGTGTAAAGGTGGATTTCACAGAGCAGAAATACTACGACATACTACAGGAGCAGGCGAGTAAGCATCCTGATAAACCTGCTGTAGTGATGGGCGAAAAGTGCCTGACATATTCCGAATTTGTCGGGAAAATCGATAACGTCTCGTCATTCCTCGTTGAACATGGCGTAAACAGTGGCGACCGTGTTGTGTTATGGTCAAGCCCTTGTCCTGAATGGCTGTATGTCTATTACGGTATAGTGCATGTAGGAGCGGTAGCGGTATGTCTGAACTCAAACTACACTGTTGATGACGTAACGCCACTTGTAACGTTTGCAGATAGCAAGTACGCACTTTACGGCACGACCCATGACACGAAGGGAGTAGCGAGTGAGGCTAAAACGTTGTCGCAATCATTCGGGCTTCCAGAGGATAGCGTATTCTCCATATTCGAGACTGATTTTGCCTCTGTGGCAGTGAGTGAGATAACCGACACGCGTGATGTACACGATGATGCGTATATCATATACACGTCAGGGACAACGGCATTCCCGAAAGCAGTATTGACCTCGCAATATTCGATGATAAACACCTCGCTGAAATTTGCGGATGAGTTCAAATCGATACGCGGGGATAAGGCATGTGTAGCCCTGCCATTATTCCATGCATTTGGACTGAGTGTACCATGCGTGTATTTGTTCTTGGGCGGAACAGTGTACATACCCGAAAAGGTGAAGGCGCAAGACATAGCGGACATAGTGAACCGTGAACACATCACCGATTTATGGTCAGTAGCGGCGGTATATCAGAGCATAATTGACAGCAAGGAGTACACGGACAAATGCGCGCCATTCATCAAAGTGTGCAGTATAGCAGGAAGTTACACCAGCCCGATGCAGTTCACGCGATTTGAGGCGGCATTAAATCATGCAACATTCCTGAACATGTTTGGAATGACGGAGACGGCAACGGTATTCATCATGGCACGTCCCGAAGACAGTATACAGGTACGTTACAACACGATAGGGCGTAAGATACCTGACGTAGAGATAGGTATATGTGATGCAGAGCGAGGAATGCTACCAGCGGGTGAAGTTGGCGAATTGGTAACGCGAGGTTTCCACATCAAGAACGGTTACTACAAGCTACCCCCAGAGAAGCAATCAGTAGACGCAGACGGCTGGTTTCACACGGGCGATTTGGGAGTAATGGATGATGACGGCAATGTGCGTATAATGGGACGCATCAAGGATATAATCATCAAGGGTGGGGAAAACATCACGCCCAGTGAAATCGAAGCGGAAGCCCTGAACGATTCCAGCATCAAGGAATGCCGAATATTTGGTTACAAGGATAGGTTATACGGAGAAAATCTCGGAGCGTGTGTAATTCTTCAGCCAGGAGCAACATTTGATGAGGCGACAACGCGCAAGCATCTACGTGATAAACTCGGCTCATTCAAAGTGCCAGCATATTTCTTCCTTTATGACAAATTCCCTCTGAATGCCACGGGGAAGGTTGACCAGCGTACACTTCATGTAGATATGCTGAAGCGTTTGCGTAAGATGGAGCTTGATGGCGAACTCGAAAAGGGAGTAAGTGTGCTAGATGTCGGCATAAAGAACACGTCCTACGCGATAATACCGTTGGTGTCAATGGTGGAGAATTACGCGCTAGCATTCGGTTTCAAGCCCAAGCAGGCGGGGCGAATACGTCTAGCGTGTGAGGAGATGTTGACGGAACGTATCTTGAATGCGTTTGAGGACGTTGGCGACATATATCTTCACTGCACATGCTTCAGGACATTCATGCGAGTAACATTCGAGGATAGCGGGCAGGTGTACGATTTCGACAAGCAGCGCAAGAAGAGTGAGAGTGCGAAGATAATTGCGTTTGTAGCTGATGACATGTCGATAACGAAGAAGCACGACTCTAACATGACCTCCTACAATTTGGATTTCATATACAGCAGTGATTTTGATGTAACGGAATTTCTCGCCTCACATGAGCGATTAATGTGATATTGGGAGGTGAAAAGAGTTGAAGAAGTATGAGATTTCAGTAATCACGCCCCTTCACAATGTCCCATTGGATATGTTCAAGGCGAGTTTTCAGTCAATGCAGGCGCAGACACTCGGCTTTGAGAATGTAGAATGGGTAGTAGTGGTGCATAACTCAACGGAGGAATACGAGCGTGATGTACAGGAGCTATTGAGCGGTCATGACAACGTAGTAGTAGACATCCTTCACAATGCCAATCATACGCCATCAAGCCCACGTAACAGGGGACTAGATATAGCCAGCGGAGAATATATCGGATTTCTTGACGGTGATGATAGGTACACGCCCGACTGTTTGAAGGTAGCCTTGCGCCACATAAAGCGTTCTGGAGCTGATGTGTGTATGTTTCGGCGTGAGGTGGAATTGGAGTACGATTCACCGTTTGTGCCGAATGAGGTAGTGTTATGGGACCAGACGCGTGAGGAAATTATCGTAAATCGCGACACATGGGACGACAAAAAGATATTCTGTTCGCTGTGGGGATTGGTAACACATCGTCTATTCAAGGCGAGTTATCTACGTGACAAAGGAATACGCTTTGACGAGTCAATAGACTGTGCGGAAGATTATGTGTTCATGATGGAAGCGTTATGGAAGGCAGAAAAAGTATGTCTACTGCCTCAGCTGATAGGGTATGTATATTACGTGAACAGTGCATCAATTCTGCAAAGTTCAGCGAGCAAGGGAGAAGGAGTAATTCTAGCGACAGCACGTAGCTTCAAGAGGGTGCTAGATTACTGCCTGAATTACGGAATAGACCTGAACGCCTTAATGCACGCGTTTTTGAGGATAGTGGCAGGTTTCATGCTGACGAACAAGGATATATCAGAGGGGGTGCGTAAGGAGATATTTGAGCTAATGATGCCTTACGCGAAGATGATAACGCCGATCCCGCCGACAAAGGTATATAGTCCGAAGTATCTTGAGGATTTAAACAACCTGCCGAAATATTTTCTTACGGGTGAAGTAGAGGAAAGATTTATCGGGGAAGGGTTATTATGGTATGACGAGCGTACAGTGCCTGAGACAGTGCTAGAGTTCCAGAAGCGGACGCTATACAGTGTGCTAGAGAACGGCTGCAAATCGGATTACGGGCAACGCTACAAGTTTTCCCAAATCGGGACATTAGAGGGTTATCGTACGCGACTACCAATGACGAGCTACGACACGTACCAGCCAATGATAAACCTAGCGACCCGCATCAACGAGGCATATATTTTCACGGACGAGGACATAACGTCCTACACGCTATCATATGGGCGAGTGGGAGTACCGAAGAGGCTACCTATAACGCGTAAACATCTAGCGCCATACCTGAAAGAGATGGAGCGGCTATTAGGTGGGAAGAAAGTATTTGTGATGTGTGAGAGCCTGCCATACCGTAACCCAGTACGCAATCTCGATAAAGCCTACACGAATACGCTAACGGGTCTTTTACTCTCAGAGTTTTACGGTGAGAATATGCGAGTAAGTCTTTCACGCAAGAGGGCAGAAATCACGACGCCATTTGAGTTATTATTTCCCGATGAGGTTATGGATTTTGAGTACCCTCGTTTATTTTTTGCGCTTCGAGAGAAGGACATAACCGCCATATATGCGCCTAACGCGAGTATATTCCTGAGCAACATACAACGCCTCGCAAAGGATTGGGAGCAACTTTGCGATGACATAGAAGCGGGAAGTATAAGTGTGCTGAGGAAATTTCCAGAGGACATGCGCAAGAGGCTGAACAATCGAATAGCGCCTAACCCAGCGCGTGCAAAGGAGCTGAGGCGGATATTCTCAGGCATTAAGGACGGGAATATTCTGAAGCTGGTCAAAGATATATGGCCCTCACTTGTTGAAGTTATAGCAGATGGCACAGGGAGCTACACGATATACGCGGACATAATCCGAGATAACATGAGGCATGTGAAATTCAGCAATGATTTTCTGGCCACAGAAGAGGGGTTTATTGCGCGTGCAGTTCCCAATACGGATATGTACGAGTTAGCACTAACAGCGAACTTTTACGAGTTCATGCCGTTATCGGAGCAAGGTAAGACGTTAATGGCACATGAGCTAAAGGTTGGTGGAGAATATCGTGTTATAGTGTCAGGGTATTCAGGGCTGTACAGGTATACAACAAATGTGCTAGTGCGTTGTGAGGAAATCACCGACTGTGCAGTAACAATCAGCAAGCTCTGTCCTCGTGACTATGACATTGACGCGATGGAAGGCATCACAGAAGAGGCTGTATACCGAGCTGTTCAAATGTTTTCCAGAAGAACGGATATACAGGTAGCTGATTACGTATTCATATATGATGATGAGAGTGAAAGCTACAGCCTAGTACTTGAGCCAGCAGAATTTGGTGATAATTTCAGCAAAGCCGCTGGAATGTCTCAGGCAGTGAGGGATGAAATAGCCGATGAAAGCGCCAAGATATTGGGAACATCGCGACCACTCAGAATACTCTTCAATGAGCCAGGGACACATGCCCTTTACACGGAAGCGACACAATACCGCCGGAATATTCTTGAGGATGCAGTGAGGCCATGCCATATGACGGACAACGCATTGGAGAGCAAATTCTTCCAGAAGCTGACGGTGTAAACGTAATTCAGCAATAATCCAGCAATACAAATTCCCGCTACTTATGGCTAATGCTGTGAGAGCGGGAGTTTTTTTGTGCGTATAATAATCGTTCAGCCTCACATAGTGCTATAATTCCGCGCTTGAACACATAAATACGGAAAGAGGCACAATATTTTCACATGTCATTACTTCTCAGCACATCATTTGCGCTATTCGCCGGGCTTCTCATGACGAGGGCATTCAAGTACACAGTCGGGCGTAAAGGCATAATGTTTCCTGACGTAACAGCCTTCCTCATAGCAGGGGTTATTGTCGGGCCATACGTATTGGGGCGTTACGGGCTTGGCTTCGATTCACAGTCATCACTTGCGGACGTTGGAATAATCTCAAACGTAGCTTTAGGGTTCATAGCGTTCGACATTGGTAGCGAGTTCAGAGCCGCAAGCCTCAAGGAAATGGGAAAATCCGCGCTCTTCATCGGAATATTTCAGGCAGTCGCGGCAACAGTCCTCGTTGATATTGCCCTAGTAGCTTTGAGCGTGAATCTTGGCGGTCATGTTCTACCACTTCCAGCAGCAATAACGTTAGGGGCTATAGCATCCGCAACAGCTCCAGCAGCTACGTTGATGGTGGTACGTCAATTCAAGGCAAAAGGTCCAGTAACGGACTTGCTACTTCCAATTGTCGCACTTGATGACGCAGCCGGACTAGTGATATTCGCCGTCTCAATGGGAATTTCACAGGCCATGATAGGCGGGGCAATAAACCTCGTGTCAATCGTCATCAATCCCATCATAGAGATTACATGCTCAGTGATTCTCGGCGCGCTGATGGGATATGTTCTGACCATGCTGGAAAAGATATTCTTCTCCAACTCAAACAGGCTCTCACTCACAATAGCTTTCGTTATGATGACAATATCACTTGCCTCACGCGAAATATACATAGGCTCAGTGCGTATAGCGTTCTCGTCATTACTGGTGTGCATGACATTAGGGACAGTGTTCTGCAACATGTGCGAATATTCCAGTGATATTATGGCGCGTTCACAGAAATGGTCAGCCCCGCTTTACGCAGTATTCTTCGTGATTTCGGGCGCGAGGCTGGAATTGTCGGTAATGGGAAGCGTGTCAGTTATGGTAGTTGGAGCTGTGTATATGCTGGTGAGGTGTGCAGGAAAATATTACGGAGCGCGAATAAGCTCATCAATCATGGGATGCTCTGAGAACGTGAAGAAATATCTTGGGATAACACTTTTCCCGCAAGCCGGAGTTGCTCTCGGAATGGTAGTGAGTGCGCAGAGTCTCGGCGGTGAAATCGGAGGCTTGATACGCAATATCATACTGTTTAGCGTGTTGGTGTATGAGCTAGTTGGGCCTGTGCTTACGAGAATTGCATTGACTGACGCGGGCGAAATTGAGCAGAAGAAGCCTGAACATATCAACCGTGCGAGGTTTCAGAAAGCATAAAACGTTTCATCCTCCTTGCAATTCGTGAGGGGGATATTTTTTTCCACGCAATAATTTTCCCACGCAATAACGTATAATATTCTCATCCAAAAATAATTTCTACAAAAGACTTCGTAAATTTATAACCTTATGAAAGGAGGTAAAACCGCTTACAGGAAATTTCGTAAATCAGCTTTTATTTCTGACTAATACACCGAGTATAATTCCGCCAATTTGGTAAAGCATATTGACAACTGAATATAGGCGGGTTGGATGAAGAAAATGGAAGTCTCATACAATAGCGATAACCAAGCATAAGAGGCCGTACCGGGTTTCGTCCGTAAAATATTCAACCTTTCAAGGCAAAAAAGTATGTACCGATACGTTAGTCGGGAATTGAAGCCTCTGGAGCGTTATACCAAACGTTAGTAGCAGAACAGCGTGAAAGCGGACGCGATGAACGAGGAATGAAACAGAAGAGCTGATTTATCGCTTTTTATAAGTTTTCTGTAACGGTGATTGATTTAATGCATCTCCCACTCATACGAAACTTCAAGGCTGACCACATGCCCCCCGAATATATCCCGGAGCTTGAAGCCTCCGCTAAACGTGCAAGAATCGCAACGCTAACGATGGTTTCATGCGCCAACAGTGGACATCCTGCCGGGGCTTTTGGTGGAATGGAAATGTTCCTCACAGTATACGGAGTCGCCAATCTCACGCCGGAAAACTGCAATGACACAGCCCGTGATTATGTCGTAATCTCACATGGCCACACATCAGCAGGCGTTTACGGAGCTATAGCTGAATGGGGCTTCATTGACCGCGAACAAGCCATGTCTCACTTCAGGGATTGCGGTTCAGTGTTTCAGGGACATGTTGAACGCGAAATCCCCGGCATCGATTGGGGTACAGGCAACTTAGGTCAAGGACTCTCAGCTGGAGTCGGCTTTGCATTGGCTCAACGTGCAAACGGCCATCAAGGACGCGTGTATGTCCTAATGGGTGATGGTGGTCAGACGAAGGGACAAATCGCAGAGTCTCGGCGCATTGCGGTGAAAGAGAACCTCACGGGCATAACGGCTCTCATCGATTGGAACGACATACAGTTATCCGGCTCAAGGAACGACATAATGCCCTGCAACATTCGCGCATTGTGGGAAGCTGACGGTTGGGAAGTCGTAGAGGTTGACGGGCATAATTTCTCAGCACTCTATGACGCTCTGAAAGCTGCTGGGACAAATGGCAAGCCCACTGTGCTTTTGTGCCGTACGATAATGGGCAAAGACGGCGGAATCATGGAGGGTAAGCATGACTATCACGGCAAGCCAGTTCCCCCGGAAGCATACGCCGAAATCGTGAAGGCTCTAGGTGGCGACCCTGACACTTTAGCCCGCGCAAATGAACTCCGCAAAACTCCGTCAACGTTCAAAGGACGCGAAATAGATTATCCCCCAGCACCAGAAATTGACACAGGAACGCCCATAACCTATGACGGCAAAATGGACAATCGCGGCGCATTCGGGAAAGCTCTTGCTGATGTCGGCAAGCTCAACTACAAGAAGCCGGGCAAAACTCCCATCCTCGTATTTGATTGCGACTTAGTGCCATCGGTAATGACAGGTGGATTCAGGAAGGAATGCCCCGACAATTTCATTCAATGCGGTATTCAGGAACATTCCGTAGCAACAATCTCAGGAGCAGCCTCAATCGCTGGTGTTGTGTCATTATGGGCGGAATTTGGCGTATTCGGAATCGATGAGGTCTACAATCAGCAGAGGCTCAACGACATTAACCGCGCAGGCAACAAAACTGTACTGACACATGTAGGCTTGGACGTTGGCGAGGATGGCAAGACTCATCAATGCATCGATTACGTCAGCTTAATGCGCAACATGTTCGGCTGGAAGCTCGTCGTTCCTGTTGACCCCAACCAGACCGACAAAATCACACGCTGGATGCTCAAGACTCCCGGAGATATTTGCTTGGCTGTAGGTCGTAGCAAAATTGACAGCTTGAAGTATTACGGCGAGGGCTATACGTTTGAATACGGCAGGGCGGACAAACTGAGGGCAGGCGATGACGGAGCAATATTCGCGCTTGGATACACTGCACAGATTGCGCTGAAGGCTTCTGACATTCTCGCCAACAATCACGGATTGAATGTGAGCGTTTACGGTGTGTCATGCCCGCTTGTTACAGACATGGCCGCATTGACTGAGGCCGCAAAGACTCCCCGCATAATCACAGTAGAAGACCACAACGCTAACACGGGTATAGCCTCGATAATGGCACTTGACGCTGTGAACGCTGGAATAACGCTCCCAAAATTCACGGCAATAGGCGTAACACATTACGGTGAATCGGGGAAATCTGATGCTGTACGTGCTGAAATGGGTATAACAGCTGAGAATATCGCGGCGGAATACATGAAAGGCAGGGCGTAACATGGACGCAAAAACGTTAATCGTTCAGGGAAAAACTGCATTGGGTATCGAGTTCGGCTCAACTCGCATCAAAGGCGTGTTAGTCGATTATTCCGGCAATGTGTTAGCTTCAGGCGTATATGATTGGGAGAATAGGCTCGAAAATGGCGTGTGGACATATGCGCTTGAGGACGCAAAGAAGGGTCTGCGTTCGTGCTATGGCTCATTGCGCAAAAACGTTGAGGACAAATACGGCGTAACACCTTCAACATTTGGGGCAATGGGCGTATCAGCGATGATGCACGGCTATATAGCCCTCGATAAGTACGACAAGCAGCTTGCGCCCTTCCAGACATGGCGCAACACTAACACGACTCAATCAGCCGACAAACTCACGGAGCTTTTTGACTTCAATATCCCGTTAAGATGGTCATGCGCTCACCTGTACCAGAGAATACTTGACGGCGAGTCACACGTGAAGAATGTAGCCTCAGTATTCACCCTCGCGGCATGGGTGCATTACGTTTTGACGGGGCGTAAGGTTATCGGGATTGGTGATGCTGCTGGAATGTTCCCGATTGACTCGGCGACTCACGATTACGACTCCGACATGGCCGACAAATTTGACGCTCTCATGAAGGAATCCGGCCATGACCTGAAATTGCGTGAGGTATTTCCGGCGGTGTTGGTTGCTGGTGATGACGCTGGGACATTGACGGCTGAAGGTGCTGCACTCATGGATGAAACCGGGACGCTCAAACCTGGAATCCCGTTATGCCCCCCAGAAGGCGACGCTGGTACAGGGATGACCGCAACAAACTCAGTAGCTCCCAGAACAGGCAACCTTTCAGCAGGCACAAGCACATTTGCAATGATAGTCCTTGAACGCCCCCTCAAGAAACTTCACCGCGAAATCGATATGGTTACGACACCTTCCGGCTTCCCCTGCGCAATGTCTCACGCCAATAACGGCACAACAGACCTCAATGCTTGGGTGAGCGTGTTCAATGAGTTTTGCGGGTTAATGGGGATTTCGGCTGATATGGGCGAGCTTTACGGCAAACTCTACACACATGCGCTTAAAGGTGATGCGGATTGCGGCGGATTGCTGGCTTATGGCTATTATTCCGGCGAAAACGTAACATTCATCAATGAGGGGCGGCCATTGTTCGCGAGAATGCCCGGTAGCAAATTCAACCTCGCTAACTTCATGCGCGTTAATCTCTATACGTCATTAGGCGCGGTGAAATTGGGCATGGATATTCTCCTGAAGGATGAGGGAGTCAAGCTCGATATGATGATGGGGCATGGCGGATTGTTCAAGACACCTCTTGTGATGCAGAAAATTCTTGCGGCGGCGGTAAATTCCCCCGTAACTGTAATGTCAACAGCCAGTGAGGGAGGCGCATGGGGTATAGCATTGTTGGCGGCGTATCTTGCTGACGGCAAAAATGACGGAAAACTTGAAGACTACCTCAGCAAACGCATATTCAAGAATCTCACGGGTGAGGCGGTTAATCCTGACCCTGAAGATGTAGCAGGCTTTGAGGAGTTTACGCGGCATTATGTGGCGGGGCTTGACGTTGAGAGAGCTGCAATTAACGCTATGAAGTGGTGAAGGAGGAATGAGTCGGAAATGACAGCAATACATGACGCATACAAATTAGGCCAGTCGATATGGCTCGATTACATCAACCGCGAGCTTGTATCAACAGGCGGGCTTCAAGAATGGATTTCACTCGGCGTTATGGGAGTAACAACGAACCCTTCAATCTTTGAGAACGCCATAGCCAAGACAGCGGATTATGACGCGGAAATCAAATCGCTCGCCTCATCAGGGAAATCAACCGCCGAAATCTACGAGGCACTCACGGTGCAGGAAGTCTCACTTGCCGCCGACATACTGAGGACTGTATACGACAGCACACACGGCAAAGATGGCTATGTGTCTCTTGAGGTGAACCCTCTTTTAGCCTCCGACCGCGACACGACAATAAGCGAGGCAAAAAGGTTATTTGCCCTCCTCAACCGCCCCAATGTGATGATAAAGATCCCTGCTACCCCTGAAGGCATAAGCGCACTCACCGAATGCATAGCTTCAGGCGTAAACGTCAATTCAACGCTGATATTCTCGCGCTCACAGTATATTGACGTGGCAAAAGCATACCTTGAAGGCGTAAAGCGTGGAGGCAAGGCAGCAAGTGTAGCGTCAGTTTTCGTGAGCAGGGTTGATACGGCTGTGGACAAGTTGCTTGCGGAGAAGGGCAATACGACTCTTTGCGGGCGCATAGCTGTTGACGGAATACGGTTAATGTATCAGGATTTCCGGCGAATGTTCAAAGACGCGGAATGTGTACAGCGTCCATTATGGGCGAGTACAGGCACGAAGAACAAAGCCTATTCTGACGTGAAATATGTGAATGAGCTTATCGGCCCTGACACAGTGAACACCGTCCCACCTGCAACGCTTGAAGCATTCGTGAATCATGGCCAGGCTGCATTGACCCTTGAGACTGGACTCGCTGAGGCTGAAGCGGACATGAAAGCCCTTGCCGGATTGGGGATTGAGCTTGATGGGGTTTGCGGGAAATTGCTTGCGGATGGGTTAGCGTCATTCAATGCGGCGTTTGAGTCGTTGATGAAGGCGATTGAGACGAAGAAAGCGTAAGACACGGAAATACATTGCCTCCTGCAACAATGCGGGGGGCTATTTTTTTGCGCTATAATCACAGAAATTTTCACGCAAAAGGAGCAGAGGAACAATGCACATCCCAAGTGATATTGAAATCGCTCAGTCAGTAACGCCCAAGCCA
>JAFSKY010000024.1 GCA_017448685.1 Synergistaceae bacterium
GGATATAACCCTCGATAATTTGGAGGAGGTTCGCGGAAAAGATTTGTTCCCCTCAGACAGGGAGAGCAGCTCATTCTCTGAAATGCTACGTATGAGGGCGAAACACTACATTAACTTCATGGAACGCAAGAAGCTCATTGAGATATTCAACGTTGACTCGCTGCTTGATGTTTACGTCAAAGGCAAGAGCGGAATGCGTCAGGTGTTATTGTCGCGGCGGGCAAATGGGAATATATGCTACGTTGAAATTTCCGCCATGATGACACGTAACCCCTTCAACGGCCATGTGATAGCCTTCATCACCGAGCGTGAGTGCAACAACTCGAAAGTGTATCAGACGATTGTGGATAAGATTCTTGCGCGTCAATTTGAGATGATTGCATACATGGCAATAGGACGCTATCACATCACTGTGAGCGATGATCTTCCAGAAGGCAGCATACTCCCCAAGAATATGCATGACACATTCAACGCGTATATTCATGACGAAATCATACCGATATTGCACGGCACAGAGGATCAAATTCGCGAAATGGCACATTCCCTTGCGCCGGACTCAATAGCATTTGGGACGCAGAAAAACGCCCTGTATGAGGTCAACATTGTGTGCGATATTGACGGAAAAATATTCTACAAGCAATTCAACTTTTACGCGGTCAATCCTGGCTTCTATATCATCCTCGTATCTGACACAACTCGCCTCCACAAAGAGCAGCAAGAACGTTCAGAGCAGCTTGAAGAGGCGTTAGAGCTGGCAAAAGCGGCAATGCAGCAGGCAAGGCGGGCAAATTCGGCAAAAAGTGAGTTCCTCGCCAACATGAGCCACGAAATCAGAACGCCAATAAACGCGGTGTTAGGCATGAATGAGATGATTATCCGTGAAAGCACAAGCGACAGAATCACCACATACGCCCGTAACGTTGAGAGTGCCGGGAAAAACTTACTCTCAATCATCAATGACATTCTCGACTTCTCAAAGATAGAGGCTGGAAAAATGGAGATTGCCGAGAGTGATTACCGCCTAAGCTCCGTACTGAATGACGTTACGAACATGATAGTGTTTAAGGCGCGTCAAAAGGATTTGGAGTTCACCGTGAATGTTGATGAGGAATTGCCCGATGGCCTTTACGGTGATGAAGTCAGAGTCCGGCAGGTCGTTACGAACGTCCTCAACAACGCCGTGAAATATACCCATGAAGGTAGCGTATCACTGAGCGTTTCAGGTGGGATGACGTATGATAATGACGGTATTGGAACGATCAACCTCGTATTTAGGATAAGCGATACGGGAATCGGCATAAGGGAAGAAGATTTGCCCAAGCTATTCAAGAAATTTGAGCGTATTGACCTCGTCCAGAATAATACGGTTGAGGGAACTGGTTTAGGATTATCGATAACGCAGAACTTGTTGCACCTAATGAACGGACGCATAGAGGTTGAAAGCGAATACGGCAAAGGCTCAACATTCATCATATACCTTCCGCAAAAAGTCATGGCCGATGAACCAATCGGGAACTTCCACGAAAAATTTGACCGTTATGTTCACACGATGAGGGCATATCAGGAATCATTCCGCGCACCTGAAGCAGATGTGCTTGTTGTTGATGATACTGATATGAATTTGACGGTCATAGAAGGACTCCTCGCGAAGACTGACATAAGGCTTGATACGGCTTCGGGAGGACGGGAAGCCCTCGCAATGACCCGCGCAAAGAAGTATGACCTGATTTTGATGGATCAGCGTATGCCGATAATGGACGGGACTCAAACGATGAATGAGATACGCGCCCAGGATTACGGCATGAATCATGACACGCCGATAATATGCCTTACTGCTGACGCTGTGAGCGGTGCGAGGAACAAATATCTCGCTGAAGGATTCACGGATTACCTCTCGAAGCCCGTTGAGGCAACCAGCCTTGAAGCTGCGCTGATAAAGTATTTGCCGCATGAAAAGATATTGCTTCAGGAGGGTGAATCACAAGAGGATGAATCACAGCATGAACGCACAGCCCTTGAGGAGTTTTACTCACAGGCTGAAGGACTGAGCTATTCTGAGGCGGTCAAAAACTGCGCGAACGAGGCAATACTCACGAAGACGCTTCAGCAGTTCTGGAACTCAATCAACAATAATTTACGCGACATTGAGTCATTCTGGCATGAAGGCGACATCAAGAATTACACGATAAAGGTACATGCCCTGAAAAGCTCAGCGCGTTTGATTGGGGCAATGGGACTCTCAAAGCAGGCGGCATATTTGGAGGATTGCGGGAATAACAACGACACAGCCAGCATTGACGATTTAACGCCGGAATTGCTCTCAAGCTACAAGAAATGCCAGGAGATACTAGCTCCGTTATACGCAGAGGATGACAGCAAAGAGCTTATATCCCCTGAAAGACTGCATGAGGCGTATGAAGCTGTGAAAGAGTTTGCGGCCATGTTCGACAGTGATTCTATTAACGGGATAATGGACATGCTGAGGGGGTATAAGATGCCCGAAAATGAATCAGAACGCTTCAGCCGTATTGCGATGTGTGCAGATGCTGCTGACTGGAGCGGATTAGAGGGAGCATTGAAGGACATATAGAGGAGGAATAATCTTGAAGGGGAAAATACTGTACATAAGCGATCGTCCCTCAATGGGAGCTGATATGCTCATGAGGACATTGGGCGGTGATTACGAGGTTTTGCAGGCGCGTTCAGGTGATGAGCTTAGGTGCACACCTGCTGTATTGATGGTGAATCTTGCGGGGCTTGAGGACTCTGAACGTATAAAGGCTTTCACGGGGGCGAAAATATATCTTCTCGGCACTCAGGCAGAAA
>JAFSKY010000025.1 GCA_017448685.1 Synergistaceae bacterium
CAAGACGATCAAGCCCAGTCCTTTCAAGGGTGGCCATGAGGTAATGAATCAGTGCCGTAACCAGCGCAACAGGCATAACATCAGCGAATCCCCCGCCGAACATAAAGCACAGGCACGAGGCAGCGCAGATTTTCCCGGCGAGAACGATTTTGTCCGGGTAATCGTGAACATTCATTGCCCGTTCAAGCATGACCCCCAGCAATTTCGGGTTGGGAGTGATTTCGGCTACCTTGTAGGAGAGTCGGTTAAGGCTTCTGAGGCGTTCGAGGTGTATTCCTGCGTTGGGGATTGAGGCTTGTCGTGATGAGTAATTCCCATCGGAGTCAAATGCGCTAATGGCTATGTGTGTGCTGAGAAGGTAAATGCTTGTGTCCTTGAGGTGATACGCCCGGCATATTGCTTCGGCGGCGAGTCTTACGCGTTCAAGATTTGCACCGCAGATGATCATATTGCGGCTGAGATTAACGCAGAACGTGAGAATGTCGTTGATGTGGCTCATGATTATTCCTCCTTTGTGTTTGCGCAAGTATATCAGGCAAAAAGAAATCCCCCCGCCATGTTTCAGCGAGGGGACGAATTTATGTAACAGGGTATTTCTTCCGGGGAATTAGGGGTTATTCGGCCTTGTAGTCTTTCGTGAGGACAACTGCAACCTGCCTTGCATCCTCGTAAGGCTCTGAGAAGTCCGTGAACATTTTGCGTTCCTCATTGACAGTGATACCCGCGCATATCATATCAACCTTGCCTGAGTTCACAGCCATGAAAAGCGAGTCGAATGGGTATGCGATAATCGCTAACTCTTTGCCGAGCTTGCCAGCAATCAGCGCGCACATCTCAATATCGATTCCCGTGTAGCCATCGCCTACTTTGATGTCATAGGGAGGGAAGCCCGACTCAGTTCCGAGATATAATTTTCCGCCTTCCGCGCCAACGTGCAAATCAATATCTTCAGGCTTTGCGGCTGTAGGGTCTTCCTTGTACTTGAGCATGATTTTTTCGAGTGAGCCATCAGCTTTGATTTCAGCGAGGGCTTTGTTCACCGCGTCAAGAAGCTCTTTGTTGCCCTGCTTGAAGCCGATTGCGTATTGCTCAACCGTGAGTGCCTCAGGAAGAATCGTGAGGGTATCAGGGTCATTCTTCACGAACTGTGTCGCAGGAGCCTCATCCATTATTGCGCCCTGAATCTTTCCGACCTTGAGCGCCTGTATAACGTCCGTAGCCTTCTCGTATGTGGTGAGCTGGTCTTTTGCCTTGTCGCCTAACATTTTGCGAGCGATTCCTTCTGCGATTGTCCCACGCTGAGTCCCGATTTTGAGGGCTGTGAAATCGTCAGGCTTTGAGATGTTGAGGCCGTCAGCAAAACATATTCCAGCAGTCATGGCCAGAATTGCGAGGATGAGAGCAAATTTCTTCATGGCTAGATTTCCTCCGTTGCAAAAATTTTGTGTAAAGCGCGAAATATTATAGCCTAACTTTTGGGGAGGTAAATATTTTGCCACTCTGCGCTGAGAATCATCACCGAATTGTTCGCCCTCATGAGCGTCAATTCTGGAGCAATTTGCGCTGATGATGATGCTGAAACCTGCACAGCCTCGAAATTACGCCACGAACGAAGAATCCCATATGCCTCCGTGAATGTCTCAAGAGTTACGCAGGCAACGACAACACGCACAGGATTTTCACGCGTAAGGACATGCGCAAGAATCCCGGGAAGTTCCCCGCCTGAACCGCCTATGAACACGTGGGTCGGCTCTGGTAATGATGGCAGAACCTCAAGGGCTCGCGAATTGTGGACGGCTATATTGTGGAGGCGAAATCTTGTGGCGTTGCGGGAAATGAGGCTTACGGCTTCCGTGTTGCATTCAACCGCGTGTATGTCTGAATACGGAAATATGTTGCCCGCACTCACACTCACGCTTCCAGACCCTGCGCCAATATCCCACAATACAGAGTCATTGCACATCTCAAGCCGTGAGAGTATCACCGAACGCACAGACTCATTTGTCATGACGATATTTTTCTCGCGGATAAAATCTTTGTCGCGCAGGAATATTCTTGCGGGGGAGTATGGATTGTTGTTGCGTATGAGGATTATTGACGGCTCCGGGAAATCATGCCCGGCGAAATCTCCCGGCCAACCATGAAGGAATGACTCATCACCGCCACCAATGCATGACCCTATGAACACCTCAACGCCTGAAACACTCGCCAGCTCATCACATGCCCATGAAGGGGAAATTTTGCGGTCGCAGAATAGTACTGTTATGCGTGTACGCTCTACAGTGTTGAGGAATTTTCCCACGCAAAGAGTCCGGCCATGTCCCGAAAGAATCGCGGCGTTGTGCCATGTCTCACCAGCATAAGCGCATATAGCCTGTAATGAGCTTATCCCGGGAATTACGGTGATATTGTCATGGGGAAAATGTTTTTTCACGATTGGAAGGAGGCTGAATATTCCCGGGTCGCCTGAAACGAGGATTAATATATTGCCGTCAAGGGACTCAATCTCCGCGTAATTCTTTATGTCGATAACATTTTTCCCTGCTGGAATAAGCGCATCAAATCTCCTGTCAACAAACACAGTATCAGCCTCACACATGGCCTTCCTGACTTCGTGCGTTAATGAGCCAGTGCCAGCCCCAGCGACAACAATATTACGCGCCATGACTCACACCCAAGATTTTCCCGTCCGCGTCAAAGATTACAGCGTCAACCTTCAATTCTCCCTGCGTCCTTTCCCGGCATTTTCGCGAAATCACTCCGGCTATATTCTCCCACACTCCGCAAAACCCTGAAGCCCGTATGATGTCAATTGCCTCATTCGTTGTGTTGCTGTGATAGATTCGGCGTATGAGATTCTGCCCCGCTCCCATAAGTGCAAGATGTGTACATAGTGCTTCGAGTCTTCCATCAGCAACCCGGCTATGAGTGATGAAACTTCCGGCAGCAACCTTGAGCATTTTTCCGGGATGACCGCATATAGTCGCATGTGTGAATCCTAATCTCGTCGCCTCGTCTAAGACATGGCCGGGATAATTTCCGCATTGAATGACGTTGCGACCGTCAAGGCTGAATATTCTGCGCGTGAATTTTTCCCCAGTTCCAGCAAACGCAATATACACATCGCTGAATCCTATGGAACGTATCATGTTCATCTCAAGCGTTAGGGATTCCAACAATGCCGCTTCATTCATGGGCTTAACGATTCCTGTTGTGCCTAATATGGAGATACCGCCGACAATGCCGAGTCGGGGATTGAATGTTCGTTGCGCAAGAGCTTCACCGCCTGGCACGGATATAATGACTCGCACGGACATGTGCGGGATGATTTCGCGTATGGCAGTGCGTATCATTTCGCGTGGTACAGGGTTGATTGCGGGTTCACCGGGAGGAATCTTGAGGCCGGGCAATGTAACAGTGCCTACACCATTTCCCGCGACAAACTCAATATCCCCTTCACCGCCAACAATCTCAACACGAGCCAAGATTTTCGCCCCGTTGGTGATGTCTGCTCTGTCATCGCCTGAGTCTTTCACGACGCAGAAATATTCCCCTTCACGTGATACTGGCATGGAAAATGTGAGGCCGTCAGGGTTCTTGACTGTTACGGATTCGGGGATTATGCCGGAAGTGAGATGTATTGCGGAGGCTTTTGCTGCTCCGGCTGCGCAAGTGCCTGTAGTTATTCCAGTCCGTAGAGTATGGCGTTGATTATCGCGCAAGCTACAGTAGTTCCGCCCTTCCTGCCACGTGAAATTATGCGAGGTATGTCAGTGAGTGATTGGAGCATGTTTTTGGCCTCGATGACGTTCACGAATCCAACAGGGACTCCGACAACAAGCGCGGGGTTTGCGAGTCCTTCGCGTATGAGTTCGCACAGACGGATTAAGGCTGTTGGTGCGTTGCCGATTGCGTATATTGCGTTGGGATATTCCCTCACGGCGTGTTCAATGCTGACGGTTGCGCGAGTGATGTTGCGTGATTTGGCCTCGTCATGAATGCTAGCGTCTGAGGCGTAACAGATGATGCTTGAGCCATAACGCTTTGAGATTCCCGCCGCGAGCATGAGAGTGTCTGTGATTATGGGCGTGTTGTTGCGGAGGGCGTTGCGTGCGAGGGTTACGGCATTGGGGGAAAATGTGAGGCTGTGAAGGAAGTCGAAATCTGCTGTGGCATGAATGACGCGCTTTATGATTGGGAGATTCTCAGGGGGGCAGGAATATTCGCCAAGTGATTCCTGGATTAGCCTCATGCTTTCACGTTCAATTTCTTGTGGCTGAAGTATCATTGTGCAATTCTCCCTTGTTGCCTGAGAGTGTACCACAAAAACAATCATGCTTGAAGGGACGCGGGAAAAATTATGTTAATGAGCTGGGATATTTGTATGAGGATAATATGAAAATGCAGGCATAAAAATAATTGGACAAGAAAAATCTGTGCTATAATTTGTTTTGCGATTTTACCACTTAGCACTCGACTAGTTGAGTGTGAACTCTTTTGTCATATCTTGTCCTGTGCTTATTATAACACAGTGTAAGGTAGGATGATTATTAGTTGTGTGCTTTTGTTATTGCGCTGAGTGGTTTCTGCGTTATGGGGGCTGTTTGGCGCAACGTATTTCTCAAGGGGGTAAAAATTCATTGCAGGAAGGGGGGAAATCAAATGTCAGAACAGAAAAAAGCGAGGGCAGTCGTTCTTCCGTGCGGGAAACTCTGCGAGCGTATCTATTGCGGGGATTGCGTCTTCTTTAAATACGAGCGCGATAACGAGGGTTACTGCAAGAGAGAAGGTTGCACACACCATGTCGATTATTATTGCGATTACGCAAGATCGATACATGATGATTAGTATTTCAGCGTAACTATAGGACAAAATTGCTCTCCTGTGCTTGGGATTTGAGAGCGTCAGGGGGGCATCTTTTTTGTGAGGTGTATTATGTCTATCCATGAAGCTATAGAGGAAGCACAAAAACATTGCGGTTTTCACAACCCTGACTGCTGGGCGTGCATATTCGCAGACATGAGGAGTTATGCTTTTGTCTGCCAAAGAGATGGGAGGTTCTACGATTTATCAGATACAAGAAACAGTAGCCAGCCAAATTAAGCTCAGATTGTCCCTCCCTGAAACAGGCGGTATTCTAGGAGTCAATATTGATGCCCCTCATATCATAACAGCCTTCCATTACGACAGCACAGGCAAAACACAAGGTAACACATACACGCCAGACGTTGACACACTGAACAGAGTCATATCTGAATGGGCAGAAAATGGAATCGAATTTGCCGGGTTCGTTCATTCACACCCAAGAAGAAACCGCAAGCTGTCTCCTCCCGATATTGAATACGCGAACAAAATCAAAGACGTTTGCGACATGCCTCAAATCATCATGGCTATATATCTTCCTGACAGCGGAGAAATTTTTACGTATGTCCTATAGTCAGACCGCAAAAAAAAGCACCCGGAATTTCTCCCGGATGCCTCATGTACTGCCTGCCTTATGCGCTAGTAGTCTTTCATTTCGCTGTTCATTGCGCCCTCAGTGTTGAGATATTCGCCTAGCAGCTTGTAATCCTTCTCACAGTCTGAAGCATATTCCGCGCTCCCTGCAAACCCGGCTCGCTCATCATACGCCCCTTCAGTGAGGAACGCCTGCCACTTTGAGTCCTGCGTTGCTTTTGCGATTGCCCCGGCTAAAGCGTCAATAGCCTCTTGGGGAGTACCTTTCTTCGCGAAAATACCTCTTGCTGGCCCAAGCACAGAATTTATGCCCAGTTCAACAGAGCATTCAACATCGGGATAAATCCTCATGCGTTTTTCCGACAATGCCAGAACGGGAACAGCCTCTCCAGTTGCAATAAGCCCTTTGATTTCGCTCGTCCCTGTGATTACGAGGTCAATATTTCCCGCAACAAGCTGTGCGTTCATTTCCGCGCCAGATGAGTAATCCACATCAAGAACGCTGAGTCCCTTCAACGTTTCGCGCAATGATATTCCATCAACGCCAGCACTCGTGAACATTCCAGCTTTGACTCTGTAAGGATGCTCCTTGATGTATTTCATGATGTCGGAAAATGTCTTGAAGCCGTTGCGCTCCATGAATCTTTTTGACGCGGCTATTACGTTTGTGGCGTGAACGAGTCTTGCAACTGGCACAAATTCTTCACGGAAATTCATCGACAGTGCGCGCTGAATGTCAAATATAAACGTTGTCTGAGTCGCAAGAACATATGTATATCCGTCAGCGGGCTGCTTGTACGCGTAATCAGCACCGATAACGCCGCCTCCGCCAGTAACGTTGAGGATTTCAACCTCCTGGCCTGTTATCCCTTTCAGCAATTCCGCCATAGGTCTTAGCGTTGAGTCTGCACCGCCGCCAACACCCCACGGGCATATGATTGTGATTTTGCGGTCAAACTTCCATTCAGCCGACGAAATCCCCGCAAGGCTCAATGCCATAATCACCGCCAGAACTGCACACAAAAATCTCTTCATGCGTGATTGCCTCCCTTACAGCGGGATTATCCCGAAGATTATTCCGCAGAGAACCATAATCAGACTCAGAAGGTAATACGGCGGTATGCTGTATTTCATGTGATCTTTGAGTTCTGTCCCTGTGAGGCCGATTGCCAGATATGTAGCGGGGACGAGTGGACTCACCATAAGCGCAAGGTTCTTCCCGATAACCATAGTAAGAGCCGTGTTCAGGGGGGCGCATCCGTATGTAGCTCCCACTTTCATCACAAGCGGCATTATCCCGTAGAAGTATGCATCAGTGCCAATGCAAAGCCCAAGAGGAAGCGCGAGTACTCCAAATATTATGTGAATGTATCTGCCCATGAATGACGGAATTATGCCCATAATCACATCAGCCATAGCCTCAAGCATTCCCGTCTGGTTGAAGATGCCTACCATAGCACCAGCACTGAGGAGCGTAACGGAAATCATGAGAGCCGCGGGGGCATGTTTCTTGACGAGTGAGTCCTGAATTTTCTGGTTGGGGTAATTCACGGCTAAAGCAATGCACACTCCAAGCATGAACACTACATAGCTTGTTACCCATCCTGTTGCGAGAATACCTATTACAGCGACAGTGAAAAGCACGTTGAATATCAACAGCTTAGGACGCTTCAAGGCTTCTTCCTTCTCTTTTGCTTTCTGGTCAAGTTGGACTTCAACGCCTTTCCCAGCTCCAGCACCCTGCTTTATTGCCCGCATTCCGAGAAACACAGCCAATGCCAGATTCATCACGCACCCTGCAATCTGAATCGGTATGAGAGTGTGCCATAATGCTGTTGCGTCCATCTCAAGCACAGTAGCGGCTCTTGCGACAGGGCCGCCCCAAGGCAAAAGGTTCATTACACCCATGCACGCGCCTGTGAGACAAAGCAGAATCATGGGGCTGATGTTCATCTTCTTGTAGATTGGGAGCATGGCCGGAATCGTGATGAGGACGGTTACAGCGGTTGTGCCGTCAAGGTGTGCGATTGTCGCAATGATTGCTGTAGCCACTGTAACGGCTATAACGTTGTTGCCAGCTTTCTTGACGAGGAAGTCAACGATTACGTCAAACATTCCCGCGTCAGACATTATGCCGAAGAATATCACCGAGAAGATGAAGAGTATTGCGTTGCTGATTGTGGACTGCATACCCTCTTTGATGAAGAATGCGACCTGAAGAGGAGTGTAGCCGAGAATCAGAGCCGCGACCGCCGGAATGATGGTCAGCGTTACGATAGGTGAGAGCTTGCCTTTGAGGAGGAGCGTAACGATGAGGACAATCATGAGGAAACCAACTAATGCCGTCATGACAAAATACCCCCTGTTGAAATGTAAAATGGATGCTGAAACTTTACATTAACCGCACTCAATATCAATAGGCAATATTGCTTGAACGCAGAATTATCCAGAATGCATTTACGTTTTCATACAAAAAAAACGCCCGCAATTTCTCACGGACGCTTTTATTGTTGTATAACTGCTATAGGTATGCTGTTCTGTAGTATTCGCTTAACGCTTGCGGAATTTCCTGATTACGAACACAAGCCCAAACGCAACACCTAAGCTACCCATTGCATTGCAGCCACTGCTTGAACTTGAAGGAGCTGTTGATGAAGATGAAGTTATCATGAAGTGCCTGGTGATCATTCCGTCGTATTGCCCTTTGCCTTGTACTTTGACTACTCCATAGTCGCCGGAGTCTATATTGTTCGAATATGTTACCGTATAACCATCTTCCGATACAACATCTCCGCTGCATAAAACTGTTACAGCAGGCTCAATCGGCTGTCCAGTGTAAGGGTAGGAAGTTTTGTCGAGCTGAACGTCAGTAATGTGTTTGCTTGTGTTCTCGTAGTGCATGTCTTCCGTTCTGGCAAGTTCTGAACCCAGACTCACAGTATCAAAGGCGTAGAACGGGTTGCTAGGGTCAGAGGTATCACCGTTCAAATCATGGCAAGCTGTAGATGTCAGTATATCTACTGTCCTGTTATAGGAAACATACTTATCATCATGATAGCCAGCACCCACCGACATACTAAAACCTTCCGAAGCGAACACCCACGATTCATCAGTAGTCCAATATCCATGTGATTCACCGTAAGCGGCTCTTGCTGCGATTACCGCATTTAGGGACTGACCGCCGTTGCTGGAATCAAACCAATCTCCAACGACTTTTGTATGACCGGGATAACAGTCTTGATCCACTTTTGAACCTGTACCGACATCAATATGATACCAACTGCCGGACGAGAAGTAATCAGAGCCATCAATGCAGTTTGCCGCCACCATATAAATACCTTCGCTGAGAGCAAAATCTTCTGTGCCGCGGTATTGCGTAAGATATGTCTTATCGGCACTATCAGGCTGAACTCCGAACTTATTCAGATATTCTCCAAAGCTATTTGTTCCCTGAGGCAATTTCGTATACTGCTTGTAGATTATTGGCACATAAACGCTATCTGCGATACTGGGAATTGATATTGACCAAGAACGATCATCACAGCCGGTATACTCACGGCCGTCCGCGTGCATGTAGTAAACAGCTCCGATTGATGTAGTATCTGCTGAAAGTATCGTTCCGGTGATGTAGCAGTAATTATCTTTTCCGATGAGGGCAGTAGATTTCTTATTGTTAATGCTTAGGACTGTGTTGACGAAGTTGTTCCGTATTTGCTCTTTGGTGGCTGTCGTCTGCAAACTGTCCTGTCCCGCACAGGTAAGCGCGAACTGTCCGAAGAAGCCAACCTGCGCAATCATAGCATCTAAGAAATCCGTGATCTGATCTTTGACTTCTCCCTCAAATGCATGTGTTTGGTATATGTAATTCAGAAATGCGTTGATGCCTGAATTTTGTTGCAGGATGTTGTCGCAGTACTGCGTGTAAAGGGTTACGACTTGTGATACCCAGTCATTGTTAGCGGTCATAACTTCACAGGATATTTTGTAGATCACTGTGTTCAGAATGTTCTCCGCGTAACTTTCCAGCATTGCTTGTGCAGATGAGCTACTGTACGCGCTTTTCACTGAATCACCGCAGTTTGCAGCCAGTTCGCCAGCTTGTATAGCACCTCCTAATGCAGTAACCATGATTCTCTTGAAGTCCTCACGGTATGTGTTCACATTGAATGGAGTTGAGTGTGTAACAGCCATGCGCGCTGAAGGAACGCCGATACTCCATGCAGCGTTTATTATGTCATTGACGATGTCGGATGCTGACGGAAATCCTGCACGATAGTGTTGCCTTGAATATGTCAACGCAGCTTCCTCTGTATATGCTTTCGTCATAAGCACATAAATACCGTCATGCACATTCTGCTCCCACCACTGTTGAATGCCGGCATTGATTTTTGCCTGGTATTCGTTCACATAGGCTTGCAATTTTTCAGTGTAGTTAGTGTTGAAGTTGTTCCAGTTCGTTGACATCATGGTTGCCTTAGTGTTTCTGTCGATTTCCTTCTGGTCAACCTGTATGTTGATAAGGTCTTGTGCGATTTGATTGAGCGTATGATTGATATTAGTGATTGAAGTCTGTACGTCTTTCACAGCATCGAGTACATGCCCAATTGCCTCCATCGTAGGATCCTTAACAATTCCAATCATCTGAAGGATTCCGATGACTCCAGAAGCAACATCTGTAAGGCCACCCAGACGACTACAGAAATTTGCGATTTTCTCTATGTTATTTGATGCCTCATTTGTCACAAATTTCCCTATTGCGCCTGCGAATTTGTCTGCTGCGTCATTAATTTCCTGTGGAGTAACAGCATAGGCCGGATGAGTTGTGATTGGTATTCCGCTGAACACAGTAGCAACCAGAAGCAACACACATATTAAGCGCGTTATTGGGGGGGGGGGGTATATCGCATTGTATATATTCCTCTCTTTCGGGAATGATTATTTATTGCGTGGGAAATTTTAGCAGAAAAATTTTCTTTGTGTATACATAAGACTCTTCGGCATATTTGCTTGAACGCAGAAAAATTCACGCGTCATGCTACAATCTTCACGGCGTTAAATTTTCATGCAAGGGAGAAATTTATTCATGGATTTCATGAGTCTGTTAGGCTCAGTGCTTCAAGGCACAACAGGTTCATCCCCAGCGGCATCACAGAGAATGTCAAACGCTGGAGGCGGCATTCAGGATCTCTTAGGCTCACTCATGGGAGCAGGCCAGAGCGTGAAGCAGAAAGTCGGAGGCGATAACCTCGCGGCAGGGGGAATAGGGGCTTTGCTTGGCGCGTTAATGGGAGGCTCAAACAGCACCACAATGAACAGCCTCGGCGGAAGCATGATGGGTTTGCTCGGAATGATGGCGTATAAGGCTCTCAAAGGTTCAATGTCAGGCTCTGCGGGAGTAACGTCAGGCGCAACACAGCAGGAATACACGCAGGAATACGCAAGGGAG
>JAFSKY010000001.1 GCA_017448685.1 Synergistaceae bacterium
AGTCGCTGGCGTGGTAATGCTGGTATGTGCTGTGCTGATTGCGCTAACTGGGCTGCGTGGTTTGCTGGCGTTATTGGGGCTTGGTGCGTCAATATGCATCCTCGTTTTTGCGATGATACCTCTAACGGTTCAGGGCTGGGACTCCGTGTGGCTGGCAATAGCTTCCGTGTTCATCATCTCGACTGTAACCATACTGTGTGTTGTACGTCATGCGCGTTACAGGACGGTTGCGCTTACTGGGAGTCTTGGCGGCGTAATGTGCGGATTCCTTTGCGGCGCGGCAATGGTGTATTTGTGGGGGCTTACTGGGCTTGCGGGTGAAGGTTCTGCGCTCCTTGCGTCAACGCTTCCATTCTTGAACATGCGCGGCTTGCTTCTTGCCTCAGTGCTTATAGGCTCAATCGGTGCTGTTTTGGACGTAAGCATATCGATAACCGCTTCAATGTCCGAATTTGTCGACTATGACGAGGATATTCACCTTGACCGATTATTGCTTGCTGGCCTCAACGTTGGGAATGAGGTACTCGGCAGCATGATAAACACACTCATACTTGCCTACATGGGTAGCGCGTTACCTATGGCCGTGTTGATATGCAGCGCGGGTATAGAGATGTCCGGCCTCCTGAATGACCCGTATATAGCTCAAGAAATCGTGCAGAGTCTCGCGGGTACATTGGGCTTGCTGTTCACGATACCTGCAACGGCATTCAGTTTTGTTGCGGCTGAAACTGTGAGGCGTTCACATGGTTAAGGCGGTAATCGACATAGGAAGCAACTCAATCAAAATGCGTATTGCCCGCGTTGAATCTGGGCGAGTACACGTAATCCGTGATGAAACGGAAGTCGTAAGATTGGGGCGCGGAATGTCATCAACAGGACTCCTCAGCAAAGAAAGCATGATACTGTCATGTGCGGCTGTTTCACGAATGGTGCGCAAGGCTTCACATTGTGGCGCGGAAATCTTCATTGCCGGGACAATGGCACTCAGGACGGCACGTAACGCGAGCGATTTCGTCAATATGGTGCGTGAGTCATGCGGTCATGAGGTGCATATATTCAGCGGCAATGATGAAGCGCGTTATTCATGGCTCGGAGCTGTTGACGGACTCGGCCTTGATGGTAACGCGGTAATGTTTGACACAGGCGGAGGAAGCACTGAGTTTGTTGCGGGGACTGGCGGAGAAATGAAGCGTGCTGTTAGCGTCCCTGTAGGAGCTGTGAATCTGTCGGAGCGATTTTTCCCGGCGGTGAATGAGCCTGTGAGGAAGTCAGCGTGTGATGAGGCAATATCATTCGTGCGCAACATGCTTCTTGATGGCGGAATAGACGCGTTCAAGAGTTCGGAGTTTCAGGTTATTGGCGTTGGCGGAGGAGTCGTAGCGATGGCCGGGGTGAAGAATGCCTGTGAAAATTTTGTGCCTTCACGCCTTCATGGGAGCATACTCACGCAAAAAGACATAGTGAGGCAGATCCGGCTGTATTCATCCCTAACGCTGAAAGAGCGCGAGAACATTATCGGCTTGCCAAAATCGCGGGCTGATGTGATTCTGGGGAGTGCGTGTATAGTTTTCGCGGCATTGAGGCTGCTTAATGCTCCGTCATGTATAGTGAGCATTAACGGTTTAAGGCATGGGCTTTTGCTGGGTGGCGTGTAGTGGGGGCAATCAACCTCCCTGCACGTTGATTTTTTGAGTCTTATACCTTCCTTCCCTGTTCGTAATCATAATCCCAATCATCAATCACATTCACCAATTTTTCGCGGCTAATACACTTCTTATGTTTGAGACTTTAATCGCATTCCTTGATAGGCAACCTCACAAACGGGGGTTCATTTTCCGGGATGCACGTATATTTTCGTGGCTAATCACATTCCCAGTGCATTAATTTTTCCCGGCTAATACCCTCCTTACATTTCAACCTCTAGTTATAATCCCAATTTCCTGACACGCAATATCACATGCGGGCTTTCATATCTTGGGATGCACGTATATTTTTCGTGGCTAATCACATTCCCGGCATGTTGATTTTTCGCGACTGATACACTTCTTGCGTTTACGATTTGAATCATCAATCGCATTCATTAACGCGCAATATAACGCCCGGTCATTCATTCTGTGAGATATAATGTGCATACAATTTCCTGAAAGGTGAAGATTAAATTTGCTGCTCGAATTGATGTCCAACGGAACACTTGCAGAGCTGCCACCCGAAAATATCCCCGGCGGAATTGATCCCCCCGGAGAGTCTTCCGTTATGCTTCTTCTTCCGCACAACAAATATCTTCTGGGCAGGCGGGGAACTGAATGGGTATATTCAGGTTCAGGGCCAGGAAGCTCACCGCAAAATATCTCCCTCTATGACGGTCAAAGCATCTCACTCACGAATGAAGGCACATCGCCAACAATCCTAACAGCCGGGACAGTGAACACACTTTGCCGCGAATTGTCCTCAAGGTCAGAACCTCCCGGAACGCATACAGGAGCCGTGCTTATGTTACGCACATTCATGCGAGGACATCCCGTATTCATGTCAGAGAGTGCTGAATATCTCGATGAGAGTTTTTTCATGTCGGCCATGAAAGACAGACCTATACTCCGCAAAGCATACTGGACTGTACGCTTCGCAATGAGTCGCAGTGAAATGGAGACAGTAACGCGCCTCAAAGCATGGTTGCGAGCCGGGCCGGAAATATTCTCACAGCATAAGGACGGTATGAGATTGTGGTTCTCCATACTTGAGACTCCTGACGATGAAACAATGACGGAGCTTGAAGAGCTTTCATTTTCCCGCAACGAGGTAAAGCGTGTGGCAATGCAGAACGCCTCGCCAATTGTGATATACAATCCCGCATCAGGCTGGCTTGTGCTTGGACGTTTTGGCAGACATAGGGAGACAATGTTCTTCTTGTGGTGCTATTTCACCCATGAATTATGGAACGAATTACGCGAGGTCAAAAAATTATCCGTGAATGACATAATCCTTTCAGCATGGGGCGAACATGACACGAATCAGGCAATGAAAGAACGCGCAAAATATAAGGGAGTTGATTACGTAAAAGGATGAACATAAATTTTTCAGGAGTAAGCAAAATCTTTCACCCAGATATAGCAGCTCTTGTTGACGTAAGCGTGAACATTGAGCAGGGTGAATTTGTGTACGTTGTCGGTCAAACAGGATCGGGCAAATCTACATTCCTCAAGCTGATTACACGTGAGCTTTTGCCGACAAGGGGAGTCGTTTCTGTTGGCGGCCATGACATGAAGCGCATGAAAGCATCTGATGTCCCATATTACCGGCGTGATGTCGGACTCGTTGCGCAGGATTTCAGGCTGATTCCCTCCCTCACTGTGTACGAGAATATAGCGTTTGTCATGGAAGCGATGTCAGTCCCGAAAAGAATCGTTGCAGAACGCGCAAAGGACGTAATCAATCAGGTAGGACTCTGGCGGAGAAAGTCAATGCGTCCCGCTCAGTTATCCGGGGGAGAACAGCAGAGAGTCGCAATTGCCCGCGCCCTTGCAAATTCGCCATCACTCTTCATTGCTGATGAGCCTACTGGCAACCTTGACTTTCACACTTCTGCGGATGTCATGAAGATTCTATTCACGATAAACGCGGCAGGAGTTACGGTTGTAATGTCAACGCACAATCAAGCAATCGTGAACGCATCAAGGCAGAGGGTATTAGAGCTTGACGGCGGGAGGCTGATACGTGATGAGAAGGGAGGCACGTATTCGGGATGACAACTCTTAGATACGTTCTCCGCGACACACTAAGGCTTGTGATTCATCATTGGGTACTGGGTATGCTGACTCTCATAACGGCTGGCGTAATGCTCTGGGTATTAGGCGTAACGACTCTATTATCGCTCAACCTTCAGACACTTCTATCACAGCTTGAGAGTGAATTGGCGGTGCAGGCATATTTAGTGAAGGACAACACGCTTGATGTTGAGGCAGTTGCGCGTAAGATACAGGCACTCGAATATGTGTACACGGTGAAGGCATTTTCCCCGGCGGACTCGCTAGCGAAATTGCAGCAGAAAATGGGTTCGCAGTCTCGTGCGCTTGAGATGCTTGGCGACAATCCGATCCCTTGGAACTTTGAGATTCACGTCAACAGTGCAACTGATGTTGAGCCGTTAGTGCAGGCGTTAAAGTCAATGCCTGAAGTTGATGATGTTGTTTACGCTGGACTCGTGGTGAAAAGAATCTCCGCATTGTCGCGAGTGTCATCGCGTGGAGCGTGGGTAATGTTCGTTCTTGCGGTAATCATAACGGCACTGGTTGTGTACAACACAATACACATATCACTGTATTCACGTCGCGAGGAAATCGGAGCAATGTACCTTGTTGGAGCAACACGGGCATATATCGCTACACCGTTCATACTTGAAGGGACGTTGCTGGCGTTTTTCGGTGCGTTACTTGCTGGAGGCGGGATAATCGGAGCATATTTCCCGGGCGTTGAGATGATACGTGAGAATCTGCCATTGCTCGCGAACGTAATCATTACCGACAAGATGGTGATATGGCGTTTCTGCGGATTGCTTGCGGGATTTGGGGCTACATTGGGCTGGGTATGCAGCTACCTTGTTGTATCAAGATTCATCAACTCTATAACGAGGCCGGAATGAACAGAAAAATCATAGCTTTCATCTTGCTAGCTGCGGTGATTTTAATCCCGGCCGCCGCGAAAAAGTCAAAGCCTACAAGGGGTAGCATAGACTCGCAAATAGCCGCTGAGGAGAGAAAACGCACTGAGCTTGCCCGGCAGGTGAAAGCCTACAAGGATCAAATCAAGCAGATGGGCGAAAAGGTTGAAGGACTTTTGACGAAGGTCAACACCTTACAGCAGGATGTTGGAGTTGCGCGTCAGGAATTGACCGTGCTTGAATTGCAGAACCAGAAAATTCAGGAGAATATTGATGTTCTTGACGAATATATGAGAGATGAGCAGGCGAAAATAGATGAGCTTTCCGGGCAAATGAAAGACAGGTTGCTTGACATCTACAAATATGGCGAGGCGGGAAAAATGCGGACTCTTTTCGCATCACGGAGCGTGTTTGAGGCGGTAGAAACGGCATATCTCCTCAAGCGTGTTAATGAGCGGGATGAAGCTATACTCTCACAGTTACAGCAGAGGGTTCAGAATATGGATTTGTCCCGGCGCACAATGGATGAGCATCAAGCCCGTCTGAAGGAGAAAAGCCACGCTGTAGAGGAACAACGCGACAAATACGCCCGCTCAATCAAAGAGACAAACAGATTCATCACGTCCATACAGAAGCAAAAAGCACTTGCGGAAAAAGCTGTTGCTGAGGCCGAAGAAGCCCAAAAAGCTGCCGGAGCAATGATAGCGGAATTACAGAAGAAACGCGCCGCCCAGAAAACATATATCACCGCAACAGGAAAAGGCTCAATGTTCGATTGGCCCGTGAGAGGTGTACTCTCAAGCCCATACGGTTACAGGATACATCCAATCTTGAAGCGCAAGATACTTCACTCAGGAATTGACGTTGCTTCACCCAATGGAACACCCGTAAAGACAGCCGCCCCCGGTGAGGTCATCTATAACGGCTGGTTGCGCGGTTATGGGCGAGTCGTTGTCGTGGATCATGGCCGGGGATATTCGACGCTTTACGCTCATTTGTCGGCGAGTCTCGTTCGTGAGGGTCAAGAAGTCAAAGCCGGAGCAACAATCGCCCGCGTTGGCAGAACAGGTAACACAACGGGGTATCACCTTCATTTTGAGGTGAGGCAATACGGTACTCCCGTCAACCCGATAAAATATCTCAAACGCTAAGGAGGAACATCACACATACCCATGAAGAAATTTCACGCAATACTGGCAGCCCTGCTCATTCTCGCATTGTCCGTTTCAGCCTCATACGCCGCAAGCAAAAACGCTGACACGAAGCAGCAGATTCAGAAATACAACGCAATAGCCAAACAGAAATCTCAGGAGTCGAAAAACCTTTTGTCCCAGCTATCACGCCTCAAAAAGGACGCTAACGACTCTTCCGCAAGAATGACAGACCTTGAGCGCGACAATAGAAGGCTCGAAGCCTCCGTGAATAAGCTGAATGATGACATAGCCCGCGCAAATTCCTCGATGACCCACATACTTGGAATGTTACGGGGAAGGCTTGAAGACATGTACAAGCGAGCTGCCGAAGAAAGGACTCTTGCACTCGTATTGAGTTCAGGCGGGGCGCATGAGGCAGTCAACAACGCATACATGATGAACATCATAGCTCGCCGGGATATAGCCATGTTCAACGAGCTTAACGAGCAGGAACGCAGGCTAGAACACGCAAAATCACAGCTTGAGGCTGACCAGTCGCGCATACAGAAGCAGACGGATGAGCTTAAACGCAAACGCATTGAGTTTGACACAGCAGTTAAACGCACGGACAAACTTCTTCACACCGTCCAGAATGAGCAAAAGAAAGCCGAGTCCGCTTCACGTGAGCTTGAGAAGGCGCAAAGGGCTGTAGGGTACAAGATAACCAACCTCCAGAATCGCAAGGAGAAAAAATCCTCAGTCATCAAGATAACTTCATCGAAGCAAACAGACACTCAGGCCGCGAAAAAGAAAGCTCCAGCGAAATCAACACCACAACCATCAAGCAACGGGCCAACATCGCTTGCATGGCCTCTCAACGGGCGCGTAACCATGCAATACGGTTCTAGAGTTCACCCCGTATTCAAGACAAAAGTCTTCAACTCTGGCATTGATATTCAGGCGGCAGCAGGGACTCCAGTCAAGGCAGCTGGGTCTGGTGAAGTGCTTTATCGCGGATGGCTTCGCGGATTCGGTCAGGTCGTCATAATCGATCATGGCGGGAATCTCTCAACGGTATATGCTCATCTCGGAGGTACGTCAGTGAATGAGGGTTCAACGGTCAAAACTGGGACGGTTATCGGGCGTGTTGGCAACACTGGCACGGATCAAGAGTATGGGCTTCATTTCGAGGTCAGGCGCGGAGGTTCAGCGGTCAACCCTATGAACTATCTGCGCAAGTGAGTTTCAATGCTGTATAATTCTTCAGACTTATCATAAGGCAGGTGCAATTCCAATATCCAACATGGCAAGAAAAAAGAAAATATATCTCCTCATATTTACTCTGCTTGCGTCCGCTGGATTACTTTTCGGCTATAAAGCACAATCAGCAGATTTCTCAGAGTCAGACTTCAACAGAATATCCCCGTTCAATGTCCGTTCATTATGGCTACTGCGTCAGGTTCGCTACATCATTGAAAGCTATCAGGTTGACGCTGACACGAAGCCAGCAAAAGAGGATGACCTTCTTCACGGTGCTGCTCGCGGAATGGTTGAGGCATGGAAGGATCCCTATACGAGGTTCGTCAGCCCCTCACAGCTGAAGGATGACGAAATAGAGCTTGAAGGCAAATACGGCGGACTCGGAATGTACATAGGCGACAGGGATGGGCAGATTCTTGTCATAAGCCCTATGGAGGATTCGCCTGCTGAACGTGCTGGACTCAAGACGAAAGACCAGATTGTGAAGGTTAATGACGAAGTAGTCATAGGCTGGACATCTGATAGGGTTGTGCAGAAACTTAGAGGCCCTGAAGGAACAAAAGTTACAGTGTGGGTAAGGCGTGAGGGTGAAGATGAGCTACTCAGCTTTGAGATTACCCGCGAGATAATCAAGCTCCACAGTGTACGCTATGAGATGCTATCAGATGATATAGGCTACATTAAGCTGACACAGTTCAAGCACAGCACAAGCGATGAGGCCAAAAACGCAATTCGCGACATGATGCGCCAAGGCATGAGGGCATTGATACTTGACCTGCGCAACAATGGAGGCGGACTCCTTGACGCAAGCGTGAAGATCTCAAGTTTCTTCCTTCGTGATGGACTCATAGTTGAGACAAAAGGACGTTCCGAACGTGCCAACGAGAAATATTACGCCGTCAAATCACAATACCTCACGAATCTCCCCATGACCGTGTTAATCAACGGTGGAAGCGCAAGTGCAAGCGAAATCGTAGCGGGCGCATTAAATGACCGCGGAAGGGCAAAGCTAATCGGCGAAAAGAGTTTCGGTAAAGGCAGCGTACAGACATTGTTTCCATTGACTGATGGGAGCGGGGTATATGTTACGATTGCCAGATATTACACGCCTTCAGGGAAATTGATTGACCATATCGGACTCTCGCCTGATATTGAAGTCAAGGGTGATCCTGACAGGGACAAGAGCAAAGATGCCCAGTTGCAGAGGGCTATTCTTGAAGTGAAAAAGCTGATTCGTTCAGTTGCAAGAAGGAAAAATTAAAGGAGGAGTTTCAGTTTTGAGCGCAAAAAGGAATGTAGATTTGCTTGTCGGAGCTCAGTGGGGCGATGAAGGCAAAGGAAAAGTTGTTGACATGCTCGGCGCGGA
>JAFSKY010000026.1 GCA_017448685.1 Synergistaceae bacterium
CCTCGAAATGTTGAGTGAGGCGGGCTATTGCTCAGGCATCGAGAATTACTCAGTCTACCTTGACGGCAGGAAACACGGACAACCTCCCGGGACGCTCGTTGACTTTTTCCCGGCCGATTTCCTGATGATAGTCGATGAGTCTCATATCACATTGCCACAGGTACACGCGATGTACAGCGGGGATTACAGCCGCAAAAGAGTCCTTGTCGAAAACGGCTTCAGGCTTCCATCATGCATGGATAATAGGCCGCTTGAATGGCGCGAGTTTGAGGAAAGAATGAGGCAGGTTGTATTTGTGTCAGCGACTCCGGGTGATTATGAGCTGAAATCCTCACGCACAATAGCCGAGCAAATCATACGCCCAACGGGAATCCCTGACCCTGAAGTTATCGTGTTGCCGGCAAAAACGCAGGTTGATGATGTAATTGACCGACTCAGGGAGAACGCCATAAAGGGAGAACGCTCGTTAGTGCTTACGCTCACGAAGAAATCCTCTGAGGATCTCGCCGATTACCTGAGTGAGTTGCGTTTCAGGGTCAAATACATACATTCGGAGCTGAATACGTTTGAGCGCGCTGAATTGATACGAGATTTGCGGGCTGGGAATATTGATGTTCTTGTGGGGATTAACCTTTTGCGTGAGGGAATGGACTTGCCTGAAGTTACTCTTGTTGCGATTCTTGATGCTGATCGTGAAGGCTACCTGCGCTCTTATCGTTCGCTGATTCAGATTATGGGGAGGGCAGCTAGGAACGTCAACAGCAGGGTGATACTTTACGCGGACTCGATGACTGACAGCATAATTCACGCGGTGAATGAGACAATGAGCCGTCGCAAGAAGCAAATCGCCTACAACGAATCACATCACATAACGCCCAAGAGCATCACGAAGAATGTAGCTGACTTGTTGCCCCCGGAACTTTCAGCAGCATATTCTGAGGGCGGGACAAATTCAGGTAGTTCAGGCCATGCAGGAAATGTGAAGGACGGAAGAAGAATGACTCTCGCTGAGCTTGAGCGTGAAATGTGGAAGGCAGTTGAGGAGCTTGACTTTGAGCGGGCTGCGGCATTACGTGATACTATAGCTGAAATTAGAGCGTCAAAGGGGGATTCACATTGAGGCTTGCGAAATTGTATTTTGACTTCCTGAAATTTGGAGCGTTCACATTCGGTGGAGGATGGAGCATAGTTGCACAGATGCAGGAAGTGTACGTTAAGCGCGAGAAGTCGATAACGGAAGAAGAGTTGCTAGACATAACCAGCATAGGCCGTTCGCTTCCTGGCACGATGATAGGGAATATCGCGATACTTTTCGGCCATCACATGGGAGGCTTCTGGGGCGGTGTAGCCTGCATGATGGGAATGATTACAGTACCCATGATAATACTTGTGATGATAACGGCATTCTATACGGCGTTCCAAAATAATTTGTGGGTAGCTTCGGCCATGAGGGGAGTTAGGACGGCTGTAGCTCCCGTGATAGTGTTTGCCCTCGCTGGACTGTTCAAAAGCGCGTTCAAGTTCCCTCCGTGCTATGTTGTTGCGCTGGCGATGTTCGTGGTGTATTTTTTCCTGCGCGTTAATCCTGTGTGGCTTGTGGTGATTGGTGCAGTATTGGGGCTAGTCATATGCGAGTTTTACGAGAGGGGGAAACGTGATGCTACTGCTTGAATTGTTCTGGAGTTTCGTCAAAATCGGGTTCACGAGTTTCGGCGGGCTGTCAATGATTCCGCTAATATCGTCCGAGATGATTTCACACGGCTGGATGACGGCTCATGAGGTGTCAGACATAGTAGCGATTGCGGAGATGACTCCCGGGCCTTTGGGGTTGAACTGCGCGACATTTGCGGGGATGAAAGCTGCGGGGATTCTGGGTGCGTTTGTGGCGAACATGGGTGCATTGAGTCCGACATACACGCTTTGTGCTGTGGCGGCGGTGTTCTTTGAGCATTTCCGGGACAATAAGAGGCTCGTCCAGATTATGACGGGAGTTCGACCTGCGTGTGTAGGAATGGTAGCGGGGGTTGTGGCTGATTTGGCGTTGGTGAATTACGTTGAGGCGGGAAATGTTCATTGGCCGTCCGTGATTTTGGGAGTCGTGGATTTGGTGTTGCTGATGAAGTTTCAAGTGTCAATACCAAAAGTGTTAATGCTGAGTGCTGTTGCGGGGGTGATTATGTTCGGTGTAATGGGGCTGTGATTGGCGTAATCTCTGCAAGCGTGATACAATCCCCAGCGTAATGGTGCGTGGCGTTGGGGATTACGAATTTTCCTATGAGGTATTGAAACTCATACCACTCATCTCCAGTCATTGCCTGGTACGTTATGAACCTTCCTACAAGGGATTGAAACCCGTTGCTGTCGATGCAAAAACCCGTCGCCTGCGCTTACGAACCTTCCTATAAGGGATTGAAACGTCAGACCTCGAGTCCGCGGGGTCACCATAACGGGTTACGAACCTTCCTATAAGGGCTAAAGCTCCCAATCACACGGGGGCTTTTTTCATGCCCTCACACACCGCCAAAGTTACCCGGAATTTCACACTAAATGCTATCATTCACAGCGAGGTGATTTCACTGTGAACAAAGACAACCTGCGGAAAATTATCGCCCTCCGTCATGAACTCCATCAATACCCGGAAATCTCCGGCCATGAATCCGCCACAAAACGCCGCATCATGAACTTCATCGAGACACACACACGCCTAGCCGTAATCGACTGCGGGAAATGGTTTTACGCCTCACGCTACGTTGAAGGCACAAAGGCTATAGCATTCCGCGCTGATATGGACGCTCTACCGATGGACGAGTCAATCTCACTCCCATACGCCTCACAGAATCCGGGCATATCCCACAAATGCGGCCATGATGGACACTGCGCAGCGTTATGCGGACTCGCCCTTGAGCTTGACGCATTGCCCGCGAAAAGATCCGTGTACCTGATATTCCAGCACGAGGAAGAAATCGGACGTGGCGCGCGTGAATGTGTCAGCATTTTGCGTGAGAGAAGCGTCAACGAGATTTACGCGTTCCATAACTGGAGCGGCTTCCCTGAAGGTAGCATTGTCGTTCGTGAAGGAGTCTGTCAATACGCCTCAGCAGGAATAACCCTCAGCTTTCACGGCAAACCCTCACACGCAAGCGAGCCGGAAAAAGGCATTAATCCCGCCTATGTCATTGCGGAATTGGTGAATGATATTAGGGCATTGGGGGATGAAGTTTTATGCGCAATCGTGAATATTGATGTCGGAGGAAAAAATTTCGGCATCTCCCCCGGTGAAGGGTCAATATCTCTCACAGTCAGGGCAGAACATGAATCCGACATGCGCAGAGCCTTCAACGGAATAATATCCCGCGCTGAGGAACTCGCCACAAGAGAAGGAATGACACTCACGAAGACTGCCAGCGATTACTTCACGGACACTTCAAGCGATTCACATTGCGTTAAACGTGTTAGAGCTGCCGCAAAATCTCTTGGGCTTCAAGTTATCGACATGGCCGAGGCATTGAGAGCCTCTGAGGATTTCGGGATTTACACGAAGATGATACCGGGCGCAATATTTTACATTGGGAACGGTGAGAATTACCCGGCAATTCACACGGCGGAATATGACTTCAACGACAATATTCTTGAGACTGCTGTTGACATGTTCAGGGGAATTTGCGCAGGAATATAGCTTAGGCGTGATACAATACGCGCAAGGGCAGTCCAGACGGCCGCCGAGAATTTTTCGGAGGAAAGTCCGGGCTTCACAGGGCAGGATGTCTGCTAACAGCAGGCCGGAGCAATCCGAGGGAGAGCGCAACAGAAAATACACAGCCGGGGATTTTAGTGGATAGTGGAAAGTGAATGGTGAGTAGTTTCTAACCGCTACACACTAAGCACTACACACTAGATTTTTCTGGCAAAGGTGAAAAGGTGCAGGGTAAAAGCCCACCAGTCATGGAGCAATTCATGAGCTATGCAAGCCCCATCCGAAGCAAGATCAAATAGCGAAGGTTAAAGGTTGCCCGCCTACTTCAGGGTAATGATCGCTTGAGGGTTTCCGCGAGGATTTCCCCAGATAAATGGCCGTTAACCACACAGAACCCGGCTTACGGACTGCCCCCCATTTCACGAAAGGGAATATCATTCACACATTGGGCATAAACTTTTACGATTGGCAGATACGCGCCTACAATCACATAAAGGATAACAGCGCGGTGTTGTCCGCCCCAACAGGCTCAGGAAAAACCTTAGTGGCATATCTCTGGGCGGGAATCCTTAACCGCGACGGCACAATCAACACTCAACCAGACTCATCACGAATAATCTTCACATCCCCGATAAAAGCATTAAGCAACGAACGTTACCTTGATTTGAGGCGTATGGGGCTTGACGTTGGAATTGAAACAGGAGACTTCAAGCGCAACGAAGGGGCTTCAATCATCTGCTGTACTCAGGAAATCTACACCATGAAATACGCCCGAATCCCCAATCAAAAACTAATCGTTGATGAGCTTCACTACATATTTACGGATTCAAGCCGTGCAAGAATGTACATTGACGGCATAAGGAACACTGACCCTTCAACGCAGATTCTTGTGATGTCGGCGACTTTGGGAGGCGTGAAGAATGTCGGCAAATACCTGTCAGACATTTGCGGGCGCGATTTCGTGATTCATTCCGCACGCAAGAGAGTCACGGAGCTTATATTCCAGCCCAATAACCCCCTGAAAATGTATGAGGTACACGATGCGTTAGTGTTTTTGTTCTCACAGCGGGGAGTTGTTGACCTTGCCGACCAAATAGCCCGGACGAGGAAGCGCATACCTCCTGAGAGCGTGAAGCGTCTTGACGAATTAGCCGCGATTCTTGAGGTGAAGAAGACATTGCCGGGAATCTACAAGGGAGTCGGGATATATCACGGTAGTATGC
Organism: Synergistaceae bacterium; assembly: GCA_017448685.1. Classification (GTDB taxonomy): domain Bacteria; phylum Synergistota; class Synergistia; order Synergistales; family Aminobacteriaceae; genus JAFUXM01. The sequence goes on from JAFSKY010000026.1 coordinate 4,918, forward strand.
TGCCAAAAGAGAAGCTACTAGTTGAGGCGGCATTCCGTGAGAGGCTGCTTGATGTTGTTTGCGGGACGAACGCGCTTGCATTGGGCGTGAATCTCCCTGCGCAGTATGTGATATTCGCTCAGCTGGTGAACTACTACAACTACTCGCCAATAACACGCAATGAGTTCCTCCAGATGTCCGGGCGTGCTGGGCGTAAAGGGCTGTTTGATCCTGGCTATGTTACGTGGCTGAAGGACTCTGAGTTTGAATGCGGGCGTTTCAAGACTGGGGCAATATTCCGTAGGCTGATGGATAAAGCCTCAGAGCCTGCTGTGATAACGCTCACTCCGTCATACGGGAGATTGTTGCGCCGTCAAGTGTTGATTGAGGATGAAGCTGTGTATATCGCGGAATATTCGTTGCCATCGAGGAAGGTTCATGACGTTCTGAGGGAGCTTAAAGCGGGAATGAGGAAGATTGAGTTTCTCGTGAAGCGCATCACCAAAGGAAGTCGCCGTGCTAAATTCATGAAGATACTTGCGGAAATATGGTATGACGAAATGGAAATAGAAGAGAATTTAGAGATGGCCGGGCTATTTCTTGATGAGGGGAATCCAAGCGCGTTAATGGCCGCAAAAATGATTATCCAGTATGAGCGGAATTACTTGCAGGCACTGTTGAAGGTAAAGAGGTTCGCTAACCAGCTTCCAAGCAACAGACGTTTCAGGCTGATGGATGAGCTGAACAAAACGGTAGACTCGATTGACCCGACAATATACGGGTTCGAGGAAAAACTAGGCGAGATTGAAGCAGGGAGGTAAATTATGCTGGAGGGCGTAAAGAAGTTCATCAAGTCAAGGCTGATAACGGACTCACATCCGTTGTTGCTGTCAATGTGGAAGAGGCGTTTTGAGCGCAAACTCTTATGGGAGCAGGAAATGCACTCACGCATGACATACGCGGAACTTGAAGCGGAACTCAGCAGAAGGTATGAGGCCATGTTTGGGCGCAAACTTGACTGGGACAACCCAAAAACCTACAACGAGAAAATACACGTCTCGAAGCTGTATATGTCCACACCGCTGAAAACGAGGTTAGCGGATAAATTTGCGGCTCGTGAGTGGATTGCTGAGCGTATTGGGAGCGAATATCTTGTGCCTCTGCTGGGAGTGTATGACTCGTTCGATGATATAGACTTTGACGCGCTCCCGGATAAATTCGTCATTAAATGCACACATGACTCTAAGAGTGTTACGGTTGTGAGGGATAAGAGCAAAATCAACATGGGAATGCTGAGAGCGAAATATGAAGGCTTCCTCAAAAGGGACTGGGCTTTTCTGAGTCTTGAAATGCATTACAGGGACATTCCGCACAAAATCATAATCGAACAATATTTAGGGGATGCCATAAGCGACTACAAGTTTACGTGCCTTAACGGAGAACCCGTGTTTATGTGGACGGACTTTGACCGCTTTGGCGACCACAGACGCAACATATACAATATGGACTGGGAGCTTCAACCATTCCGCAAGGATATACGTATTCCCAATACTGATTACGAATGCCCCCGCCCGCCTGAATTTGAGGACATGAAACGTATAGTGAAAATTCTGTGTGAAGGCTTTGATCAAGTGCGTGTTGATTTGTATCTTGTTGAAGGGCATATATATTTCGGGGAAATGACGTTTGCTGGGGCTAATGGGTTCTCACAGTTTGTGCCGGATGAATGGGATTACAGATTCGGGGAAATGTGGCCATTCGACAACACAGCGCGGGCAAAAGTTCTCGCTGAACACTCACGGCCTTGAGGCGGAAAAACTATGATATAATGCGCGAAAAATTTTCATGAAAGGTGTAGACAAAAGTGTGTAATGTAGCTATAATCACGCA
>JAFSKY010000002.1 GCA_017448685.1 Synergistaceae bacterium
CTTTGCGGAAAGCATACTCTGCGAACTTGACAGCGGCGGAAGCATTCTCGATATAGGTTGCGGAAATGGAAGAGACAGCTTGTATTTTCTCTCCAACGGCCTCAACGTAACAGGCATTGACGCTTCTGATGTCGCTGTGGGAAGGCTTGCTGCTATTGTTTCAGGACGGAATGACGCTGAGTTTTTCTGCGGGGATTTCGTGAATGACAGCAGAATTTACTCACGCAGGTATGATTACGCCTACAGCAGGTTCACTCTTCACGCGATAAGCTCCTCACAGCAGAATGAATTTCTCACCAACATACAACATGTTCTCATGCCGGGCGGAAAAATCTTCATTGAAGCCAGAACTGTACGCGATGACCTTTACGGATTGGGTGAAAGCATAGGGGACAATGCGTTCATTCATGATGGGCATTATAGGAGATTCATAGAGCCTGAAGAATTAGCCGCTATTATGAGGGCAATGGGCTATGAGATAATTTCCCTGCGTGAAGGAAGAGGCTTCTCCAAAACGAAAAACTCTGACCCGGTATTGATGAGACTCACGGCAAAAATATAGACGTGGTAATGAAAAACCCCCCTGTTCATTCAGGAGGGTTATTTTCTGCGTTCACGAATGTCATAGCCTTTTGGATGTCCTGAGTCAGCCACGCATTTACGGCCTCTTCAGCACTGGACAATATACCGGGCAATCGTTCACGTTCTTCATCGTCAAAATGTCCAAGCACGTAATTTATCATGCTGCTGGGAGCTTTTCCGATTCCGATTCTGAGTCTTGGCACGTGCAAATCACCCAATGCCCCAAGAATCGAACTCACCCCATTATGCCCGCCCGCAGAACCTTGCGCCCTCAAACGCAATTTCCCAAAAGGTAAGGCCATGTCATCATAGATTATGAGTATGTCATCAAGCTCAATCTTGTAGAAGCTCACAGCCTCACTTACGGCAATTCCGCTTGAGTTCATGAAGGTTAGTGGCTTCAGGATTACAACATCATTCCACTTCCAGAACTCGCCGTGAAAATTCTGGCGTGGCTTGCCTAGATTGTTGTTGACCGCGATAAAGTCAGCGCAAAGCCAGCCCATATTATGACGGGTGAACGCGTATTCAGTTCCGGGATTGCCAAGGCCGACTATGAGTTTCATTACGAATTACTTCTTGTCCTCGTCAGATTCGTCTTCTTTGGCAGCTTTACCCTTCGCTACGACTTCCACATCAGCGGCGGCTGTTTCTTCCTCTTCGGGGGCTGCGTCCTCAACTCCGCGTGAGGTTACCACGATAGCAACGACTTCTTCAGGGTCAGCGAGTGCCGTAACATTCTCCGGCAATGTGAGATCCTTCACGTGAATCGCGTCGCCAATGCCAAGCCCGGAAACATCAACCGTAATCACATCAGGAATGCTCATCGGCAATGTCTCAACCTCGATTTCGTGAACAGCCTCAAGGACTCCGCCGTCCTTAACGCCCTGTGATTCATCGCGCCCGGTAACCTCAACAGGAATGTTGACCGTGATTTTGCGCCCTCTCACAAGGTGCAGGAAATCAATGTGAAGAGGCATGTCGGTTAATGGGTGTGTCTGTGCCTCGCGAATCAAGCACAGTTCCTCGCGTCCGTCAGGAAGTTTCACGTTGAGGCGTGTTGATTCCCACCTGCCTGCGAGTATGCGTTCAATCTCGCGCATGTTGACCTTGCCGATAATGTTCGGGGAAATCTCCGGGCCGTAAATCACGCAGGGTACATATCCTGCACGGCGTAATCTGCCATTTTCGCCCTTGCCAGTTTTCTCGCGGGACTCCATCACTAACGTTACTATATCAGCCACAAGAATCGCTCCTTTGTCGTTGTGAATTTCGCGGGTAATTATAGCAAGTTTCAGCTGGAATGTTACAAATTCCGCATATGGATGGGGCATTGTGATTGATGGTGCGTTAAGTTTTTTTGTGCGCAAAAAAAAATTCCCCCCACGATTTTCACAGGAGGGAATCTTTCACGCTTTGAGCCGGAAAATTTTACGCCTTCTTGCCACAGAACAGCCTAATCACAATTGGCCATATCACCATAATGTAGACTATTTGCGCAGACTTGGCCATGAACTTACCGACATGCGCGCCGAATATCCCAGACATAACCCCGCCGATGTGCCATATCAGCCAGTACAGCGGAATCATTCCCAGCACGCAGAGAATTATCCCCTTCACGCCGAAGCCTGTCTCCTGAAACTTGATGAAGCGGCTCTCAATGTACCAGCAAGCCGCAAACGTTGCCATTGCTCCAGCATCGCCCCAAGCATCAATCTGCATATTCACCGGGTCAACAAGCAATTTCCCGTCAACATAGTCCATAGGGTATGGCTTGTACACGACATATGCAAGCGTCAATATTCCCGCGAGTCCCGAAATCAGCATAACGAGGCCGTCCTTCTCCGGGTGTCTGTCAATGTAGCTCAACCCCCATTGCGCAATGTACAGCGACAACACGCCGAGAATGAGTCCCACAACGACATCTTGAGGGGTGTGAACACCGAGATAGTTCCGCGAAATCATGAGAGCCAGTATCATCACTACCCAGAACGCACGAATGAGCTTGTTGCGTGTGCATGTTGCCATTCCGCCGTAAATCGGGGTAACCATCATCGTGTGTCCGCTTGGGAACGAGTAGCCTCCAGCTGTCTTTATCGCATCGCCAGCAGGAATAATCCTCGAATCGCGAATCCAAGGACGATATGCGCAGACTGTGAGCTTTACGGCCGCGTTGATGGTCTGGCTGATTTTCCACGCGTAGAGGATGAAGAGTCCCTTGCGCTTGTTGATGCACCAATACACGAGAACGGGAAGCATGAGAGCTTCTCTTATGCCAAAAAGCGAAATCCATTCGACAAACGGATCAAGTGCGCCGTTTATGCTGTTGCGGAAATCCTGTAGCCAGAGCAAATATTGTATGTCCATTGTTGCCTCCTGAAAAATGAATCCCCCTGTCGATGAACAACAAGGGGATTTGTTGAACTTCTGCGCGTATTATACGCTACTGCTGTTCGGGAGAGTTGTCTTCACTGCACGCCGCTACCAAGGTGAACCCCATTGCGAAACCTTAACTGTAGCTGTATTGTCCGTGCTACCGTCTGGAAGAATTTGCTTAACTGTTATTGTAGCCTCGCGAGTAGATTGGAATGCGAGATTATAATCAACTGTGAAGGTTACAGTCTTCCCATTTCTGCCTGTGTCATCGCCGGATTTATTATTGACTACGCACCAATCCGCATCGCTCTCAACCTTCCAGCTATAATCGCAGAGGAATCCGATAACAACGTCCTCGCCCTCGCGCTTGGCTATTATGTTGGTCTGGTCAACCGTTATGTGAGACGGCTGATCCAGTATCAGAGAGAATGACTTGGAATGTCTGAAATATTGATCCGTGCGATCCTTGTAATACTGGCCAGCTCGAGTCCATCCCTTAGTCAGGCCGTTCTCATTCCACATACTAACGTTCATCTTGATAGTTGGGTGGGACTTCCAGTAGTTCTTGCCAACCTCCCAAATCCACTCAGATTCATACTTTAGCTGCTTCGTTGAGGCTGGCGTGGCCTTCACGTCGCGATAGTACCTGAACGGTGCGCCAACGTAATGCTTGCTTCCGGTCTCAGGGCTATTCACGTCAGCGTACCATTTCGCGCCCGCTAAGTGGTCACGGTTCTCGCTGTCATTGACTATCTTGTATTCCGTAACCTCCCAAGACAAGTCCTTTGTGTGTGAGAAGCCTCCGCCCACTTCAGCAGATATTCCGTCCTTGCTGACACCAAGTGTGCCGCTTATATTCCACGTCTTGCTGTCGGAATAGGTCTTTTTCTCGTTGAGGTTCTCGGGAGTACTGTCATACAGTGCGACATCACTAGTCCCCATCCCGCCACCGTCAATAGTCTGCTCAACGCCGAACTCCTTTGTGTATCCCCACAGGAAATTATGCTTCCATGTGCCGTCGTCTACGTAGGAGTCGAACCATGTGTCGGGATTTGTCGAAGCCTCGCAGTGGACAAGGTAGTAATCCTTGCCGTTTGTGAACGAGTGAGCGGTGTATATCTTGTATTTGACCGTATTTGTCCGAACTGCAGTGTATGAGCCGCCACCATAGGATTTCAGACCCATTGTATAGTTGAACGTTTGAGCCCAATCTTTTGTCTGAGCACTGGTTATAAGGGTAAGCTGGTCATGTTGTGCTGCTTCTGCGGCGAATATTGCGGCTGTGGCTTGGTCTCTGAGGGCTTCAGCGGCGATGTTGCCCATCCACTGAAGGAAGCTGACCCAGCGTCTAACTTGCAACTCATACGGTGATAATTCCTCTGGGAGAACGTCTGAACTATCCGGCTGTCCTAGCTCTGGTGTCTGATCATCAGAAACGGCTTCCTCTTCATCAACGTTTTCGATTACGGATACGTCATCAGAGGTAAGCACAATGTCATCAGATTCAGGATCGTCCATTTTTGGCACGATGTAGCTGAAATTGCTGATGAGGCCGAAAGTATTGACGCGAGCCACGGCGTAAGCATCGAGCCTGTCATGACCTCCGAGAATGCTCTCGTCTTCTGGTGTAGCTCCCAAGTCCGAACGCACGCTGTTGATTAGGTTTATGTCCGCGTTCAGGAGTATTATTATGTCTTCGCTCTCGTAGCGTTTGAGGAGTTCTTCCTTGTCGTAAGGGAGTTCGGGGTTATCAGCGTCCCCCAAGATTGACTCGCCCATTTGGATGTGCTTCATTGTTACTGAGCCGTCATCTTTTTGCTCGATAAGGTCCATGCTGATGAAGAGCATCTTGATTACATCGAATGATTCCAAGCGGCTGACAATTTCCGTAGCTGCTTCTTGGTCATTCCAGACTTCTCGCATTGTCAGGGAAGGGTTATTTACGTCAATACTCCCCCCCCCCATTGTTTGCCGCGAAATTGGAGTTTCCGCCGCCGCAACCTCCAAGAGTGATGACCGCGAACAACATTACCGCGACCATCAGAAGAATGTGAAAACTTTTGTGCTTCATGGTGAAGTCTCCTTTGTGAAAAGATTGTTTCATGCGCGAATTTTAGCACATATCAGCCTCATTCATCCTCCCCAAGAATATTTTGCTTCACGTACTGTATTTCGTCCTCTAGGCTACGTATTTCCCCGTCAATCACAGCAAGTTTTATCATGGCCAGAGCATCGCCGATTTCCTTACCCTTCAAGCCCATAGCCTGAAGATCTTTGCCGGTCATGTTGCCTTTGTAGCCTACCCACAATTCAAGATGTTCAACGACAAGCCGCCTTGCTTCGCGTGATTTGAGGCACGTCAGCCAGTACAGCAATTGAACAGGTGAATAGTCCTTGAAGAATAAATATGCCTCCGAGTTTTTCACGTTCTTGCTTCCTGCGCAGAATTTCTCCACGTTAGGCCATTGCGTGAAGCATTTTGTGAGCTGCTCACGTTCGCCGGGATTGAGGCTCATTCTGTCCATCGCAGAGAATCTCACCTCAGGCTTCGAGTCCGTGAACACCACAGCCATTTTCACAATCCACTCCATACCCTTGAAGTTTATCCCGTGAACGTTTGACTGTTTCATGAAATGTTCAAGCACCCTCAAACGGTGATATGTCGCAGGACCTACGTTCATTCCCGTAAAGAGCGCATTCCACACTCCAAGCTCCTGCATACGCATTACGATTTTGCGGAAACATGACTCTTTTGCGTTCACTTCAAGCTCAGCACGTATTCTTGTCGTTGAGAGCAAATCCAGAAGGCCGCCCCTTACCGCGCTTTTCAGGAGGCGC